>JBBTTM010000020.1:2124-9915 GCA_038064255.1 Patescibacteria group bacterium | reverse complement strand
CAAGCCGGTCAAGGACATCCGCTTCGTTTCCGATCCGGTGGCGACCACGCTCGATCCGTCTATAGCCGATCAAAAATCAGTGGAACGTGCATTGATACGCGAGGCTTTTTCTCGTGCGGATGATTTTGACCTGTATCATGTGCACATAAGTAACGGCGAGAGCGTCCTTCCACTTATACAGGACATGAATAAACCAGTGTTATTTACTCTGCACGGTGGGGTGGATCAGGCGTACGAACCGTCTCTTTTTTCTTCGTTTAAAGATTTAAAAAATATTCATATTGTATCGATTAGCGATGCACAGAGGGTCCGCTTGCCCGATTTGCCATATACCCAAACCATTCATCATGGTATAGATCCTCTCATCTATCCGTTTGATACAAGTGGCGGAAATCGGATCGTCTGGGTTGGGCGAGGAGTCGTAGAAAAAGGACTTGGCGATGCTCTGAGTGTTCTTGAATTCACTTCATATTCGCTTGGAGTGGCGGTAGTGCTTAAAGATCAATGGAAAGAGTGGTACGAGAAGAGCATAGAACCACGCGTAGCACAGTTGACAGATCGGGTGACAGTGTCAAAAAACCTCGATCGGGCACTGCTCCCGGCGTTTTTTTCAGATGCAAAATTATTTTTGTTTCCGGTCGGGTGGGAGGAGCCGTTTGGACTCGTGACCATAGAATCCATGGCGGTAGGGACCCCTGTGGTCGCGTACGCGCGGGGTGCTTTGCCAGAGATAATAAAAGATGGGAAGACGGGATTTTTGGTTAATCCGTCTGAGAGCGATATGAGGGGTGATTTTGTCATCAAAAAGACTGGAGTCGAAGGACTCAGGGAAGCCGTGGAACGGATATATGAATTATCGGATGAAGATTACAAAACGATGCGCTGGGCTTGCAGGCAACACATCGAGGAAAAGTTTACGTTAGAAACAATGGTGGATTCGTATATAGAACTGTACAAAAAACTGACAGAAAACCCGAACATATAATCCCAATATATGATACAGTTTGATGTAATCTATCAAGGACAGTCCTTGCTAGAAGTCATCTCAAAACCTATTCTTCGAGTCCCTCGAAAAGATTCGGGATAAACTCCAGCGAGAAGTTCTCTCCCGCCACGGCGGGATCGAACAATATAATCCCTATCAGGAGACTGAACTGTTACTTTTCTAGGCGTACATGAGGTATTGTTTATGTACGTGCAGAGGAGATACAGTAATTTTCGAAATACGAATGAGGGGGAGAAATAGTATAAGAGAGATTTTTTTTAAATAGTTTGTAAATCGCGAGAACACGTGTATGTCCAAAATACAAACTATGAGGCTAGAAATAAGATGAGAGAAGAGGGTCGGGAGACATATATTGAAGAATAATTATTCATGTTATGGGGTTTCTCTGATGATCTGGTTTGTAATTACTGAAAGCTGAAGATTGAAAGCTGATAGCTACTCTACACTTTCGTATAGTATATCGATCTTCCACGTCCATGGGCAAAGAGAAGTCCAAGGCCGGTCAGACGGGCAAGATCGCGCGACGCGGTAATCTGTGAGACAGAAAATCGTTTTTGTAAAGACGCATTGGTGAGTGTCGCTTCCGGATGAGCGGAGAGCCGGACAATCTCTTTTTGCCGCTCTGTCAGGTCAAAAAAAGAGATAGGCAGACGTGTCGTATATTTTTTTTCTTTTAACACTGCAATGGTGTTTGTTAGGCTCGCGAGGCACAAAAGAAGGTAGGTCTCAATCCACGGCGTGAGAGAAGCTTCATCCAGAGACTTACTCAGTGCTTTTGTTACGATAGGTTCTTTTCCTAGCCACGCAAATTCCGGCGTCAGGAGGCCCCGCACGTCCATGCCGCTGTGGCTTAATACTCCGTACGCTATGAGTCTGCCGATTTTGCCCTGGTCTTCTGAAAAAGCCGGGTACACCAGGAAGAGATGGCTTGCGATGGCGGCTTTCAAGAAGGGATTGATGATCGAAGAATCGAAAAACGAGAGGAGTTCGCGTATGTCTGCCTCTGCTCCCCGAGGGAGGCGGTCTGATGAGTGATTTTGAGATACAGATGCAATGACGTCTGTCATATCCTGAAAGGAAATGGACGAGATATTATTTTTCCAGTCGGAATCTATCGTTTGAAGCGCGCGATTGTAGCCCATGATGGCGATTTGTTTTTTGGACGGAATTTTTGGATGGGTCAAAAGGGTATTTGAGATGAGCTCTGTGTCAGTGTCTATACCGGATAAAAAGAGAGATGCGCGGATACGGTTCACGGTCGCTTCAAACTTGAGACGTAGCTCCGTCCTCGGGGACAACGGCGAGAGGAGGATAGACTGGCGGAGGGCCATAATGTTGTCGATGGTGTCTACGATCGCAGGGGTGGAGGTGTAGGTGAGGAGCATGTACATCAATATACAATATCCAATATCCAATCACCAATACACATTACTGATTCATTGTTACCGATGTGAGAATTGTGTCAAATAGGGTATCCAATTTCGGATTTTTCCCGGATGCAGTCAGTGCAAAATCTCGCAAAACTCATCGGCGGCACCATAGGGCTTTTGCCCAGTGGCGAAGTGCGTCCGAATGCGGACATAGCAGTCATCCTCGGAAAATAGAAAAGTGTGCTTTATTAGATATCAATTCTCAGTCTCTTTCGGGTTTCCAGAAGTCTGCACCGGCTTCGTCCCAGTGGAGACGCTTCTCGTCGGGCGAGTTGGGACGAAACTGATTACTGACAAAGTAGTAGAGCTCAATCGGACGCTTCAGAAGATTATGAAGTCCGTGTGCGACACCTACCGGAATATAGAGCGCCTGTGAGACACCGCCTCCGAGATTTATTTTCATTTTCACGTCTTTCGTTGCTGATGTATCCCGCAGATCCCAGAGCCCTACCATGAGCTGATCAGTGGGTGGGACGTACCAGCATTCTTCCTGATTGGTATGGATATGCCAGGCTTTTATGGATCCGCCAAAGACACGCGTGCGGTTTATCTGGCGGAGTGTAAAGTCGGGGAGCATCTCTAGTGCGCCTGAATCTGTCAGCCGAAATAGTTCGGAAAAATCTCCTTCGTCGACCACAAATGTTTTCATCGGGATGAGTTTTACCCCTTCAATCTGGGGTTTTTTGCCGTACGTTTGAGTGTAAATGGTTGGCTTTGAGGTCATGTACGTATTATACCTTTCCTGAACGAGTTTGCAACGATTTAACTGTACGCGATGTATCTGTTACGCGATTTATCTGTACATCTAAGCTTGTAAAAAGGAGCATTCATCTGGAGCGTATAGATAGGATGTCAGAGAGGACCTCTCTGACAAGGCGTCAATACGGGCTAAAAGATGGTGTCACGTCTATCGATGTATTTTATACAACGCATGGTGTTTTTCGGCAAAGGCGGGTAAGATAGAGAGAAGAAAGATAGTATGAATAAAAATCCCATAATTTTTGTCATTTTCGGCGCGACAGGCGATCTCATGCAGAGAAAACTCGTTCCGTCTCTCTATCGGTTGGTCAAGCGCGGTGATATTGGGCAGATCCATGTCATCGGCGTCGGGAGACGCCCTCTCTCTGGTGATTCCTTCAGGACGTTTTTACATGACGCTCTTCTGAAAAGTGTTTCAACAATCGATGATACGGTGTGGAAAAAGGTAGCGGATGCGACAGAGTATCTCGAAGGCCGGTTTGAAGATGAAAAAACATATCTTCATATAAAAAATCTTGTTACAGGGTTCGATGCTCTGCATCATGCGTGCGTTCCCCGGTATTTTTATCTTGCGACTCCACCAGTGCATTGCGAAACGATATTAAAAAATTTAGGTGACAGCGGGCTTTCAGAAGGCTGTGTCGACCGCGATAAAGGAGAGATGCACGGAGAACACATCGGGATAAACTCGACGAAGATTCTTATCGAAAAGCCGTTTGGGAATGATCTTTCGACTGCCCGTAATCTGGAAAAATTATTATCAAGTATTTTCCAGGAACAGCAGATCTACCGGATCGATCATTACCTCGGCAAAGAAACGGTACAAAATATTCTGGCACTGCGGTTTGCAAACGGCATGTTTGACCCTACATGGAACAGTGAATTTATCGATCACGTACAGATCACTCTTTCAGAGAGTGATGGCGTGGGGCAGAGAGGCGCGTTTTACGACGGAGTGGGTGCGCTACGGGATGTCGTGCAAAACCACATGTTTGAAATGTTGGCCGTGACCGCCATGGAACAACCGCATGCGTTTAGTTCGGACGCGATCCGGGATGCGCGGATAGAAGTTCTTAAACATATTGTGCCGCTCACTGATGTGAATCGTAGTACTGTACGGGGCCAGTATGATGGATATACAAAAGAGAAACAAATATCAAAAGATTCCAAGACCGAGACATTTTTTGCAGGAAAATTTTTTATTGATACTCCGCGCTGGAACGGCGTACCGTTTTATCTTCGGACCGGGAAAATGTTGAAAACAAAGGTCACTGAAATATCTCTTCATTATAAAAAACCCATCTGTACCGGTGACGTGTGTTTTTTCCGTCCTGATGATGTGATGCGAAATGTTTTGTCGCTCCGCATACAGCCGGACGAGGGGATCACCCTTCGGCTCATGGTAAAAGAGCCGGGATTTGGCATGAGAGTTACGCCGACCAAAATGGAGTTTTGCTATAGAGACACTTTCGGAAATACTGTTTCTCCCGAGCCGTACGAACGACTGCTTCTTGACGCTCTCAAGGGTGATCAGACGCTTTTTGCCCGTACCGATGGCATAGATGCGAGCTGGTCTTTGGTGACAGGAATTTTAAACGCCTGGGAGTACGCAAAACAACCCCTTTTTTCGTATAAAAGAGGGACGTGGGGGCCAGAAGAGGCAGAGGATTTTATTCAAAAAGATGGCAAAGCGTGGTTTTTGGGAAATGAGTAATAGATCTACAGAATTCCCAATTTCATCCTCAGAAAGAAAATGTCCACAGAACTATGAAGCCCGAATGGTGGGGAAAAGGGTGGGAATTAGAGATAATTATCTGGTGTAATAGTCGTAAGAGTCGCAAACGGATACCGGTGGAGAAATGCCTGATTTGTCCGACGGGGAGAGGATTTTATTTCAATTCCTGCTATCGTATTTGCGCGGGCAAGCACCAGGTCTACTTCCGACCCGTCTGTCGTACGCCAGAAATGAAGGGTATAGCCAAAATTTCCATAGCTGTTCACTTTATAGACTTCTGAAACTATCAAATTTTCAAAGAGAGCTCCAGCGTCCGGCCGCGAATTGATAGGATCGAAATTACCGATGATCGCGTTTCGTAGTCCCACATCAAAAAAATAAACCTTGGCCATTTTTCCGATTTCTTTTCGTCCATTTTTCATGTAGGGTGGCAGAGTAAAGAGGATAAAACTCTCTTCAAAAAGCGTGAGGTAGCGTTTTACGGTTTTGACATCCACGGAGAGCTTTTGAGCAAGTTCACTGATGTTGACGAGACTTCCTGTTTGGAATGCAAGGAGCTTTAGGAGATTACGCGCGGCCGGTCTGTTTTCTATAAGAGATAATTCCAGTAGATCACGGAATACGACACTTTCAGCTAGATTGGTAAGGTATAGCTCCTTGTTCGGGTGACCCACGGTTGCCGGATACAGCCCATAACGCATCACGGACTGGGTGATAGCAGTCAGATCAAACGGATAGATACGGGCGGGGGGGAACCGTGCATCAGCTTTTATATGACGGAGGATTGGGTAGAAAAGCTTTTTTGTGCTGCCTGTTTGGGCAAGATACTCACTCATGGTTAAAGGAAACAAATGATAATCGATTTTTCTTCCGGCCAGACTTTCGGTAGTTCTATTTTTTATGAAAAAGGCGGATGAGCCCGTCACGATGAGACGAACATCGGGCAAATGATCATGCAGTATCTTGATCGCTCGCCCCGGATCTTTGAGTAAATGCACTTCATCCAAGATGAATATCGAGGTATCCCGAGGGATGAGTTCGTGGTACGCGGTGATATCGTAACGATCTACAATGCTCCGGACATGTTCATTGTCAACGGTGGCATACTGTGCTTTGGGAAAGAGCCGGGCAAGCATGGTTGTTTTTCCCACCTGGCGGGCTCCGAGAAGAATGAGGGCTTCCTTGAGAGTATTCACATGAGAAATAAGGGCGTCATCCAGATGACGAATTATGGTCATACTCCCATTTTACACCGGTTATTTCTGGATGTCAATCCCTGTTTTATACGGTGTATAAGAAAGAAATGAAGCTAGTTGAGCCCGAAGGGTGGGGGTCATGGTATATGGAATTTACGTTTGGTCAATGCCCGCTATTACAGCAGCATAATTATTGGCATGTATTACATCAAGAGAGTGGGCGATGGGGAAGACTGATGTTGCTTTATTTTTCTTTTTCTTTATTTCCAGACACAGGTATTTTTTGTGATAATCCTCAATCACGATATCTACTTCTCGCCCGCCATATTCCCGGTAAAAGTACAACGATTTCTTTATATTATGGTTTCGTCTCATCTTTTCCAGCTCGCAAACGATAAAATTTTCCCATAATCCGCCACTATCAGGTCTCAATTCCAGTTTTCTAAAATCTTTCACCAAGGCATTTCTCACCCCCAAATCATAAAAATAAAGCTTCCGGTTTTCCGAGACTGATTTTCGTACATTCGTCTTAAACGACGGCAAGGGAATGAGAATATAATTTTTGATAAAAATTTCAATATAGTTTGACACTGTCTGGACATTGGCTTGCAAAGAATTAGCAATCTCCCGCATGGACACTTCACTACCCAGCTGGAGCGCAATTTTTACCAAAATATCATGGGCTAATTTGACATTTTTTAGATTATATATATCGATGACGTCCTTCAGGACGTACGTCTCCACGATGTTTTCCAACAACTCTATTTTCTCTTTTTCATCAAGGGCTGAATCATAGACTTCGGGATAACAGCCAAAATTCTGCAACGTATCTGCCAATGTTTGCCAATATTCAGCCTTTTCATACTCTTTTGGCTGATCGTGATTTTTTATTTCATCAATCGAGAGGGGGAGACAATAGGTTTCGACAAATCTACCAGCCAGACTATCAAATTCTTCCGCAGATTTTTGCCGAAGTTCACTGCTGCCTGTCGCGATGACCTTGACATCAAATTCATCGTACAATATTTTGAGAGCGACAGTAGATTGTGGTGAATTTTGGACTTCGTCTATCAATAGTATTTTGTGTTCCTGAACTAATTTTTCCAATACATCTCGGTCAGGAACAAATTTTTGTCTGTCAGACAGCAAATCGAAATTAAAAATTGGTACGGCATATACCTGCTTTAATTTCTTCAAAAGCGTCGTCTTACCAGAACGCCTGGGACCCCAGATAAAGAGAATCTTTTTGTCCGTTCGATGTATATACGCCTCAACTTCATCCTCAATCAATCTTTTTATCATGCCTATACTATATCAATATAGTATTATTTTGTCAAGTGGCGATGTATATTTTAGCAAGAATATGAAGCTACATCACCCGAAGGGATGTACCAGACGGTATGTCCCGAAGGGTGGGGGCCAGAGTGGTGTGCAGGTGGGGGCGTCATCCCTTTATTTCCAGTAATAATTGATCGAGACTCATGAGTTTTATATTTGAAATCTCGGTTTTTTGCTCTCTGTGGTCATACATGTATATGAGATTTGCCGGAAATTTTGTTTCTCTTTTTATATTGGTGTCATTCAATTGATAGCAAACTTGGTACGCCAAAGACGTATTCGGTATCATAAAATCAATCTCTTTTCCCCGATCATCCCGGCCATAAA
>JBBTTM010000020.1:0-2114 GCA_038064255.1 Patescibacteria group bacterium | reverse complement strand
GGTCTGGGTTCTGGATATGTGTTGAAAAACCAAATTCTCCATTTGATCTTCGATATCGCTTTTATGACAAAACAAATTGTCTACAAAGTAATATTTATGTTGCGTGGAAAAGATCTCCTTGGTTTTAAAAGAAAATTTTCTAACCTTCTTGATAAGATATGTCTTTTCTAAATATCCAATATAGGTCTGGAGTGTCTTGTAGTCCAGTTTTTTATCTTCTCCCAAATTTCTGATCCACTTGGTAATATTTCCTATACTCGTGATATTTCCCACATTGGTCTGTAAATACTGACTAACATTCTTCAAGATGTTCGGATAGTTTAAATGAAAACGGTTCAATATGTCATTGATGATTATTTTTTCGGTGAGCGTTTCTTGGTATGAGATCTTTTGTTCGTCAGTTAAGCTAAATGTCTCTACCAAACCGCCAAAACGGAGGTATGTATTGAGATTACTTTGAATTACTGCTCTGGATTCGGTCAATTCATACAAATTCTGGGGTATTATCACATGGTTCCACTGTAAACATTCCTTAAACGAAAACGGGTGGATATGAAATTCCAATATTCTTCCCCCCAAGGAGGTTGAAAATTCACTCGATAACAAGTTGCTATTTGATCCGGTTATAAAAATATTATACTGAGTGCTGTCATAGATAGTCCGTACAAAACTTTCCCACTGGGGAACATTTTGAATTTCATCCAAAAAGAGAAAAATTGGTTTCGCAATATCGGCATGAGATAGAAACAATTCAAATATGCTGCGTAAACTGGTCAGGTTGCGGGATTTTACCAGACGGTCATTTTCAAAATTGATAAAGAAGATGTTTGATTGTGGGATCCCAAGCTGATCGATTATCCGACGGTACATCTTTTTTAGTACATATGATTTCCCACTTCGTCTGAGACCAGTTATAGCTTTCAAGGGTTTGGGGACAGTAAGGAGTGAGGAAAGCTCCGATTCAATGGAACGCTCGATGGATGCGTCGCTATTGAGCTTTGCAGACTCAGAAATGATGGTCAGAAGTTCAGTGTAGGTCATGACCAAATTCTATCTGATCTCCATATAAATTGCAAATCTGTGGAATACATTCCACGTTATTGCGCATTATTATGGAATTGGAGTATCTTTTATTGAACCTCCATCACCCGAAGGGTAGGGGCCAGGGTGAGGTCACTCACGTCTTGATAATGTAATTCAGAATAAGCGATGGTTGCGTGTTGTTGTGCGCCGCGCCTCCACCCTGAGAAGAAATGCTTCCGTTAGAATTGTATTTACTATTATGAATAAAGTAAGGCGAACCAGTATTGTCGTTTGGATTCGTGTTGAATGGGATATTGTGATTGTGTGCAGCCAACTCTGCCACCGTCAACGTATGATTCTGTGCCCCGCCAGCCGCGCCCAGCGTCGCGCCATCCACGCCACTTCCAGCCGTTGTCATACGACTGGCTGCAGACCCGCCCATATTGTCATCGCCCACGCCCACGCCCCCGCGCATGTCAGGCACGTTGAATGTGGTTGAGCCGTCTCCTACACCGTATGTTGTGCTTATGGCAGTAAAAAGGGCTGAATATGTGGCTCGTGAAACTGCAGATCCATCTGCTATGAGATATCCGCTCGGAGCCGTGGAGCCTGCGTATGGTAATACTGATCCTGCAGGAAGACCGGCCACAGCCGCACCCCCTATCGTCGTCCCTGCGGCGAGTGTGCCCACTCCGGAGTTGTCGATACGCGTCACTCCTGCCGTCTGGAGAGCACCGGTCGAGGAGTTGATGTTGCCTACGACTTCCAGCTTTGCTCCCGGTGCAGTAGAGCCTATACCGACATTGCCTGTTGTATCCTGATAGAGTCCCAGAGTGTTCCCTGCAGTTCCCGAATATACTCGGAATACTAATCCATCAAATTGAATAGGAATATACGCTCCACCTCCGTCATCATACGCATTTATCTGAAGTCCCGTCGCCTGATTCATGCTAAAGTCACTTCGGTATTGTGTCGCACCATCATTTCGAAGACGTATGGCTGTTTGTCCGCCGTCAAAATACGCATCTCCGCCCACTACATTGAATTTTGCCCCCGGACTCGTCGTCCCCACCCCCACATTCCCACTCCCA
>JBBTTM010000019.1:0-6264 GCA_038064255.1 Patescibacteria group bacterium | reverse complement strand
GACAGTCAGGTCTCCGCTATTGATGATCCCGACTCTGCTGATCTCATTCCCGCTCACATCATACTTCGGAAAACCATCAAGGGTACAGACGCTGTTCAATGTCGTCGTCCCTGTATCAGAGCGAAGACAGGAGACGGCGTAGGTTTTGGGGATCTGAAAAAAGAAGCTGAAGATGAGAAGACTATAAAACATTGCATATATGTTTTTCATATGTGTTTATTTATAAGGCCAGGCCTTTCCTGCCGGAGCCAAGCTCCTTCGACTTCGCTCAGGACAAGCAGTTTTAAGGCCTGGCCTTGAAGACATATTACTATTTAATACTAAACTTTTGAAAGAATTTTGCAAGAGCTGTCCAGAGATCGGCAAACCAATTTTTCAAAGGATCAAGCGGGGAGGGAACGCGTTGAAGTTCTCTGATTTTCCGGTTTTTTTCTTCTTCGAGCGCCGCCAGCGCGACTTCATTCGTTTGGGCTACGGCGCGCGCCGCCGCAATCTGTGTGGTCCGTTTGTTTTTTGGCTCTTCAGAGCATGCGATAGACGCCATGTCAAAGAAGAATTTTTTATCGCTTTCATATGCGATGACTGATCCGGTGGGTATGACCGTCAGAAGATCTGTTTTGCCGTAGTCGTACTTTGTCCAGGTTCCTTTGGTAGGTATTGCAAAGAGCGTATCGATGTAGATGCCGCCGCCTGCGTCTGCCTGGAGCTCATTAAAGATCGTCTCAAGAGGACAGGATGTTTCGGCGAGAGAAAAATAGTTCCACCCGGGGAGAAACTGAAAACCACTCAGTGTGCCTATCTGTTCCGCTTTGGGTTCAGGCGGGGGTGTATCTTTGGCAAAGATAGGAGAAGAGAAAATGAAACTGGCGACGAAGAGTACCAGAAGTGAAATCGTTGTTTTCATAATTATATTATAAGGCCAGGCCTTTCCTGGCGGAGCCAAGCTCCTTCGACTTCGCTCAGGACAAGCAGTTTTAAGGCCTGGCCTTTAAGAATTTTCAAGGGCTAACGAAACGTGAGCGTCAACGAGTCGCCCCCCTCGGCATTTGTTGCTTTTAAGACTGCAGAGTAGGTGACGTTATGCGTGTCTTCAACCGTCCATGATCCTTGCCACAGGCCATCCTTGTCCGTTCCGTCAGAAAGCGCGAGAGGATACGCAGTTTTTTTTGTGTCTGTCTCGAGTGTCGCTGTAACTCCGCTAACCGGTGTATCGCTTATGATTTTGATGGAGAGAGCCTGTTTTTGGTTGAGACTCGGGTCATACGGGTCGACAGTCGTAATTTTCCATTCTATGCCGTTTCGTTTTCCGCCGTTTACGGTAAAAGACTGTTTTCCTTTCGGAAGCGGGATGGGTGTAGTGGACGAGTCGGATTTTGCGGGTGCTTGATCTGCGAGCGGCGCTGTGCTACTTTTTTTATAGTTTTTATACACGAGAAGAGATAGGAGTATAAGTCCGACGACGACTGCAAGGCCAATCAGGAGTTTTATGACAAAGGAAAGCTGAGTATTGTTTTCCATACGATTTTCTTTTCTATTTTAATAATGATACCGGAGTCGGATTCTGTCAAGTAGGGCGGGTGTGGTTTTTCTCCGGGAGATACAGTAAAATATGCGTATGACAAATTTTCACGAACACGCACTCTGGCAGGAATCGTACGTCGCTCTCATGGACGTCCATGATGTTGTTGATGAGATAGACCTTACCGAGGGACAGGAAGACATGGTAGAAAAACTACTTGAGTCGTGTCAGAATGTGACGGCAAAGATAGCGGATGGATTGTCCCGTCTCGATCACCGGATCGGTCGCGATTGCATCTATGATTCAGTGGGCCTGGTTGCTGTTGCCCGTACTCAGCTAGCGGTGTCGTGGGGGCGAGGACTTATGGATGACGAAACATTTAAATCACTTGATACCAAATACGCCAAACTCTCCGAATCGCTTCAGAGGTATAAGTAGTATTTTCGAATACTGAATACTGAATACGCTCCTTACTTCACTTCATTTAGTTTTTTGTCATCGCGAGGGTCGGCTTCGACCCGTGGCGATCTTCCAGATGGTAAAGATTGCCGCGCCGTATGAACGGACTCGCAATGACAAATCCTCTCTAGAAGCTATCTCAATACCTCGGAAATCTGTATTGTTCGATCCCGCCGTGGCGGGAGAGAACTTCTCGCTGGAGTTTATCCCGAATCTTTTCGAGGGACTCGAAGAATAGGTTTTGAGATGACTTCTAGTCTAAGTTATCAAAAGCGTGGTATAGTTTTTGTATGACAATCGGCTTTTTAGGACTGGGGAAAATGGGAAAACTTATGGTGATTCACCTGCTTCAATCAGGTGTTTCGGTCGTCGGGTGGAACAGATCAGGGGACGTCACGGATTCGTTTGTCAAAGAATTTGAACCCCTGAAACTTTCTGGGCAATTTGTCCCTGCGAAATCTCATGGTGATATTTTCAAAAATCTCAAAACTCCACGAATACTATTTCTCATGGTGCCGGAGGGTAAGCCGGTAGATGAAGTGCTTGAGAGTCTTTTACTCTCAGGCCTTTCTACTGGTGATATCATTATAGATGGCGGGAATTCTTTTTACAAAGACTCTCTGCGCCGCGCCTCTCATTTGAAAGAAAAAGGTATTTCATATATCGATTGCGGTACGAGCGGAGGCCTGTCTGGTGCGCAAAACGGCGCATGTCTCATGCTTGGAGGTGAAAAATCCGTCGTCGATTCACTGTCGGAGCTTTGGGATGTCATGGCTGTCAAAGACGGGTGGGCGTATCTTGGGAAGAGTGGCGCCGGACATTTTGTGAAGATGGTGCATAACGGCGTCGAGTACGGGATAGATCAGGCGCTTGGCGAGGGAGTCGAACTATTATCAAAAAGCCCATTCTCTTTGTATCTGCCTGCGGTGGTAAAGCTCTGGAATCATGGGAGCGTCGTCCGAGGGTGGCTTGTAGAATTACTCGCAGGGGAGTTAGACGCAGATCCAACGTTACATATATATAATGGAAAGGTAGGAGGAGGGACTACGGGCGAGTGGACGATTGCTGAAGCGAAGTCGCTTGGTGTCAGTACGCCGGTCATAGAGGCGTCACTTGAAGCGCGGAAAAAATCAAAAACACATCCCACCATGGCGAGTAAAACCGTCTCAAGTCTTCGGCATGCATACGGCGGACACAAAGAACCGACCTTGTGATAATAGAGAATTTGCATACCTGTCATCGCGAGACCGTTCTGACGCCTGCCCGTGATGCATAGTCTACGCATTGCAGGCGGGGCGTGGCGATCTATTTTATTAAAAAGATTGCCGCGTCTCCCCGCCAGAGGCGGGGATCCTCGCAATGACAAGTAAAACGTAGATATCTTGCGTAAGTTCTGTATGAAGATATATTCCAATATCGATACGAAAAGCGTCACTCGCGAAGCAGGCCGGCGTCTTACGGAGCAGTTAGCCAAAACAAAAAAATCAATTCTCCTCCTCCTTTCCGGCGGTTCGGCGTTAGATGTGTTAAAAAGTGTCGATGTCAGCGTCATAGATACACGGGTAACCATAGGACTTGTAGATGAGCGGTATACCAAAGATTCTTTAAAAACGAATTTTTTATCTCTATTGCGACATCCGTTTTTTATTCCGGCTCTTCGAAACGGGGCACGACTTATAGATCCGACCACTGGGTATAAAGAGTCGATAAAAGACGAAGCGAAACGACTTGATAGATCATATAAAAAATGGATGATTGAGCACAAAAATGGTTCTATCATTTGTACAGCCGGAATTGGGCTGGATGGACATACTGCGGGAATATTTCCGATGCCAGATGATGCATCAGGGTTTCAAAAGCGGTTTATAGACACCCAAAATTTTGTCGTCGGATACCATGCCGGAAAAAACGTCGATGTTCCAGATCGCGTGACGTCCACACTTTCTTTTATAAAAAAATTTGCACATGTTATTCTTTATACCGTCGGAGAAAATAAACGACCGACTTTGGAAAAATTGTGTTCGACGAAAGGCGGAATAGAAGAAACACCGGGAAGAGTCTATCGGGAACTTCCGCCTGATCGCGTTTGCCTCTTTACAGATCAGACAAACCTACGGTACGCTTTGTAATGTTATAGTGTCATCCTCGCCCCGCATCAGAGTGCGGGGTAAACTCCAGCGGGGATCCAGAGTATTCTGTCATCCCGACCGAAGCGGAGGGATCTTCCAATTATGTGGAAGATTGCCACGCCCCGTTAAGGCGGGGCTCGCAATGACAGAAAATAAATGTATGAAAATATTTATCGGCGCTGACCATCGAGGATTTGCAATGAAGGAATTGATCAAGTTCTGGCTCATCTCTCTCGGGCATGAAGTCGTAGATTGCGGCAACATCGTCTATGATAAAGAGGATGACTTTCCAGACTTTGCTTTTGCCGTCGCAGAGCGCATTGGTGGATTAACGAGAGTATCTGAAAATGTGGATAACATTGCAAGGCCCGGCCTTGCACGGCTAGGACTCGTTTTTTGCGGATCGGGCGGCGGGGTGACGATAACTGCCAATAAGGTGAAAGGTATTCGCTGTGTGACAGCGCTTTCCATAGAGGATGTGAAACACAATCGTGAACATAATGACGCAAACGTGCTGGCAATTGCTACTGATATTTTTAATGAAGATATGATTAAAAAAATGATTGAAGTATTTCTCTTTACGCAATTTGTTCCTGAAGATCGGTTTATACGGCGTATCGGAAAAATTAAGGCGTATGAGGAGAAAAATCTATGATTGACATAATACCCGGAATAAACGAAACAACCATGGAAGATGTGGCGCTGCGGGTGTCGCAGTCTTCTGGAAACGTGTCATGGGTGCAGATTGACATCGGAGATGGGACGTTGGTACCGCTCGATACGCATTTTGATGCAGAAAAAATGAAACTCATTATCGATGCATATCCCGATCTTTCGTTTGAAGCACATATCATGGTCTCCCGTCCGGAAAAGATGATCCGTGATCTGGTCGATGCAGGATTTAAACGACTGATTGCGCATGTCGAATGTGATGACCCGAGGCTTTTTTTGGAAGAATGTAAAGCAGAAAGTGTCGAAGTGGCGCTTGCACTGGATGGTGCCACGGAAGTAGAGGTTATAGAACCGTTTCTTGAAGAATTGGATTTGGTTCTTGTCATGACGATAGAAGCGGGAGCGAGCGGACTGCCATTTTTGCCTGAGTCGGTAGAGAAAATAAAAATACTTGCGCAAAACGCGGTCAGTATCCCGATAGAAGTAGATGGCGGCATGACGCCGCAGACAGCCAAAATAGTCGCAGACGCGGGTGCAAACTTCGTCGTCTCCACCTCCTATATCTTTAAGCACTCAGGCGGGGTCGCTGTCGCAATCAACGAATTGAAATCTGTCTGATATTGGATAATTGGATTATTTGAGAATTGGATTATTGGATAATTCAACTTATCTCCCATCGTCATCAAAAAATTCGTAGATTGCAACAATCCCAACTGCCGCGAGGAGAAAGAAAAATATGGCTTCTTCTACTGGGATTCTAAATCCAAAAAAAGGCATCCACCCGAGGAAGTTTTTCCCAGGGAACATCCAGTGTCCGAGCCGAAGACCTGTGTATTCAGAAAGAACAGCGATGAGGAAAAAATAGATAGACGTTTTTATATATTTTGCAAGCATTTTTGGCACCTGGATGAGGAGTGTGACTGCAGGTATGCCCGCAAGAACTATTCCAACCCAGAGGTAAAAATACGGTATGCTCATTGATGCCGTACGCGTCGTGATGAAAATAAAGAAGATGAGTAGGAGTAGGATGACTAGGTACATGAGGTGAATCAAATGTTTGTCAATCGTTTTATTTTTCCCGTGATCAATAAAGTGTTCATAAAAAAGGACGATAGAGTACGTTAATAAAACACCAAACGATAAATTATCAAGCGAAATAAAACCAAATATTCGGTTTGGAAACCAGGAAAAGGGGATAAACCATGTTCTATCTAAGAAAGCAAAATAATCGATGATAAAGGAAATCGGAAGTGCAAGCAGGAGCGCAAAAATACTTGCTTTTTGAGCTAACTTCGGCGAACGCAAAGAAAGATAGAGTGCCGGAGTGCCGTAATACAGGAGTGTAGCAGCAAAAAATGTGAGGTCAAAAAAGAGTGCAAGAAATGTCGCAAGAAAGGGAAAGAGGATGACGAGGACGAGATCGATCTGTTTTTTACGCAGATGAAATGCCGTTTCCTTTTTGGTGAGGATTCGGCCGGCAGGCGA
>JBBTTM010000018.1:0-1734 GCA_038064255.1 Patescibacteria group bacterium | reverse complement strand
AAACAGGTATGTTGATCTTTGCTTTGTCATTGGTGAGGTCCTTTCTAGTCCTCGGAGTCTGAATCATCGTCTTCAAGTTCAATGCGCTCGTGCGTAAAACCCGCATGAATGAGCTTGCCGTTGAGCCACAATTGTGCTGCGTTTTCAGTCTCGAATTTGTCGTATTCATCACGAAGAGAGGTATGAAACGTGTTCCATTGTGCTTCGGCTTTATCATGGTCATTCGGACAGGCTGAAAACTGAGGTCCGGCACTTGTTTCATCGGGATAGACATAGGTGATGCCAAAGCTGAAACACGCTCCATCGTGATGCTCTTTGCAGATGATACACGCATGAGAATCTCGTTGATTCTCAACATCCTGACGCCAGAATTGCACAGAAAAATCTCCCTCTTTAATGGTTTTTATGATGACCGTTTTTACAACAGTTCTTGCGCCCATAGATTTCATCTCCGTTTCTTTTTTAGAATTATTTCAAGGTTCAAACGCCGTGAAAGTTGACAGATCCTCGCATGAGGACGACACGACGCGGGTGGGGTAGTCACTTGGGGAGGAGCGTACCATGGGAATAATCAAATAGTCAAATACTACCAATAAGCAAATACTACCAATAGTCAGATAAATCCTGCGAAGCAGGATCCAGCTTCGCTGGACAAATAATCAAATAGTCAAATGAAAAGAAAAATCTGAGGCTGGAAGTTGTTAACTCGTGGACGATCGACCACTAGTTAACAAGTTACGAGGCTAAAAAGGGATCGGAAGCGACAAACGAGACAAGAAAAGATATCTTGTGTCATCCATCGCCTCCGATTGCGATCCCAAAAATGAAATAAAGCTGAAGCATCATCGCTTCAATAACACTATTACTTGAAGGCGAATAGATCTTTTAAAAGCGGTGAATAGTATGTCCAAATGGATAGCAGAAGCGTCATCATGACGACTTGAGCTATGTAAAAGCTTCCATGGACGCCGTAGTTCTGAGCGAGATAATAAAGCGATGGCAACGCCGCGCACGTGAGCGACAAAACAAATGGCATAATTGTTTTTCGTGACTCACGAAGTTCTAACTGCAATCCGCCCATGATGGAAGTTTTCCCGTAATAGTAGGCGTGAAGGCTCAAGCGTACGATCACGAAGAACATAAACGAAATCAGTGCCGTGAAAATGCCAGCCGAACTGCTGTCGCTCAAGTAAGTCTTTTCAGGAATTACTACTGCGCTGAGGTACAAAAGATATGTCATGAACGTCAGCACCCCAAAAAGCGCTAGAATGACAACTATTCTGTAATCTTCATACCATCGAAACAGACGTTTTTTTCCTCTCAGTATGAGTCTTGCCGCGATGAAAACGCCCAAAATCACGGTCAGAATGACAGAGATCCGTGTTATCCAGTCTGGCGCATCTTTGACCGGGATCGGAATCAACGCTATGAAAGCCGCCGTAATCACCAGGGCGAGGACAGGAAGAGCAAAAACATTGATTTTCATGATTGATTGCCTCTTTCTAAAGGGTGTATGTGATGTCTTCGTTTTATGCATGACAAACGCGTATTGTCGGTCACAAAAAAAACGAGAGGCATCGTGAATGTGCTCTTATTTTAATATCAAAGAGCGAGTCAGAGGGATCGCAGGGAGGAGTATAGCAGGGGAATAAACAAATAAGCAAATAGTCAAATAAATCCTGCGAAGCAGGATCTCGCTCCGCGAGACAAATAGACAAATATGTTATTTGTAAA
>JBBTTM010000017.1:0-21998 GCA_038064255.1 Patescibacteria group bacterium | reverse complement strand
CCGGAAGCTATGGCTTAGATACCCCGATGGCTCTGCCTCGGGGAGTGTCATTTTTTTCCGAGGTTTAGTGTACAATAATCTTCATGACATCGAAAAAAATTTCCTGGGATAAAAGTGTCTGGTTTTTTGATATAGATGATACGCTTGTCGATACGGCTGGCACGACGAAAGCTGCTTCAGAAGGCATAAAACGAGTGTTTCAAGAACGATATGATACGTCGACGGGCGAGAGGGTGCAGTCATTGTTTGTGGATATCTTTTCCACAATGATGGGCGGGCATACTTCTGGGTCAGGATCGAATCCATTTCATGATGAGATACTCTCTATCATGGAAGAAAGACAATCTTGTATAAAAGCAAAATACGGGGCGATAAAAAAATGGAGCAGAGAATTTTTTGTCTGGTTTGCCTGTCAAAAACTGGGTATCAGTGCGTCCCGAGAGGTAATATATGAAGCGGCGAATACGTATTGGATGACACTTGTCGAGAAGATGAGAGTTTTTCCTCATGTCATCGATTTATTTTCTGAAATTCAAAGTCATGGCAGGCCAATATATTTTTTGACCAGTAGTGACGGACGGCTGAAAATAGACGAAAACGGTATGTTTGTCTATGATCCAACGTATTCCGAAGGATTGAAGCGCGAAAGAATTGAGCTTTTACGGGAAATGGGTTTGTCATATCGCGGTGTATCGATCGGCGATCCGGAGGATAAGCCGCATAAAGAATTTTTTGACAAAGGCATCTGCATGGCAGAGGCGGATCTGAAAAAGCCAATTGATCTGTCTCAGGCCATTATGTGTGGAGATTCCTACGCGGCGGATCTTGCGACACCAAAAAATGTTCTGGGATTTGGACTCGTGGTCCAATTTGTCAAAGGAATGAGCGGGTTTGACTATATAGACGAGCGATATATGAAGACCGGCAATCTTCTTGAATCAAAAAAATTTCTCTCTTGACAAACCTAAGGTTTTTATCCATAATAATCTTATGTTATTACCAACTCGTCAGAATACAAAATCTATCACCGATTTACGTGAAGATACCCTTGGGGTGTTGTCCGATGTAGATAAACTTGGCCTGGTTTATCTCTTTCAGCATACAGATCCGCGGGCTGTTGTGTTGTCGTTAAAGGAATTTACGAGACTTCAGGAGCTTATAGAGGATCGCGTGGATGAACAAGATGCCATGGAATTGTCCCGAGAAGATCGTGGTGAAGGAGTAGAATTAAAAGTTATAGCAAAAAAATATACATAAATGGCACGATTTAAGATATTTTTCACAAAGAAATCTGAAAAAAATCTCACTCAATTGGCTTCCTACGACGCAAAAAATATAATTCGCAGGCTCCAGCAGTTGGACATTCCATTCCCGAGCAACCTTGACATTAAGAAGATGTCCGGTGTGCCTGGTTTCTATCGATTGCGCTCTGGAAGCGTGAGGGCTATCTTTGAGGTTTTAGACAAACAAAAGGAAATTTGGGTACGAAAAATTGATTATCGGGGAAATATTTATTGATCTTCATTGTTGTGAGGATCTATCTCACTCCCGAGGTTGGTATGTTGGTAGCTGATTCTGCTTGGTAAAGCGAGACTTCGCGTCATGCCGTCCGCAAGCCACGAGAAAGCTGATCTTGATGTAGGTCTGAAAGCGTTTGAAGAAGTGGGGAGAGCACTTGGGGTGCTAAAATAACAAGAGACATTTTATTTCGGGACGAATTGATCGAGATACACAATGGTGAGTTTTTTAAAGCGTGTAAGTTGTTTGTCATTGGTGAAAAATGATTTTGACCCATGTTCTATTGCTGAGGCAAGTTGCAAACAATCTGTCGGATGAAATCCATATTCACCTCGAATTTTGGCAGCCTCTACAGCGATCTTGTCATCTATTGCCACAAGTGTAAGATTCGGTAGATGAAGGAAGATTTCTCTATATTTTTTTATAAGCGTCACGTCGTGTTGTTCAAACGGTTTTGTGAGTACCTCTGAAAGTGAGATGACAGATGTCATTGCTTGAATTTTGCCCTTTGCGATGCTATCAAACACGGTAACAAGGGAGGGAGCATACCGTGGATGATCCTCAAAAAGATAGATGAAAAGTGACGTGTCCAAAAACACCGGAGAGAGGTGTTTATCGAACTCGATCTGTACGGAGTGTTTTGACATACGTTTGTGCATCTTCCTTCCACGTGTGTTTTCCGAGTCCTTTCATATACGAGCCCCAAGAGGGGGGTGCGAGGCGTAGTGTCACCTGTTTTGCTTCGCTGTCTATGGACCAGAGTAGTTTGTCTCCGGGTTTTACACCCCAAAGATGGCGAATCTGAGAAGGTACTGCAGTTTGATTGGCAACGCTGACACTGGTAAGAATAGTTTGTGAATTCATAATCAATTTGTATAATATCAGATGATTTGTGATTTGTCAAATGCACGTTTATACCGTAAGAGTTCAGTCTCCTGATACAATTCTTTATTCTTCGAGCCTAAGCGAGAAGTTTATCTGAAAATAGTTCTCGGTAAATAGCCTCGAACAATATAATCTCTATCAAGAGTCTGAACAGTTACTTTATACCCCGTGAGGGATTTCCACCAAAATCCCGCCTTGCGGCGGGACTGGTTCGATTCAATAATTATTTGACTCTATCTTACGGGAGTAAGAATGTCTTTGTGCAACTCGCTGTCTGACCCAGATCGTTTTCAAGTAATACATCCACTTTCGTCGGGACATTTTTTTCTAGTTCGAGTCCCTTCGTGGTGCATCGGAATGTGCTTCCGCCTCGCTCCGGGGCGCTCGTCAGCGGTGACGCAATTTTTTCCGTTGCGACTACCGCATTTTTGGCTGAAACAGTCATAGTACAATCGACTTTCGTCGATCCTGCGACGTCTCCACCTTCTACCGAAAGATAGTATTTGGCAAACCCTATCACTGGATTGTAGTACTGCGTATCACAAGAGAGCTTGCTGATGGGCTTTGGTTTCATAGCTTCTGTGACGACAGGTTTTACTGCCTCTTGAGCTTTCTCTGCTGTTGGAGTTGCATTGCCTTTCATGGCATAAAATGCGATACCGACAACGGCGACGACAATAAGTGCACCAACCACAAGGGCTGATGTGTTTGAGGACTGTTCTTCATTCATAGGTGCTTCTCCTTCTTCATTTGAATTTGATGTATCCATATGAAATAGTATAGACACATATAATCTATTCAATCAAGAGATCAATTTTTTATGGGTTCAGGATATGATATGATTTGTGTATGTCTGATATTGCAAAGCTCCAAAAATTAGTTGACGAGGAAGCGAATTCCATGGGACATAACCGTGATCCAAAGATTATTCTTCTCTTTCTTATGGAAGAATTAGGGGAGACTGCACGTGCTTTTTTAAAGGAAGCAGGGCATAAAGAATCAAATGATCGGATAGTTGAAACGTACAAGCAGGAACTTGGAGATGTCTTTTTTCTTCTTTTGTCTTTGGCAGCGTCCCGGGGGATAGATCTAGAGGAACAGCTTCACTACACAATCAAGAAGCTCAAGACGAGAACGCTTGAGGATAGTTAAATACTTCATTGCGGGGAACACACAATTTTTCGTATAATCATCAGTATTGTTTAGTGATTAGCTGGGATGGCGGAGTGGTCAAACGTATCAGACTGTAAATCTGACGCCCTAACGGGCTACCTAGGTTCGAATCCTAGTCCCAGCACTTCGACGCACTTCGTTTACTCAGTGCAAGCACCAAAATTATGCTCACAGGAAAAAAGCTTCGCGAAAAAATTGCTCCCTATGCAAAACGGCTTGAAGGCATTTCGCACAGGCATAGGCTTGCCATCGTGTATATCCTGGCTCATGAAGACAAGGGCATTCCCGATCTCATGGCTATCCTCGAACTTCCACAAAATCTCGTCTCGTTTCATGTGTCAAAGCTCTTAAAAGCCGGGTGGATTATAAAAAGGAAAGAACGGCATCTTGTGTTTTACACACTCAAAGAAAAAAATTTCAGAGACCGGCAAAAACTTTTTGGAGAGACGTGGTTTTTCCGAAATAAATTAAATCTTTGAGCCGAGACCGGACCTACCGTGCCCTTCGTAGCTCGAGTGAAACGAGATGCGAAGGAGGGCTGTTTACTTTCCTCTTCGAGTGTTTGAGCCCCTCCGCAGAATCGAACTGCGATCAGCGGTTTACAAAACCGTCGCTCTGCCGTTGAGCTAGAGGGGCGTATATCTCAAAACTTTTCATTCAGCCAATATCATATTATACCGAAGCAACTCGAGTAATCACAATAGATGGGGAATAGGAAAAGAAGATATACTGTGCCTGGAGGAAGTTTGAAGCTTTTCCCCGGTTTGCACTAGGCGGATGGACAGTTGGCGTCACCACGGTGATGCCAAACAGTGTCCTGTCGCTCAAACTTAATATCAAGTTCGAACTACCTCAAAGCGTAGAATTTGTGGAGGAAAATACTCTCCAAATTTCCTACCAGGCAATAATAGCGTAGACGAGTTTTTAGGAGATGTCAAGCGATTTTTTTAGACAATTCCGGATTGTGGCAGAAAAAGGTTTAAGAAGAAATTAATCATCGGAGAAATAAGTGTTTGGAGCGGGTTTCCCGGGAAAAAAATAAGAACAAGCAAGAAGAACATCCCATATCGTTCCAGTTGTGCCCATTCGCGGGATTGATCTTCGGGTAGGAGTCCCTTGACGACAGTAAATCCATCCAGTGGATGCACAGGGACAAGGTTAAAAACCGCGAGCATCACATTATAATATATAAGTGTCTGGAAGAAACTGATTATCACTACTGAAAAAGTGAGGGTGAGCATGCTTGACGGTGATTCAGGGGAGAATCCAGATATGATTCGTAAAATTATTGAACTGAGAAGGGCAAGCAGTATATTGCTCACAGGTCCTGCAAGCGAAATAATTGCGCTATCTTGTTTTGGATTTCGGAGATTAAACGGATCATAAACTACAGGTTTTCCCCAGCCGAATCGTGCGAATATGAGGAGGAGTGTGCCGAGCGGGTCGAGGTGTTTTAGGGGATTAAGCGTCAGTCTCCCCATGAGACGAGGCGTGGGATCACCTAGATGTTCCGCAGCATATGCGTGTGCAAATTCATGAATGGTGATAGCAATGACAAGGGCTGCAGATGAGAATAAAAAGGAAACAGGGTTATTGAATAGGTCCATAAGAGTATAGTATAATAGATTTTCTGAGAATATAGTATAAAGAGTTTAGAATTTAGGTTGAATACGAGGATGTCTAGAAATGTAAATTCCTGATTTTCAATTTTCTAAATACTTTATTCTATATTCTAAATTCTATATATATGGCCTATCGCTGCGATATCTGTGACAAAAAACAATCTGCCGGACGGTCTCATACTCATAAGCCGGGTGTGGCTGGTGGACAGTGGAAAAAGCGTGCACCGTCGACACTTCGCACGATAAAGCCGAATCTCCATCATGTGACCATGTCTATAAAAGGCGTGATGACACGGGTCCTCGCATGTACCAAATGTATCAAACGAGTCCGTTTCGATAACAAAAAAGTTGCAGCAAAACTTGCTCTCGTTTCTCCTAAGATCTAATATCTTGCATCTATCATCTTACAGGACTTACGCAGTGATAGAGCGTTTAGGCTGTCATTGCGAGGAGTTTTCGACGAAGCAATCTCATATTTGTATGAGATCGCCACGCCGTCAGAACGGTCTCGCGATGACAACGGTGCGTAAGTCCTGATCTTATATCTCTTTTTTCCTCCCTTGACACTCATCGGGTTTGTAAACTATTCTACATTTAGGAGTAAAATTATGGCAAAATCCAAATCTAAATCAGTGAAAACAGCGACGTTATTCCGAAAAGACGATTTTGCATCATGGAATTTTATCATATTTCTGACATTATCTTTTATTCTCCTAGTCATAGTGCTAAACGCGATGAAGGGAGTTTCGAGAGATCTTCGAAGTAAAGCAGGTCTTGCGTGTCCCGAGCTTGCTCTTCCCAAAGCAGAAGATTGTAGCGGAGGTTGGACGTATAAGCGCGATACGAACGGATGTCTCGCCTTCTTCTGCGAGAACAAATAAATTTCTTCAGCAATCATAAATCTATGTCATTGCGAGTCCGTTCTGACGGCGCGGCAATCTTCCACATGAGCTTTATTGGAAGATTCCTCGATTTCACTTCGTTTCACTCGGAATGACAAGAGAGATTAGAGGTATGCTTTTTTGAATTGCTCCCAGGAGACGGGAGTTTTTCCTTCGAGTTGTACAGTTTCAATCTTCAATGTTTGATCAGATGAATTAATTGAAACGTCGAGAATCTTTAGTCTTTTTTGTTCTCCTTTTATGTTAAGGGTAGTCCAGATCCCTGGCCAGGGGGTGAAGGCACGAAATGCACGCTCTATGAGGATTGGCAGGTCGATCTGTTTGTCTTCAGAATGCTCAAGCGCTACTTTGATAATTGTAAAATTGTTAAATTGCTGAATTGTTGACGTATCATTTCCTTTGAGCGCTTTCTCAATGAGTTCAAACGGGATAAAGCCATCCTGACGGGATAGCCGTCTGGCATACGGAAATGCTTCTCTTGAGAGTTTTTCTTTATTTTGCATTGATTTTTGATGGGTACTGATTTTGTTATTGAGCATAACAGGGAGAAGTTCGACTAATAGGTCAGCGCCCAGAGTAAAAAGTTTTGTTCGAAGGTCGTCCGGAAAATCAGTAGGATGTATAGGGAGTTTTTTTTGACTCAATACATTTCCTTCATCAAATGATTTTTCAAGTGTCACGACCGAAACGCCGGTTTGATGATCTCCGGCGAGTATCGCCCATGGGACAGGATCACCACCGCGCCAGCGGGGGAGAAGAGACGGGTGGACATTGATACCGCCAAACTTTGCTTTTTGAATCGCTTGAGACGGAATGCGTTGTCCGTAGCATGCGCTTATGATGAGATCTGGCGTAAATGTGGAAAGCGTTTCGATGACAGATGCTTCATCCTGATAAAGCCATGGTTTTTCTGTGTTTGAGGAAAATGTAAGAAGAGGGACTTTATGTTCCTTTGCCCATGTTTCGACTGGTGTGGGAGTAATTATCTGATCCCGTCCGACTGGTTTTGGTGGCTGAGTCACGATACATGCAATATCCAATTTCCAATTACCAATTTTCAGCATGAAAATTTTATTTAAGACGATGACAGAATCATTTGTCGAGCCGAAAAAGATGGTTTTGATTGTATTCATGATTGGTGTTTTTTGTCATTGCGAGACCGTTCCAACGGCGTGGCAATCTTCCGCATCTATTTTACTGGAAGATCCCTCGACTTCGCTCGGGATGACATAAAATCACTTGAGCGAAATCTCTTCGAGTACCTCTTTCCCTTCTTTGTCGTATGTCGTACGGTATAGTTTGTTTTTTCCCTCGAGGACGCGCTGGGTGAAAAGTATACCGTTCAAATGATCTATTTCGTGTTGGATGATCGTTGCATGAAATCCGTCGATTGTTTCTGTGTGATTTTCGCCTGTTTCATCATGAAAATGTATGGCAAGCGATGGGGAGCGAGTTACATTGCCCCAGATGCCGGGAATCGAGAGACATCCTTCGAGTCTCGCGTCTTTCTTTTCTTTCTCTTCTGTCGGTTCTCCTCTTGAGACGATAACGGGATTTATAAATGTTTGTATCTGAGAGGTTGCTGTTGGACGCGTGATAAACACCTGCAGTGAAACTCCGATCTGTGGCGCAGCTAAGCCGACTCCTTTCGGATTTTTTGTGGCCCGAAGCGCCGCGGCCATTTCTCTTATGAGGGTATGGAGTTTTTTGTCAAAATTCACTACGGGCTTTGCCGTACGCGTGAGCACTTCCTCGGGAATCGTGACGATCTGCTTCATAGAGTTTATTGTACCAATGCTTTGAATTCTTTGTCTTCTGGGTCGACAGTTGCCAGATAATCGCGGATAGTGTCACGAGCATTGTCTGTTTGCTTTAATTCAGTATAAAAGATGTAAAGCGCATAATATGCATCGCGGTAATTTGGTTTCACCACAATAGCTTTTTTGAGTGCATCTATCGCCGTCGCTGTGTCTCCCTGTTTCCCTGCGATAACAGCGATATTGTAGGCAATCTTCGGATCATTTGGTGAAAGTTCCTGCGCTTGCCTGAGCGTCTCCAGGGAGAGTTTAAAGAGACTTGGATCAAATGAAGAGAAGGCGTAGAGTATCTTGACCCGGGATTTCCAAAAATTCACGTTTTTTGGAGACGTACCAAGCGCAATATTATTTTCATTTATCGCTCTTTGGGCTACCGCCGATGCGCGGGTGGCTTCATTAGCCTCCATGGCGGCGACTGCGACACCGGCAAGTTCGGTAGACAGTTCATCGTGATATACAGGTTCTCCCGGATTTCGGAGGATGGCTTGTTCGGTAGAGGAAACTGCCTGTTCATTTGAACCTACGCGAGATAATCTGTACCCGTGGGCAAAAAGTCTGTCCGCATCCCAGTAGATGCCAAGGAGAACAACGAGGGATACTCCCGAAAGAGCAATAATCCACATCGATGCTTTATGAAATGGATCATGTAGGTGAATTGAAAAAACTCGTGATTCGAGTTTCTTCATTCGAGTATCTTCATTCGAGTATGTTAATTCGTGGATGACGAACACTATTGTCGGAAAGAGGAATAAATACACCTGGGTGATGACGACCGCAAAGCCGAAGAAGTTGGTGATGAGTATGGAAATCCAGCCGGCAAAGAGAGCAATTTGAAATTTGAACTTTGAACTTTTCAATGAATATTGAAAATTTGAAATTGTAGATTTGAAATACCACCAGCAAAAGTTTCCTATAAAAAATAGATAACTTAATAAACCAAATATGCCTGTCGTCGTCAGAAAATTGACGTATTCGTTGTGTGCTTTGTTGTAAAGAAAATCCCACTCGCTTGTGAGATTATGTTCTTTGGGTCGAAACTGAAAGAAGGCGAAAGCAAATGATTCCGTGCCGGTGCCGATGAAAAAGGTTTTGATAGAGCTTTTCCATGCAGTGATCGCGCCGGTCCACACGTATTTTCGGATAACACCCGAATCTGTGCCACCGGTTTCTAGGAGCGGGGCTGATGGTTTGGAGGATTGTTGGATTATAGGATTGTTTAATTGTTGAGCGGATTTTTCCGATGAATGAGTGAAGCGGTTTTTTAACGCGGTGAAGGTGAAGTATTTGTCAAGGCTTTCTATATATATACCATTGAAAAAGACGATGAGAAGAAATGCACCATGCAAAAAGAAAAAAGGAATGCGCATGTGTTTCAAGGCTAAGCCTGCCTCGCCGGCGGGCGGGCCTTGAATTTTTCTAGCTTGTTGTGACGACCAAAATAGAAGTCCCCAAAAAAGTATGTCCGCTATGACAAACGCTCCGAGGCCGGATTTAGAGCGGGTAGACAGGAGGACGAAAAAGAAAAGAGAAGACAATGTTGTCCAGATCGCTAGGCTTGCGATGTCATTGCGAGCGATCCGCCAGCCGGCGGAGAGCGTGGCAATCTTATTGGTTGATTTACCCTTGGATTGAGAGATTGCTTCGCCCCGCCATCTGGCGGGGTCTCGCAATGACAAGATGGCAAATGCCCATGTTGTAGGAATTAATGCGACTATGTATGCTGCAAGCCAGTTGGGTTGACCGAGGGTCGAGAATACGCGACTTTGGACATCCTGTACCCAGAGATGGCTGTCTATTCCCAGCCTTTCGAGGACAGCGTAGATGGAGACGAAAAAGGCGGAGATGAGCGACGCATAAAGAAGATTGAATACTGAAGAGTGAAGTGAAGATTGAGGAGTAACTAATTCAAAATTTCGGAATTTTTTATTGTTCGATCCGCCAACTGGCGGAGAGAACTTCTCACTTACGTTCGAAGTATACGCTTCGAGATTGCTTCGGGAGTACGAACTTATAAAAATATAGTAGAGCGCTACATACGCAAGCGTAGAGAGTAGTCCTCCGTTAAACCGGCTGTAGTATCCAAACCAGGAGACGTGCGGATCTATGGAAAAGAGCGTGCTGACGGTCTGGGAGAGGACAAAAAGGAAAATGGGAATATCGAGGGGTGTTTTTGGGATGACGATTTTTTTCTCGTGTATCGCTTTTATGCCCCAGGTCGTCGCAATCAATACGGCGAATGCGTAGACTGCCATCATCTTGTTGTACTCAAACAGTTCGTAGTTCCAGGGGGTGACGAGAAGCGGTACGAGGGCAAAGAGGAGCACAAAGAGGATGTGAATTGTTTTGGTGCATTTTGCCGAAAAATCCATAAAAGAAGTATAGCACAGGCACTGATAGAAGTGTTTTTCCCAACAAAAAGCCAACTCCCAATACTATAAATCAAACAGACCCGAACCTTCAGGTAAGTATGGTTAATAGTATTACTACGGGAGTTGGCTTTATCTTAATTTATTTATCGAGTGACTCTAGGGCCACGCTACCTTTCACAATGTTGATCGCAGTACTATACAGTGAAGTTATCAGTAGACCTGCCATAACTGTACCGGATTGATATACGAGGAAAACTTCAGTAATACTGAGTCTTCCTCTTGCTAAATTTACTGCATCTTGGAGTAAGAAAGGTTGAAAGAGAGAATCTACGCCAAAGCTTCCAAAGATTTGTGACGAGATTGCGACCGTCGCAAGAAGGAGTACTCGTAAAAAAGTATTTTTTGAATTTGCGTTCTCTTTTATCCCTTTTGTTGATGCACCAACCACGATTGAACCGATGGTAATAAAAAGCTGTGGTATGTGGATCAAGAAACCCGTCCACCATAAGTCGTCAACAATCTTTTGGGTTGGACCATCGGGGATATAAAAGATTTTCATATACATTACGAGCAACACCCCTATCATCAGTCCTCCAAAGGATAATTTAACCATGCCTCCCGAAAATTTCCACGATTTTATCATGTTGAAGAGCGCTAGTGCCACTTGGCAAAGCACTACGATGACGAGACTGAGGTAATTTGGTATGTGTATCGTTTTTGCCTTTTGCTCGTAAAAGATTTTGTATGCTAGGTCTAAGTCAGTTTTTCTTTTGAGTACCTCTTCGGGATTGTTCGCGAGCCATGCATTTGTGATTATATCCACATAGAATAATCTATTTCGTTCTAGTGTTTTTGGAAAATCGATCGGAATTGCCTTGTCCACCATCGATTCGATTTTATTTAAACCCGCGACGCCCTCTCTTTTGTTCGGTTTTGGTGGGATTTTTTCAAGTTTATATCCCAATGCAAGTCCGGATCTCAAATACTTTACTGGGTCAAGAAGTGCAATTTGATTTGATGCTCGGGATTCAGTAAAAGGCTTACTTAAGAATCCCGCTGCTATTACTATTACTACAATAGCAATGATTATCTTTGCAAGTCCCGTAGCACGGCTGGATATCCATGTGACGATTCGATAGGCTAGAAAAGCAAGGGCACAAAGACCGATAGTTTCTAACCACGGTAATAGCACTTCTAAAGGTGCAAGATTTGCTACCCATGCCGCACTGCCGAAGAATATTGATCCAACTGCAAGTATTGCTAGTGCGATCCAGTAGTAGATTGGTGGAATATCGCGGATCGCATCAGTGAAACGTTGTTTATGGTTCATGGTTGCACCTCCTTTGGATGCAGTCCTATGAGATATGTTTGATGCTTGCAGATGGGCAATAGCCGGATCTCTGCGATCAAACGATTTTTATTAAAAAATCAAGGTTCACACGTGTGTATCTCGTGCGTATGGATTATACCCTATAGTGGCAAATTTGTGAATTATTGGCGGGATTCTACTCTCATATATCTGTGCTACAATGACTCGTAGCTATGTTTGACCTCTTTTTTGGCTTGGTTTCCCATGATCTGGGTATAGATTTAGGCACGGCAAATACTCTCGTGTATGTACGCGGGAAAGGTATTATGATTCGTGAGCCGTCAGCTGTCGCTCGTCAAAAAAAGACGAAGCAGATTGTGGCTATCGGTACAGAGGCGAAACGCATGATCGGCAAAACCCCGCAGACGATAGAGGCGTTTCGGCCGCTCAAAGACGGGGTGATTGCGGATTTTGATGCTGCAGCGGCGATGCTTTCCTATTATATACAGCTTGTTCATAGGCAACCGAAAAATAAATTTTTGCCAAATATTCCCCGCCCCAAAGTCGTCATTGGGATTCCATCAGGCGTGACTGATGTAGAGCGCAGAGCAGTGCAAGAAGCAGCAATCATGGCGGGAGCCAGAGAGGCGTACCTGATCGAAGAACCTATGGCTGCGGCTATCGGCGCGGGGCTCCCCATACAGGAGAGTAGCGGGTCGTTTATCTGTGACATAGGTGGTGGCACGAGTGAAATCGCAGTTCTGAACCTCGGCGGAATTGTGGTAAACCGGAGTATCAGGATCGCGGGGGATGAAATGGATGAAGCGATCAGCGCATTTTTACGCCTGAAATATTCTTTTCTTGTCGGTGAGCAGACAGCCGAAGAGATAAAAAAATCTATTGGCTCAGCGTATCCGACACCGAATGTTTCAGAGAGGCATACGGTCGTACGTGGGCGAGATATAGAGACAGGGCTTCCAAAGTCTGTGCGTATTTCTGAATCTGAAGTGAGGGAAGCGCTTGCTCCGGTGATAGATTCGATCATCGAGGGGATAAGTGAGACGATTGAGGAAACTCCGCCGGAACTCGTCGGAGATATCATGGAGCGGGGGATTGTTTTGGCCGGAGGCGGATCGCTCATCCGCGGGATAGATCGAAAAATTGCAGATCAGACAAAAATGCCTGTCTGGGTGACAGATGATCCGCAGACTGCGGTCGTCCGTGGGTGCGGAAAGTTGCTTGACGATGCGTTACTTCTTTCAAAAGTCAAAGTCGCAGCGAGAAAAATCTGAAATGAACTCCAAGCTCGCAACATTTGTTTCTCGTATATTCGAGCCCATGATGGTGTTGACGGTACTTGTCGTTGTCGGTGCATTTCGGTCTGGGTTAACTGGATCGGCATTGCATCAATTTCTTTTTTTTCTCCTGTTTGGCATGACCATCCCTGTTGGGATTTTCCGTTTCTGGATAGTAAAAACCGGACGGGTAAAAGATTGGGATATCCACAATCGAAAAGAGCGGATTAAGCCGCTTGGTACGCTCGTATTATTTTCCCTTTTTTTTGTTTTCGTTGTATATCAAATTGGGAATCCATTTTTGGTGACTTTTTTTGACGTATTGCTCCTCTGGATTGTCGGATTTTTCGTTCTTTCATTCAAAATAAAAGCTTCCGGTCACGTCGGCATTATAACACTTGCAGTTCTGTTCGCTATGAAATGGTATGCTGTGTTTGTAATCCCATTGCTCATACTTCCGTTTCTGGTCGCATGGGCGCGACTCGTAAGAAAAGATCATACACTTTTTGAAGTAGTTGTGGGTGCCTCATGGAGTATTTTTGTTTCCCTGATATACTGGGTCATAGCATGAAATTTGGCAAGGCATTTTCTGACTCAATCAGCGTTACAGTTCCGTCAATGTTTCGTAAATCCCGGGATATTGGTTCTTCTTGGTGGTTAGGCACAGGGAGAATTCTCGTATTTTCGACAATACTCTGTATTGCTGTTTTTGTTCTCATATTTCGACTTGTTGACCTTTCCCTTATCCGCGGACATGAGTTTCGCATGCTTGCAGATGACAATCGGACACGCGAACTCATACGGCACGCACCCCGTGGGATACTCCGGGACAGGACGGGAAAACCATTAGTCGAAAATATCCCGGAGTATCGACTCATAGAACCGTGCGAAGTCAACCCCGCGCAGAGCTGCACGGTGCGAATCTCACAGTCCGAGGGGGAAAATCTTATAAAAAACGGTCTTTCTGCGGGAAAGTTTTTAGAAATTGATTATGTGCGTCAGTACCGTATCAGTGAACCCATTGCGCATGTGATCGGCTACACTGGGGAGCTTTCAGAAAAGGAACTGAAAGATGAGTACTATTCCCTCCGGAAATATAAAATCGGTGATCGGGTTGGCCGATACGGAGCCGAATCGGTGTATGAAGAAAAACTTCGTGGCCGGGATGGAAAAGAGCTGGTCGAGATAGACGCTTCCGGGCGTATTATCCGTACTCTTGGTCGGGATATGGAGCTTCCAGGACAGGATGTGTATCTTTCTCTCGATGCCGCACTTTCTGCCGTCGCACGTGACGCATTTCCGGTCGGTAAAAAAGGAACAGTCATCGTTTCTAAGCCTTCCACTGGGGAAATACTTTCGATGTATTCGAGTCCCTCGTTTTCTCCGAATTTATTTTCGCTTGGTATGTCCCAGAGTCAATACGCTGACCTGTCGAACGATGCCGGGATGCCGCTTTTTAACCGAGCGATAGGAGGAGTATATCCTCCCGGCTCTACGTTTAAAATAGTCGTTGCCCTGGCAGCACTTGAGACTCAATCCATCACTCCGGATACAGTCTATGAAGATACCGGTGTCATAAAAATCGGGTCGTTTACTTTTCCGAATTGGTATTTTTTACAGTATGGGAAAACAGATGGTTTGGTAAATCTGGTCCGTGCCATAGCACACAGTAACGATATATTTTTCTATAAAGCGGGAGAGGCCATGGGGATAACCAAACTCGTGACTTGGGCAAAAGGAATAGGCATGGGAAAACCTCTCGGCATTGAGCTTGGAGGAGAGGCGAGCGGACTTCTGCCTGATCCGGCGTGGAAGAAAACACAGTTTACGTCAAAAGAAGACCTGAGCCTTAGAAATGACGAGTGGTATACGGGAGACACGTATCATGTCGCTATAGGGCAAGGATATCTTTTGACGACCCCTATTCAGGTAAATGCATGGACAAATGTGATTGCAAACAATGGTGTACTCTGTAGACCCACGATATTGCACAGCATTGGAGGAAACAGCGTTTTGAATAAAGACTGCCGGACTTTGTCGCTCAAACGTGACACGATTTCGACTATTACGGAAGGTATGAGACAGGCATGTAGCGATGGCGGGACCGGGTATCCACTATTTACTTTTAAAGTAAATTCTACATATGTGCCTATAGCGTGCAAGACCGGAACTGCTGAGTTTGGCAGAGTGGATGCATCAGGAAAATCAGAGACTCATGCGTGGTTTACTGCTTTTGCCCCGATACCAGAGAGCTATGCTCACGGTATAGGGCAGGCCCCTTTATCAGAAAATACAATCACTGGCGAGCCGGAGATTTCGGTGACCGTACTCGTGGAGGACGCGGGTGAGGGAAGTGAAGTTGCAGCGCCGGTAGCAAAAAAGATATTTGAAGCCTGGTTTAGTCGGTAATCGTGGTTACTTAACTTAGACTGTCATTACGAGGAGTCTTCGACGCGGCAATCTTATAAAGTCATGAGATCGCCACGCCGTCAGAACGGTCTCGCGATGACAATGGTGGGTGTGTAAGTTTGATTGGTACTATGGACGAAGAGCGGAAATATTGGGTAGCGTTTAGTGTGTTTCCCGGGGTTGGTCCGGTTCGTTTCCGACTCCTGCGAGATTTTTTTGGCAGTGCAAAGGCTGCATGGAATGCTCCGGAAAAGACACTTCGCGCGGTAAAGCTTCCCGAGAAACTGGTGAATGAGTTTCTAGATTTTCGTAAAAAATTTTATATCGATACATATCTTAAAAAACTTTCCGAACTTCATGTGTCGGCTCTGACGATTGAAGATCCAAAATATCCAGAATTATTAAAACAGATCTCCGATGCTCCGTTTCTTCTGTATGTGAAAGGGTTACATAATTCTTCTCCGATAAAGCTCGATCGCATAATCGGTGTGGTTGGGACGAGAAAGATAACACGCTACGGCGAAGAGGTGACAAAGCGTCTCGTCGAGGGACTCGTCTCATACGGATTTACCATTGTATCAGGGATGGCGTATGGGGTGGATGCCGTAGCTCATCAGACCGCAATAGACTGTGGCGGAAAAACGATTGCAGTACTTGGGTGCGGCATAGACATTATCGCTCCGCCAAGCAATGCGCGACTGTATCATCAGATATCCGAGGAGGGGTTTGGCGCAATAGTTTCTGAGATGCCGTTCGGGCTTCGACCAAACAAAGGGCTCTTTCCTGCAAGAAATCGTATCATCAGCGGATTATCGTTAGGCGTCCTCGTGACAGAGGGAGCAGATGACAGCGGGGCACTTATTACAGCCAGAAACGCAGGAGAGCAAGGGCGGGAAGTGTTTGCAGTACCAGGGTCTATATCTAGTCCATATAGTAAAGGGCCTCTAAGGCTTATTAAAAATGGGGCGAAACTTGTAGAGGATGTGCAGGATATACTCGACGAACTTGGCATAGAATCGTCATCCGGCTCACTCGCTCATCCGATTCAAGCGGATAAACTAAAATATAAACCTCAGTCCCCCGACGAACAAAAAATCATTGACCTACTCCTTCAGGAAAATCGTCATATCGATGAAATCGTACGTCTCAGCGGCATGGCTTCTTCGGAAGTTTTTTCCCTTATAACACTACTTGAAATGAACGGGGCTATAAAAGAGACAGGCGAGAAGTATTACGCGATTCGTGTATAATATTTAAATTACAGAGATTGTCACTCCGAGGAGTAGTTTACCCTGAGCCCGCTGAAGGGTGGCAATCTTTATTTTATTTATGATCCTTATCCTTGTAGAATCACCGACTAAAGCGCGTACGTTGTCAAAGTTTTTAGGGAAAGGGTACATAATCGAGGCAACCATGGGCCATATCCGAGACCTACCCAAATCGAAGCTCGGGGTAGATGTAGATCATGATTTTTTCCCTTCATACATCGTTCCGGTTGAAAAAAAGAAACGGGTAACTGAGCTAAAAGCTATCGCATCCAAAGCAAGCGAGGTCATACTTGCGACTGATCCGGACCGTGAGGGAGAGGCGATCGCGTGGCATATAGCTTCTATTCTAGCTGAAAGACATAAGTCTCTCGCCTCGCTTCGATCGGGGTCAGTTGTCAGCAAGAAGAAAAAAATAGTTGATAGCTCAGGACTAAAGGCTGAAGGCTATAAGCGTATTGTTTTTCATGAAATAACCGAGTCTGCAATTTTAGATGCCGTAAAACATCCACAAGAAGTAGATATGCGTTTGGTTGATGCCCAGCAAGCCCGAAGAGTGCTCGATCGGCTCGTCGGATACACTCTTTCGCCACTTTTGTGGCGGAAACTGTCTCGCAAGTGGTTGTCTGCGGGACGTGTGCAATCGGTCACCGTGAGACTTATCGTCGAGCGGGAAAAAGAAATCCGGATATTTTTAAAAGGGACATATTTTACGATCGATGGAGTATTTATCCCGCCTTCATCGAATGGGGAAGAACTTTCTGCAGTGCTATTAAAAAAGGATGGAGTGCCCTACGAAAAAAGCACGACATTTACACTTTTTGATGGGACATATACCAGTAAGACCTCAAGTATACAAACAGAAAACCAGGCGAATACAATTATTTCAGATATCGCTTCTCCATTTGCCGTTAGCGCCGTTGAGAAAAAAGAAGTTCGTAGATCTCCTCCGGCGCCTTTTACGACGAGTACGCTTCAGCAGGATAGCGGCAGAAAGTTTTCGTTTTCGGCCAAAAAAACAATGCAGATTGCCCAGAAGCTTTACGAAGAGGGATATATCACGTACCACAGAACAGATAGTGTGAATCTTTCAGAAAAATTTCTGACAGAAGCACGTGGGTACATCGAAAAAACATACGGAAAGGCCTATCTTCCGGATAAAAAACGCACGTTTCAGACAAAATCAAAAGTCGCTCAGGAAGCGCATGAGGCGATCCGCCCAACCACCATTGGTATGACCGGTGAAAATTTTGAAGTGCCAAGCGATATGAATCACGATCATGTGAGGCTTTACGAACTCATCTGGAAGCGGGCAGTAGGGAGTCAAGCAAAAGAGGCTGTGTTTGATTCCACTACTATAGAAATTACGAGTGGCAACGGATATGTGTTTGGCGCACAGGGTTCAGTGATTCAGTTTGATGGGTACTTAAAAATAATTGGGCGGGAAGTAGATGAAATTGTATTGCCATCGTGTACTGTTGGGGAAATAGTTACCTTGAAATCTCTTGAAAAAGCATCGCATGAGTCGTCTCCGCCGCCGCGTTATACTGAGGCAAGTCTCATAAAAGCACTCGAAGAAAAAGATATCGGAAGACCGAGTACCTACGCGCCGATCATCTCGACTATTCAGGAACGCCAGTATGTCGTGAAACAGGAGAAAAAGCTCATACCGATGGAGCTCGGGTTTTTGGTAACGGATTTTCTTGTAAAGTATTTTTCACATATTATGGATCTCCCGTTTACCGCCAAGATGGAGGCGTCTTTAGATGAAATAGCAAATGGCGCGCCCTGGGTGCCGGTCATTCGTGCATTTTATGATCCATTTATGGAAGATATGAAAATAGCAGAAAACGGAGCTGAAAAAGTGAAAATGGAAGAGGAGACTCTAGACGAAAAGTGCCCTACGTGCGGGGGAGCGCTTGTGATACGAACGGGAAAATATGGCAAATTTATCGCGTGCAGTACGTTTCCTGCGTGTAAATATACTCGTCAGTTGTTCGAAAAAATAGACAAGAAGTGCCCGAAGTGTAGGGCTGATATAGTAGTGAAAAAGACTCGGACAGGTAAAACGTTTTTTGGCTGCGGCAATTACCCTGTTTGCACATTTGCAGCGTGGAAGAAAGAAGATATAAAATAGCTATCAGCTATCAGCTATCAGCTATCAGACTGAAGACTGAAAGCTGACGACTGAAGGCGTGAGTGATACACTTAAAACAACATGGATGAAGATAGGAGTCGTACGCTTGCCGCAGTGACGGTTATCATAGGAGGAATACTTCTGGTGGTTCTTGTTGTTGGTATCATTCTAACCCGAAATACGCTCGTATCCCCGGTTCCGGAAAGTAATGCGATAAAAATTATATTTCTTACTCCGACTCCATCTGGTCCTTCGCTCGTACCGCTTGTTAGTCCATCCGCAAAAGTAAAATAAGATATGCTTGACACACTTCTTTCGATTGATCGGTTTTTGTTTCTATCTATCAATCAGCTACCGCATGTATTTTTGGCCGATACTTTCGCATCGTTTCTCTCAGGCATAGGAGAATGGGGACTCGTATGGATACTTTTTTCAATTCTTCTTTTTATCCGCGAAGAGAGAAAAAATCATATTTTTTTTCTTCCCTTTCTGGTTTCTGGTTTTTCTGCATTGATGGTTTCAGAGTTTATTATTAAATTTATTGTTTCCCGTCCACGCCCATCGATAGATATGGGCGCTATCATAGTCGGTGGAGGGGTCTACGGATATTCTTTTCCCTCAACTCATGCTACGATCGCCTTTGCCCTTGCATTCGTTTTTTCAAACGTTGAACCAAAACTTCGCAGATGGTTTTATCTTCTGGCAGTAGCGATTGGATTTTCACGAATCTATCTAGGTGTTCATTATCCGTTCGATGTCCTTGCGGGCGCCCTCATTGGAAGCGGCATCGGTATTCTTTCACTCCGCGTGAATTCGTTTTTGTTATCATGTTTTAAAACAAGATAACATGAAAAAATTAAAGCAAACTAAGTATGTGGAGTTGCATTTGATGGCGAAGCATTGTTTTCAAGTGGATTTTGAGGAAATGGCAGTCCACTCTTTATAAAATCTGGCTTGAGCAATTCGAATGTTTTCATAATTCAGAATGCACAGCGAGTATCATTCCTGCTTCAACTAATTCGTTTTCCGATAACATTTCTCCACTTTCTGATCGTATTCGAGCTTGTTCAGCCCATTGAACTTGCTTATCCCAGCGCAATGTAGTTTCGTGATCGCCCTCTTGAAATTTTGCTGAGTGGACGCGAAGTGGCTCTCCAATTACTGGCATCAGTAAGGTATTCGCATGATGTTGATTCCCATATCTGTCCAAATTGGAAGTTCCTAATGCCTTGGACATACTATTAAATAATCTTGAGGGATCGCCAATTTCAGGTAGCCATCCATAATTGAAGCGTATAAGCGCCAATGCTCTTGCGATTGGTTTTGGAAGTGAGCGCATGATAATGCTATCGATTTTATTTAATTCTTTCGAGGGGGGGCAATTTTCCTAACCGAAGCTCCTATTTGGTCTCCAATATAATCTCTTTCATCTTTAATTTCATTCATAAATGTATTCTATCATTGTAATTATTATTTTTCGAATGCAAATATTAATTGAATTTAAAACTTTCGAGTATAATATGATTCATGTCAATAAAACTCGGCGCGAAGGAATTACGAACCACGAGTCCTGATCCAGTAGATCGGCAGGCAATAAAAAAACATCCGATTACGATTATTCTCGATAACGTTTTGGATACGTATAACGTGGGCTCTATTTTTCGGCTTGCAGATGCTGTAGCGGTAGAGAAAGTGATACTTTGCGGCGAGACGCTCACGCCTCCAAATTCCAGGATAAAAAAAGCGTCGATTAATACCTGGCAGTGGGTAGATTGGGAATATGCGCCAAATGCTGTTTCGGCACTAGAAAATCTCATATCCCAATTTCCGATGACCAAAATCATAGCGGTTGAACAGGATTCTCGAAGCAAGCCTTTTAATCAGGTGAAGTATGATCTTCCGCTTGCGATCGTTGTTGGAAACGAAACGAGCGGCGTGTCAAAAGAAGTATTGGACATGGTAGATAGCATTGTCGAGCTTCCGATGTGGGGTGTGAATAAATCTCTCAATGTCATGGTCTCCTGCGGCATTATTTTATACGAAATCTTGCGAAATCAGCCGAAAGCGAGTGGTTCATGAATGTATTTGGTAAAATCTCCCGGATTCAGATTATTTGTTTTATCATTTCCATAGCGTTTCTTGGATTGTTTTACGGATACAGCCGAGCGGTACGAAATGAGTTTGGGAAAGCTCTGGACTTTTCTGTCACTGTAAAAATACAGGAGCGAATAGATAAATCCAGCAAACTTCGAGCTGCAGAATTGATTGGAAACATTATGGAAGGCTCGACGTTTCTTGCAAGCCCGGAAGTGTCCACTGTTGTTGTCATAGTTTTAGGTCTTATTTCACTTGTAGATGTAAAAAAGAAACGTCTTCGATATGGTTCCCTTCTCATTTTTTTAGCTTTTTTCCTGCTTGTATTAGGGGAGATGTACGGAAAAAGCGTGGTTCATCATCCCTCTCCTCCGTTTTATATGATAAAAAATCCAACTTCGGTATTTCCTAAAAATTACATAAACGAGCAGTTTTCTTATCCCTCCGGCCACGCCGCGCGGGCTATATTTATCGGAATAGTGCTTCTTGGAGTGTATTGGTATAAACAATGTAAAAATGGAGCAATTTTAACAATAAAATCATTGATGACCCCAAAGACACTACTGGTAGTGTGTCTCGTGGCTCTGTATGTGATGCTTGTCGCCGTGAGCCGTATCTACATTGGACATCATTGGTTTTCGGATATATTTGGTGGAGTACTTCTTGGGAGCGGTTTTGGACTTCTGGCACTTGCATTTATACTGCCCGATCCATATAATACTAAATACATGAACTCGTAGACTCGTCTATTGCACTTGGAATTCATATCCCCGCAATGGCGGGGATTTTTTATCGAGCCAGTACTTTGACAATCGAGTGGTGATAGGAATTTTTTTGATAGTAGCAGCATTTATGTTGTCTCCTATCAATTTTTTTGAGAGTTTGATCCTGGCTCAGGATGAACGCTGGCGGCGTGCCTTAAGCATGCAAGTCGAACGGTTGAGTTGTTCCCGCAAGGGAGTAATAATATAGTGGCGGACGGGTGAGTAGAAGCAAGGAACGTACCCTTTACTGTGGTATAGCTCGTCGAAAGACGGGGTAATACCGCATGAGGTCTTACGATCAAAGGGGTTAACCCCCCGGTAAAGGAGCGGCCTTGCACCTATCAGCTAGTTGGTGGGGTAAAAGCCTACCAAGGCTACGACGGGTAGGGGGTGTGAGAGCACGACCCCCCACAATGGCACTGAGACACGGGCCATACGT
>JBBTTM010000016.1:69674-97574 GCA_038064255.1 Patescibacteria group bacterium | reverse complement strand
AGAGTCACTTCTTCTGGATCCGAAAAAGCGAGAAACGCTCCGTCAGGAACTTCGGACAAATGTCATGGATCTTTCCTGGAGTAAAACTGTCGAGCGGATACTTGAGACGTATTCGTCTATCATTTCCTAAAGATATTTAATTTTTCCTTTTTTCTAGTATTTCGATTTTTTTTAGAAGAGTCAGGATAAGATCCTGCTGTTTTTCCATATGCTCGAGAAGCGCTTCAATTCCCTTTTCAGATTTTATGCTTGCTTCATATTCATGTTCTGCACGAAGTTCCGCGTGACGTCCCTGGATGTTTTGTCCGATCATGATAAGCGGCATGAGGTGAATCTGTATAAGGTTTGATATAAAAAGCCACAAGACGAATGCAGGATATGGATCAAACCGGAGTTCCTCTGGCATGACGACATTCCATCCAAGCCATCCCATAGTCCAGAAAAATATAATAGCAAAAAAACCCATGGTGCCGATTTTTTTGGTGACGAAAAGCGCGAGTTTTTCCGTTTTAGTGAGTTTGTCTTTGTGGACAGTATTTGTATTCGTAAGCGGACCTAGCTGTTTTACTAACTCACTGTATGAATTTATAGAATTTTCATCCATAGTTAAAGTTTAACATTATTTAATCTTGTGTAAAGCGTTAAACACGAGATGTTTCGTTCGAGTGACCTCACCTATCATGCAATTTATGATATAATTTCTATGATTTTATATGAGCGGGCACGATGGAGGACATGGAAAAGAGACTGGGTTTCTCCCAGTCGAAGAGATTTTAGAAGCATCTTCCGGTGTGTGGAATTTTTTGGGATTTTTATTTGGTGCCTGGGTTTATAGTGTGACAAAAACTGACCAGGTGTCCCATGGTCATAGCGGCGGCCACTAAATGGCATGAATAAAATTATTTTATTTTTTCGAGCACTGTTCCAATCATCGGTAGATCCTTCTTATTATAATGACGTGATTTTCGCAAAATCATCGTTTTCTCTGAAGTATTTTTTTGCATTAAATATCTTCGTTGTATTCGTTGCTGCGTCCGCTGTAGCATTCACGCTTGGTCGCATAAATGTTTCAGAGATTGCACAGACCGTGCGCTCCGTATACCCTCAGAATCTTTCCATACAGGTGAAAAATGGCACTGTGTCGCTTAATCGTGATCTACCATTTATCGTACCTCTTCCAAAAGAGTTAGATGATGTAGCTGCTTCAAAAAGTGCAACGGCGTCGGCCTTAGCTGTGTTTGATACGAACGACCACATGAGGAGTATCTCAAATTTTTGGTCATATAATGCTCTTGCTGTCGTAACACAAAATGCTGTGTATTACCGCAAGGATGCGGATTCGCGTGAGATTCGCATGATGGAGATTCCAAGAGATGCTTCATTTGATTTTTCAAGCAGCATGCTCGATGAGAAGATTGATAGCATAGTCCGCCATCCATTTATGGCAAATAAATGGTATATACCCGTTGTATCTTTTCTTTATTTTCTGGTTTCATTTCCGTTCATACTTTTCTGGTCATTTTTAGTTTCATGGGTGTATGCATTACTTTCATACATCCTCATCCGTGCATTCCGTGTTTCACGGTTTTCCTATATCTCCATATGGCGGTTGACGCTTCATGCTCTCACTCCCGGAATATTTCTTGCAAGTCTTACGGACGCATTTGGTTTACGTGTCATACACGGTGTATTGTTTCTTTTGCTGTACGGAATGTGGATGTATATAATTCTAAAAAAACTGCGCATACACGAAACAAAACCGCTTCATCGTCGGTCTTCAAAAAAAAATTGACACGTTAATTCGTTGTTCTCGGGGGGAAAATTAGATTTTTATTGTGTATCTTTTTGATGTTGTTCCACCGGATTTGAGAGACGTAGTGATCACAAGTGTCGCGCGGCTGATATTTGAGTGAGGAGTACATACCCCTTTGCTGCATGTGCCAAAGTAGAGATCGCGGCTTTCTGACGATCCACTTGGGACGAGTGAACCCACGACACCCTGGTCTATTCCGTTTGCCGAGTAGCTCAGTGTGTATGATGATTTTTTTACGTTTGAGAGATTAGTAAATGAGACAACAACGCTATGAGTGGCTCTCGAGAGCTTGACGCTTGAATACCCAACGGATTTTACTGATTTTACGGATTGTGCCGCCGATTTTATACGCTTCTTTGCGGCGAAAACCGTTTCTTTTCCGAAGAATAAAAGTGAGAAAAGGAAGATGAAAAGCGCTGCAATATGAAGTGCCTTGTACATGAGACGCATTATACCAGAGCCGTGAAAATTGTGATATACTGGGGCGTATGAACAGGAAAAAACTTATTGCAGTTGCCCTATCGACATGTGTATTGATTGCGGGTTTGTCGTCTGTTTTTGTGTTTTCAAAAAATCGGGAAAATTCAAAACGTCTGGCACAAGAAAAAATTGCGCAAGTTCCAACGCCTGTCATAGAAAAATTGTCAGAATGGAAAGATCCCGCAGGATTTTCATTTTCATACCCTGAAGGCTTGACGGTTGACAAGCATGATGAAGATCAGGAGAATTATGCGCACATAGAGATGACACTAAAAGATACCCTAGGCAATGTCATAGTTTGGGCCAAGGACGCTCCAGCTTCTGATCTTGCAGCGTGGATTAAAAAAGAAAAACGTTTCACTGATGCACCAGTCCTGGATACTACTCTTGGAGGAGAAAGCGCGAAGAAAATATTACTTAATTCTCCAAAGAAAATGGTTATAGTCGGTGCTTTGTTTGACGGTATGCTCGTGACAGTAGAGTCGGATCTTGATGAAGCGGGAGAATGGCAGAAACGACACGATAGCGTGGTTTCAAATTTTGTTTTTGGTGAGAAAAAGCCGGAAAATTCTTCCGTATCAGCTTCAGACTCTTCTTTTGAAGGAAGCGATGTGTCCATAGATGAAGAAGAAACTGTTGAATAATTCCAAAAATCCATGAAAACATGGGAAAAAATTCGTCTCAATCCTGCATTACTGACTAAGTACTTTGTCCGCGAGAAGGTGCTTAAAAGTATCCGGTCTTTTTTTGATTCCCAAAAATTTCATGAAATAGAAACACCGCTTCTTGTCGCACGTCCGCCAGCTGAGTCCTATGTTGATGTATTTGAGACGACACTTCTCAATCGTTATAGAAAATCTACCCGAGCATTTCTTTCTACATCTCCCGAGGTATTTTTAAAAAAATTGTTGGTTTCCGGTATAGGAAATTGCTTCAGCATTACAAAAAGTTTTCGGAATATGGAAACCCAGAGCAACTTGCATGTTCCTGAATTTACTATCCTCGAATGGTACAGAGTAGGCGCTGCGTATGAAAAAATTATGGATGAATGTGAAAAACTAATTCGATATATTCATCGCGCTGTATCAGGGAATACACCGTTTACGTATCAAGGGAAAAAAATAGATATCGATAGTCCCTGGGAGCGTCTCAGTGTAAGAGAAGCGTTTTTTCGATATGCTTCAGTCGATCTAGACACATTTTTTGATATCGACACTGCACGAAGTGTGATGCAAGTAAAGGGATACAAAGAGACTGGTAGGGCTACGTGGGAAGAGATGTTTCATCAATTGTTCCTGAATGAAGTAGAGCCACATATTGGTCGGGAAAAACCAACAATTCTTTACGAATATCCGTCTTTCATGGCTGCATTGGCAAAGAAAAAAGCGTCGGATCCTCGATATGCAGAGCGGTTTGAATTTTATATAGCGGGGCTTGAACTGGGTGATTGTTACTCGGAGCTTACCGATCCTGTAGAACAAAAAAAGAGATTTGAAAACGAAATTGCAGAGATAAAAAGACTTGGAAAAACTTCGTACGAATATGATACTGATTTTATCCACGCTCTTGAGGTAGGACTTCCTGAATCCAGCGGGATTGCCGTCGGAGTAGATAGGCTTGTGATGCTTTTTTCTGATGTCGCGGACATTTCTGACACACTCTTTTTTCCGGCAAAAGAAGAGTTTGAAGATGTATAGAGAACGTAAATATGAACTGAAATTTTCCTTTTTTTGGGTTTTTAGGCCATTAATGTGTAGATTGATCTTTTTTTGAGTAGATTATATGATTACTTGTGTAGATTGAGAGAGTATGATATCATTCTTTCATGGAAGAAACATTATTTACAATCAGCCAAGCGGCTGAATATCTTGGGGTTTCTTTGAATACACTTCGTCGCTGGGACGAAAGTGTTAAATTAGTTGCGATAAAAAAGGATGGGGGTACTCATCGTTATTATCGGGAAAAAGATTTAGAAATTTTTGCCAGTGATCTCATGAAATTTGCCTCCGAGTGGATAGGAGACGGTGCTCCATTTCCCGGTACATTTTATTGTGAAACAAGTTCGATATTCAATGCAAGGCTTACAAAAATGGAAAATGCGCTCATGCAAAAACCCGGGTTTGAAAAATTGTATTCTTTGATTGTATTAATTACCGGAGAAATTGGTGATAATTCGTTTGCTCACAACTTGGGAAAGTGGCCGGATACAGCGGGAATATTTTTCGGCTACGACCTTTTGAAAGGTATTGTTGTACTTGCTGATCGAGGTTTGGGAATTCTGGAAACGTTACGTAGGGTTCGGCCAGGACTTTCGAGCCACGTTGCTGCTGTGGAGGTCGCATTCACCGAATTTATTTCTGGTCGTGCACCTGAAAAGCGAGGAAATGGGTTAAAGCTTGTGCGTGAAGTAATCCTGGAGTATCCAATCAATTTGTTTTTTACAAGCGGCGATGCTGAAATTCGTATGCAAGGCTCTGATAAAGTATTTCACGTTATGCGTGGCCAGAGTATTTTGCGAGGGTGTTTCGCAAAAATTGAGTTTTAAGATTATATAAGTTTATGAAATTACAATTAGAAAAGTTTGGCAAAACATTACTATCCCGGGAATTAGGGAGTGAGGCCTTTAAGGCATTTGAGACAACCGTAAGCGAGTTTTCTACGGATGAAGAGTTAGAAATTGATTTTTCCGGGATTTTAACATTATCGCCATCGTGGGCAGATGAGTTTCTTAGTCCTTTGCAGGACTTATTGAATGATCGTTTAATTCTCTTGCCGAGCGATAATCTTTCCGTACATGCAACGCTTAAAATTCTTCGAGAGGCACATAAACGTCCATTCAACATCAAGCTCTAGAATTTATGACAGCTATAACCACCGCGGATTTTAAGAAGGGGATATTCGTCGAGTTTAAAGACGAAACGCATCAGATTGTGGAATTTCAGCATGTAAATCCGGGGAAAGGCTCAGCGTTTGTGAGAACAAAACTCAAATCCCTCAAGTCCGGACGAGTCCAGGAATTTACGTATAAAGCAGGGGATGCTGTGACGGAAATACCCGTAGAAACTCATGAAATGCAGTATCTGTATAAAGAGGGCGAAGGTTTTGTTTTTATGGATAATCAGACATATGAACAATACACATTAAGCGCGGTTATAATTGGTGATTTTTCTTTATTCGTAAAACCAAATGATACCTACCAGGTCCTCGTACATGAGGATGAGGCAATCGGTATTCGATTTCCCAAAAAAGTGCGGCTACTAGTATTTGAAGCGGACGATGGAGCGCGGGGAAATACAGCGACCTCTGCAACAAAAACCGTAAAACTTGAAACCGGACTTGTCGTTTCGGTTCCCCTTTTTATACGCCAGGGAGATCTCGTAGCAGTAGATCCAGAAACAGGATCGTATCTTGAGAGAGCGTAATTTTTATTGTATTTCTTCGTGATATCATGGGTCCATGAATTCATTTTATCTTCGGTTTTGGTTTTTATGTTTTGTCTTTCTCGTTGTTTCGACTGTCGTGATAGGTGTATCCATTCAGTCGGTATCGCGATCCCCGGTGCAATCTTTGAGGAATCAAACTACCACGTTTATCCCAGTGCCTACCAAATCCGAAATTGCCACGGATAGTGTTCAGTTTTTTCGCGTAAAGCGTGTGGTTGATGGTGATACGATACAACTTGAAAATGGGGATAAAGTGAGATATATCGGAGTGAATACACCTGAGACAGTAGACCCGCGACGTCCGGTACAGTGTTTTGGAAAGGAAGCGAAAGAAAAAAATCGCGAACTTGTAGAAGGAAAATTAGTCCGTCTTGTAAAAGATATCTCTGAAACTGATAGATACGGAAGGAAATTGCGGTACGTGTATGCGGGTGAAGTATTTATCAACAGTGAATTAATCAAATATGGGTATGCAACGACTGAAACGGTTCCCCCAGATGTTCATTTTTCAAATTTTTTTCGTGATTTAGAAGCTACAGCACGCGAGCAAAAGATAGGTCTTTGGCAATCGTGTCGGAAATAAAAGCGAAACATGATTGACAGTAGTTGTGGAACCTGAAAGAATAAATTTATGGATACTGAGAATGAAAATGGAGCTCCGGTAACAACACCGCAAACCCCATCAGTCCCTTTGAGATATGAGGAAACTCCGATTATTGAGCCTATAACGCAGACTTCGGCTGTTTCGGAGCAACCTTCGGTTATTTCGCAACCCTCAGTTGCTCAAGCTTCGTCTTCTCAAGAGCAGATTCCGGGTGTTCCATATTCAGAGGTTCCAAAAAAGAATGGGTTTGGTTCATTGGTTGTGAGATTATTTGGATTTATTCTTCTTTTTCTTTTGGGAATAGGACTGAGCGTTCTACTCCGTCAATATTTACCATCAAAAACTCCGTCGCTGACAGATTCTCTTCCGACTGAGGATGTTGTGAAAGCGTTACCTACTATTGCGGATAAAATTATTGATCCTCTCGCATCCTGGAAAATGTATTCAGTGATAAGCGCTGTGACGAGACTTCCCATAGAATCGTTATCTTTTAAGCTTCCATCTGATATACTTTCTCCTATCTGTGATGGCACAACATGCGCGTCTCAAGGAACGTATCTTCCCGGTGGTTCTCGCTTTACTGTTGCGCCCAGAGGACAGGGACAGCTCCTGTCTGACTTTCGGGGAAAAATTGTAAGTGATTTGGCTGGAAAATCATTCACCGTAAAACAGACGACAATTTCAGGCAAAAGTGCGACTGAATTCACCGGTTCTTTTACCGGGTCGACGGCAGGTGGATATGCATTTTCAAAAATGAGAGGAGTAATGATAGAAGTTTCCCCAACGCTTTCCCTTGAGGTAAATCATTTTGTGCCAAGCGGAATATCTGCAAATTTTGCGTCTGATGATGTACTTTTTGACACGATTCTTACTACGTTGAATTTTTCGGATTCTTCGAATCGAATTCAGTCTGACATACTTTCCCCTACTATATCTCCATCGTCTTCCTCTGGAGTTACACAGTAGATTTTTGATTCGGCCATGAGGAAATGATAAGAGGGTTTGTTGTCAGTCGTGGAATTTTTTGCCAGAGTGCTTCAGTGATAAACGGCATAAATGGGTGGAGTAGTTTTAGTATTGTAAGAAATACATGGCGAAATACACTTAATGCTTCCGGATCGCCTTCGGAAAAACGCACTTTATTTTCTTCAATATATTGATCTGCCAGTCTATGCCATGAGAAATCATAGAGTTTTTTGGCTGCATCTGAGTACCGGTATTTTTCCATATCTTTTGTCACCGAAGAGGTAAGCATATTGATCTCTGAGATGAGGCGCTTATCTGTATCGTTTAAACGAGTCGCATGAAGTGATTCAGAGTAAAAAGGGATTACTCTCCCGGAATTTTTAGCGTTTTCTAAAGACAAAAGTAATAACCTGCCAATATTCCAAAGTTTGTTGGCAAAATTTCTCATGCCTCGGATTTTATCTTCCGAGAGGGAAAGGTCATTCCCAGCAGCTGTTCCAAAGACGAGTGCAAACCGAAGTGCGTCTGCACCGAATTGGTCGATCATTTTGAGCGGATTGACGACATTTCCTTTTGATTTACTCATTTTTTGACCCTTACTATCGCGGACGAGCCCATGAAGATAGACGGTTTTAAATGGAACTTTCCCTGTCATATGAATTCCTAACATGAGCATGCGGCATACCCACCAGGGGAGTATATCGTAGCCTGTTTCCATAACAGATGTAGGATAGAAGTTTTTGTAGTCATCTTTTCCACTTGCTCGAAGTGTCGCAAATGACCACTGGCCGGAAGAAAACCACGTATCAAATGTATCGGTGTCCTGGACAAGGTTTTTCCCAAGGCACACAGGACACTCTGTCGGTGGTGTGCCGTCTGTAATGATCCACGAAGATGATTGTTGAATTGTTGAATTGCTAAATTGTTTTGACAAACAGCCTACGCATTTCCAGGCGGGTATGCGAATGCCCCAGACATTCTGGCGGCTGATGTTCCAATCGTGGAAATTGGAAAGCCACTGCTTTGCCGTTTTTTCAAATCGTTTTGGAACAAAAGCTACCTTTTTTTTGTCTATTGCCTCTAGGGCTTTTTTGGCAAGTGGGGCGACTTTTACATACCACTGTTCAAGCGGAAGAGGCTCTATGACTGTCCCGCATTTCCAACATGTACCGATTCTATGAGCGTATGCCTCGTCTACTTTTATAAGTAATCCATCGGATTGTAAATCTTCGACCATCAGCGGCCGTACGATTGCAATTTTTTTACCATGATACTTTTCTGCACGTTCCCGGTATTTTGGTTCAATATTTTTTTGAGATAAAAACCATGAAAAATCCATACGGCCCTTAAAATCTATAATAGGAGTAACCGGAAGATTAAATTTTTTTCCGAGTTCAAAATCATGCGGATCATGCGCGGGGGTGACTTTCATAATTCCGGTGCCAAAAGAAGGATCGACCTCAGGATCTGGAATCACTGTCATGCTGATGGGGCCCAAAAGCCCCATAATTTCCAGTGTTTTCCCAATATATTCTTTGTACCGTTTGTCTTTGGGATTGACCGCTAGGGCAGTATCGCGGAATTTTGTCTCCGGGCGGGACGTCGCGATAGTAAAGGGACCGTATTTCATGTAGTAGAGAGGGTCTTTTCGATCTACATATAACACTTCAAGATCAGAAAATCCGGTACCGTCTTTGGTGCAGTAATTTACGAGTCTGTTGTCTCTATAAATGAGTCCTTCATCAAAAAGCTGTTTAAACGATGCGTGGACTGTCGTGATAATTGCAGGGTCGAGAGTAAAAATATTCCGGCTCCAGTCGAGAGAAAAACCAAGTTTTCGCAGTTGGTTTTCCATAGTGCCACGGTTTTCGTGGACGAAATTCCAGATATCTTTATACAAAGTTTCACGGTCAAAATCGAATCTGCTTTTTCCAATCTTTGCAAGGTGTTTTTCGTAGACGAATTGCGTCTCAAATCCCGCATGGTCTGCTCCCGGAAGCCAGAGTGTGTTGTCGCCAAGCATTCTATGGTAGCGGATCATTATATCTTCTATGACATACATCGCGTGCCCTACATGAAGATCCGCATTTGCATTTGGAGGAGGGAGTATCACCGAAAATGGATGAGCTTCTTTCTTGTCATTCGGAGAAAAATACCCATTTTTTTCCCAGAATGAGTAGATTTCGTTTTCCGTATCCTTCGGTGTGTATGCTTTATCAAGAGTAGTATCCATGAGTATAATTATACCATTCGAGAGAACTCAGTATTTATTTCTACAGATAGATCCGGGACTGCGGTGATCTCGTTCCAAGGAACTGACACATTCAATATATGCGCACACGCACCGATATATGCAGCATTATCTGTGCAAAGGTTAGGAGGAGGAATATGAATGCCTATATTGTCAGTAGCCAGAATGGATTGATAAAATTTTTCACGAAGTCGAATATTTGAGGCGACCCCACCAGAGAGGAGAATCGATTTCGCATTGTTTTTTTTGGCAGCATTGACAGTTTTTTTTACTAATACTTCAGTAATAGACTCCTGTATCTCGTAGGCAAACATATTGACAAGACTATGATTGTTCCCTGTCATTTCGGCCTCCGAGCCGGAATCCAATACTATTGAGCTGGATCCCGGGTCAAGCCCGGGATGACATTTCATCCATTCACGCATGACTGCGGTTTTAAGTCCGCTAAAGGAAAAAGAGTATGGTTTATCAGGAAGATATGGACGGGGAAGTTTAATAGATTGGCTGATAGCTGATAGCTGATAGCTTTCAACAAATACTTGAGCAGCTTTCTCTATCGCGACTCCCCCGCGATTTTCAAACCCTAAAAGCCGAGCTGTTTTGTCAAATGCTTCTCCTGCTGCATCATCGAGCGTTCCTCCGAGCCAGGATATTTCTTTTTTAGATTTCATCAAGAATAGTTCCGTGTGCCCGCCGCTGACTACAAGAGAGATGGCAGGAAAAGCTATTAATTTTCTGCTTTCAGCTTTCAGCTGACAGCTATTGGCTGACGACTGACCCGCTTCGCCGGAGTCTTTGCGAGGCGTGTGGCTGACGACTGATGGCTCAAAATCGAGAAAATTCGCATACATATGCGCGATGACGTGGTTGACCGGGATAATCGGAATTCCGGTAGCATATGATATGGTTTTTGCTGTTTCCACTCCTACGAGTAGGGAGCCTATGAGTCCAGGACCTATGGTAATAGCAATTGCATCGATATTATCTTTTATAATCTGAAGATATGTTTTGTCATTATTCTGAGTTTTAAATGGCTCTAATGCTTCTTTTATTACCGGAATTATGGATTGTATCTGTTCCCGTGCAGCGAGCTCCGGCACAATGCCGCCGTATTTTTTATGAATGAGTGAAGACGATGCTACTAATGAAGAAAGGATGGTCGTACCGTTCTCTATCACCGCTGCAGCGGTTTCATCGCATGATGATTCTATGGCAAGAATTCGAGTAATCATGCTTCGAGTCCGATGAGTTTTGCGAGTTGAGTAGTAGATGGGGTGTGGATTTTTGGTATTTCAATGACCGAGGCGCCTATTGAGGCCGCTTGAGAAGATTTTTTTTCTTTATACGGGTCACCTTCGGTGATTGCGATAATAGATGGCCTTATGCTTATTACCAGATCAAAATATTCCTGGTCTGAATTCATAGTCGGAAGCTCGATGACTTCATCGACACACGAGAGTGATGTAACCATGGCTTTTCTCTGCGCCTGTGTATGTATTGGTCTTGAGTCCCCTTTTCTTTTTTTTACATTTTCATCCGACTCAAGTGCCACTACGAGTTGGTCTCCAAGATTTTTCGCTGAGGATAAAAAATGAATATGACCATAGTGGAGAACATCAAAGCACCCGCCTACAAGGACGATTTTTTTGTTATTGGCTCGCCTCGCTTGCGCTTTGGCGAAGCGGGTAGTATTTATTGAATTTGTCGGATTTGTAGTATTTATTTTAAACTCCTCTAAGGTAAATAGCCCTCCATGGTCTAAAATTTGATGTAAAGGTTGTATCTTCGAGTATTTCTCCCCGTCTCGTTACTTTGTACTGAAATGATGCGTTTGCTCCCCATGCAGAAAAATCAACTTGCCGCACTACGCCTTTTGGAAGTGTCGGATCATCCTGATAGAGCGGCGCGGGAGGAGAAGATTCTCCCCAGACTTTGTGATTTAAAATTTCAGCTTTTCTCCCGTCGCTTGTTCCATAGAGCATAAAGGTGAGGTTGAGATTGTCAATGTCGATTTTGGTTTGTATAAGTATAGATTGTGCGGTGTTATTAGTAAACTTAAAATCGACCGAAGGTGAATATATCGTCGCATCGAGCCCGGGTTTAAATCCACCTTCTTCGTAATAGTGGACGCGATAGGCATGAGCACGCCGCTCCACGATGGGAAGCCCAGCATTTAATGCTGCTCGAAAGAGTGTGGTAGACACCTGGCAGACTCCGCCGCCGTCACCCAGGACCGTTCTCCCTTCTTTTATTATATATGCTGCCTGATACCCAGTGGTTGCGGATATTTCTCCCAAGACGTCGTTTAATGAAAATGTTTTTGAAGGAGGAATTAAAATTCCATGAAGTCTTGATGCTGCAAGTGCGACATTATGAATTCTTCCCGGTATAGATCCGGAAAATTCCGAATATCCCTGCCCGATGAGTTCTTTTACTCCAAATGTATTTGTTTGATCTGTCGTTATGGAAGGAGTGACCGGTTCTACAGGAAGTGATACGACGAGCGTCGTTTGGACGTTACTGCCGGATGAAATTGCGAGAGAATCAAAAAGTTGTATGGATTTTTTGAGATTGACTTTTCTTCCGATGCTTGACGGTTTAAATGATGTGACTTTACCATTCGTAAATTGGAAAAGAGCATCCTGACTCGGTATGTCTATGGATTCACTTAATATTTCCAAGGTGCTTTGTACGAGATCTTTGTTGTATGAAAAAGACAAAGGTAGACTGACTGACCGGATACCAAAAAGAGAGAGGATATGCTTTGGAAACGAAGTATTTCTTCCGACTGAAAATGCCTGTGTCGCAGCCAGATTTGCGTCATATCCAATTCCTATGTCAACCGCAGAGAGTGTCGCAATTTTTTCTTCGAATTGAAATTGAAATTTTTTTTCTCTGATCGGACGATTCAGGTTTTCGACATACACCCGTACGTCTGATTCAGTGCTTCCCGAGAAAGAAATAGATGCAACAAAGACATTGGGATAGATACGTTTTTCATACATGCGCACACGGTAATAATACGTCCCAATCAAAAGAACTATAAAAAAAAGAAACGCAGAAAAAATAGTTTTTTTCATTGATGTATTGTTCTTTCTTGCCTCCATGATATGATTATTGTACTCGCGAATGCGTGATGTCGCTAGTGAGAGCCGCATGGATACAAATGAACCACTGTCCGGAACCATAGAGATGGCAGACTTTCCCGTCGTCGGGCAGCAGCCTCTATCACCGCCGATTCCGACTCCTCCAGTATCTGAATCAGAGACACAGGCGGGTGATGTTTCACCTTCCGTCCCTTCTCCGTCGCAGGATAACCAATTTAAGCCTCAGGGGGTCGTTCCTGAGATTGTCCCGTCTATGCCACAGGAGGGCGGATATAGCGGAGATACTGGTAATCCTCTCATGCGAAGACTCGTGATGGTCGGGGCATTTATCGGGGTACTTTTAATACTTCTTCTCATTGGTAAGTTTGTCCTTGGGATTATAACGAGCAATAAAGAAGTAACGATAACATATTGGGGTCTATGGGAGAATGAAGCGATAGTAAAAAACGTCATCACAGATTTTGAGGCAAAAAATCCAAAAATAAAGATAAAATATCTGAAACAGTCAAATAAACAGTACCGCGAAAAATTACAGGCTGCAATTGCCCGTGGTGAAGGAGGACCGGATGTGTTTCGATTTCATAACACGTGGATACCGATGTTAAAAAATGACCTTCTTCCTTCACCGAAAACCGGGATGAATACACAGGACTTTACTGCCTCATTTTACCCTATTGCTAAAAACGATCTCGTGGCAGGGTCGACCATCTTCGGGGTTCCTATGATGATCGATGGATTAGGCCTATATTATAACGAAGATCTTCTCGCGTCTGCTGGAGTAAAGGCACCGACTACCTGGGAGGAGCTATTGAGTATCATTCCGAAACTTCGTGTGTCAAACGGAGCGACGATCACGACTGCAGCGGCTGCACTCGGTACGACGAATAATATAGAAAATTTTAGTGATATAGTAGCGACGATGATGATGCAAAACGGAGCGGACCTGCGAAATCCAACAAGTAAAGAAGCTGAAGAGACTTTTATATTTTATAGAAAATTTTCTGATCCGACTGATCCTGTATATACCTGGAATGAGTCACTTGATAATTCTATATATGCCTTTGCCATGGGGAGGGTAGCCATGATTTTTGCTCCATCCTGGAGAGCGTTTGATATAAAAGAAATGAGCAAAGCCGGTAATCCGACGTTACGGTTTAAAATAGTCCCGATTCCACAACTTCCTGGAAATACTGTAACATGGGCATCGTATTGGGTAGAAGGAGCAAGTTCCAAGTCTAAATATCCGGAACAATCATGGAAGTTTATACAATATCTTACCAGTAAAGAAGGAGAATCAAAACTGTATACAGAAGCGTCCCGGAGTAGACTATTTGGCGAACCATATAGCAGAGTCGATCTATCGGCAAGCGTTGTAGGTGATGATTATGTAGAAGCGTACATAAAGCAAGCACAGAATGCAAAATCTTTTCCGCTTGCATCCAGGACTTTTGACAATGGTCTAAATGATAAACTTATAAAATATCTTGAAGATGCGCTCAATAGTGCGGCAAAGGGAACTGCGCCTGCTCAAGCACTCCAAACGATGGCAGCAGGTTTTCGGCAAGTATTTCAAACGTACGGTCTGTCTACCGGTTCTGCCCCAACACAATAACAATGCATGAGGTAACTCTTTCGGATGCGGTGTATACTGCAGTCGCGTATTCTGATATATTTTCATTCCCCCTCACGATAGATGAGCTTCTGTATTTTTTGCCATGGAAACCCGAAGTCTCCCGAACGAAAATTTTACGATGCATCAATACCCTAGATTTAAACATGCAGAAAGGGTATGTTTCGTTGTCTCGCAGGTCTAATTTTATAAACCTTCGGAAAAAACGAAGTGTGGTTGCTAAAGAAAAATGGAATCGTGTATACAGCAAGCTTTGGATATTTCAGTTTTTTCCGACTGTTTGTCTCGTTGCGGTGACTGGCGCGCTTTCGATGAATAATGTAGAAAAAGATGATGATATTGATTTACTTGTAGTCACAAATGGGAATACAGTATGGATTACTCGTTTTGTGCTGACTTTGGTATTTGATTTTTTGAACGTGAGACGAAGACCCAATGATGTACATGTCTCAAATTTATTTTGTTTAAACATGTATCTTTCTTCCAATGCACTGGAAATCGCGAAAGAAAATAGAAATTTTTATATCGCACATGAGATAGTTCAGATGGTGCCCGTGTTTGATAGAGATAATACGTATCGATTGTTTTGTCAAAAAAATACATGGGTGAAAGCCATGCTTCCACATGCGGTGAATAGAATACTAAGACAGAAACACAATATGCGTAGAGAATTAGGTATTTTTGCAGAATCGGTTCAAAAATTATTTTTTGCTTCTATGGAAATTTTAGATGTGTTATTCATGTATGTTCAGCTTTTATATATGAAAACCCGCCATACACGGGAGATAATCATGCGGCAAAGAATCCAGTTTCATCCAGTAGATGCGAACGATTGGGTATACAAAAAATTTGCCGTTCGATTGCGTCGAAAGAGAATACCTCTTGACAAGATTTTTTTCACCCGATAGAATAGCAGTCACTTCGAATGACTGCCAGCAAAAAAAGGTATCAATAATATAAATTTTTTAAAAGGAGGATGATTATGGCGACCGTAAATATCAAGCCATTGTTTGATAACGTACTTGTAAAACCCCTACAGGGAGAAGAAAAACTTCCATCGGGTATCGTACTTCCAGATAGCGCGAAAGAAAAGCCACAGGTGGGCCTGGTCATGGCTGTGGGTGGAGGAGCCGTGAACGATAAGGGAGTGAAAACTGAGATGGTCGTAAAGGTAGGACAAAAAGTGATGTATAAAAAGTGGGGTGGGAATGAAGTAAAAGTAGCAAATGGAGAAGAATGGATGATTGTAGAACAAAAAGACATACTAGCAGTAGTTGAATAATATAAATTACCCACCACAACTTATCTTTCGTCTTAGTTCATTTGAACTGCGACTCAAGGAGCGTTTGATAGGCGGGTAGGAAAGACTAATCCGATAAGAATCGGAAAGTCTTTCCAAGAAAGGAAAAATATGGCAAAACAAATTAAATTTTCAGAGGATGCACGGCAGGCACTTGTCCGTGGTGTAAATATTCTAGCAAAAGCAGTCGTAACGACACTTGGTCCGAAAGGCCGAAATGTTGCGATTGATAAAAAATGGGGTTCTCCGAATGTGATACATGACGGAGTAACTGTTGCAAAAGAGATAGAGCTCTCTGATCCATTTGAAAATATGGGCGCACAGCTTGTAAAAGAAGCTGCTTCAAAAACCAATGATGTTGCCGGAGACGGTACAACGACCGCAACACTTTTGGCGCAGTCCATCATCAACAACGGATTTAAAAATGTGACAGCAGGCGCAAATCCAATGATATTAAAGGTGGGTATGGAAAAAGGGGTAACGGCCATTGTGGCTGAAGTCAAAAAGATGGCAAAAACGGTAAAAGATGCAGATGTTGCGAAAGTTGCGACAATAAGCGCGCAGGATGAGAAAATCGGAAATCTCATCGCTGAAGCACTTCAGAAGGTAGGTAAAGACGGGGTTGTGACTGTAGAAGAAGGCAAAGGGCTCACGATGGAGATAGAATACAAAGAAGGTATGGAATTTGACAAAGGGTATGCAAGTCCATACTTTGTCACAATTGCCGACAAAATGGAGTCTGAGATAAGCGATGCATATATTCTCATAACCGATAAGAAGATTACTGCGATTGCTGATCTTCTTCCATTTTTGGAAGGATTTATCAAAGTTTCCAAAAATCTTGTCATCATCGCTGATGACATAGAAGGCGAAGCACTTGCGACTCTTGTAGTCAATAAAATGCGGGGTACGTTTAACGTGCTTGCTATCAAAGCACCGGGATTTGGAGACCGAAGGAAGGCAATGCTTGATGATATCGCTGCGCTTACAGGCGGAACGGTAATCTCCGATGAGACAGGGAGAAAACTTGAAAATGTCAAAGTAGAGGATTGTGGCAGAGCTGATAAAGTGTGGGCAGACAAAGAGAACTGCAGAATTATCGGCGGTAAGGGATCTAAATCTGCGCTACAAGCCAGAGTCGCTTCGATAAAGCGGGAGATGGACCTATCGACAAGTGATTTCGATAAGGAAAAGCTTCAGGAACGACTTGCGAAATTGTCCGGCGGAGTAGCTGTGATAAATGTAGGTGCCGCAACTGAGGTAGAACTAAAAGACAAAAAAGAGCGCGTCATAGATGCTGTAGCGGCAACGAAAGCGGCGCTCGAGGAGGGGATTGTTCCCGGAGGCGGCGTTGCCCTTCTTCGTGCAAGAAGCGCACTGAAGGCTCTCCGTGATACGCTCACAGTGCAGGATGAGAAAACCGGTATAGATATCCTGTATCAGGCGCTGAGTGAGCCGGTACGGTGGATTGCAAAGAACGCAGGAGCAGATGAAGGGTGGGTAGTCAATAAGGTCGAGGAGTCAAAGGTTCTAGACTACGGATTTAACGCCATGACCATGGAGTTTGGCTCTATGCTTGCGGCTGGTATCGTCGATCCGGCTAAAGTGACACGAAGTGCAGTGCAAAATGCCGCAAGTGTCGGGATGATGGTGCTCACAACCGAGGCACTCATCACTGATATAAAAGAGCCTGAAAAACAAGCTATGATGCCTCCTGGTGGCGGAATGGACATGGGTTACTAAAGCGTGATCGGTTTACAATAGGGAAGACTATTTCTTTGTAAGAGATTATCCTTTACATATTGCATGTTTTGAATTTTACTTTTGTGCTTGTGGTATGGCTCCATGAGCTTAATAAAATTCCATAAGGATTGTTTTTTGGTGACTGTAATTCTCCAACAGTCTTTGTTTGTTCTAATGCCACGTTTGTCTGTATATCCTTTTCGTCTTGAAAGCGAGTATAAATTCTCTATTTTGTATAATTTCAGTTTGTTATGAATAGATAAGAGTATATTTTTATCATACGATTGGATTTCAAAAGCACTACATTCAATTTTTCCAATTCTTTCTCGTGGTTTTTTAAGATAATAAGATCCTTCAGCGTCAGAGTAGCCTGCTAAAAAGGAAAGAAAATATTTTTTATTTGTTGTAATCCATGATTTGATAAAATCGTGTTTTGGAAAAAGAAACCAGAATGTTATATTTAGTAATACAATAATTTCATATGTTTTTCGCTTTGCCTTCCATGTATGAATATGACCATATTTCTCAAATAAGCTCTTTATTAGAAAAATTTGGTTTTTTATTGTTGTTGAACAACGAACTTGAATAAGATTGTGGACGTGATATACATTCAAATCTCCGAGTCGGAAACCAATCATATACGCTTTTTCTATCAGATCTCCATTGTAATTTTGTTTTGGGAATTTTTCATGTGTCTCTGAGTCTAGTTTTGATTGGATTTTATATTTTTTCATCCATAGTTGAATTCCATAACGACTATGACCAAATTTTTCTGCAATTTGTTTTTGTGTTAAATTTTTATTGTGGTAAAGGTTTGACAATACTTCTTTAGATATACAGACTGGTTTTCTTGTGCCAAGCTTTGATCGTCTAGGAATACCATATTTATTGAGATAGTTAAGAATAGTTACATGATTACAATGATATATTTTGCCTATTGTTCCTGTAGAAAGGAGTTTCTGAATATATAGTCTCCTAAGTTTCTTTTCAGGAATGAATAGTGTTTTATTCGACATATTTACATCAAATGTATTACTATAGTTTATCTGATAAGAAAACGTATTGCAATATGTTTTCAATTAAATACGGAATCTTTTGATATGATAGAAACATATGGATGAAAAGATACGGTGTTTAGATCATTTTGGAAAAGTGCATGAAGTATCACGCGACAGGTGCATTGTTCGTGTAAGTGTCTATGGATTATGTCTCAAAGCATCTACAATCCTATTGGTAAAAGATGCACGGCAAAACACATACGAGTTTCCGGGAGGAGGGATCCATCCGGACGAAACGATGTCCGAAGGATTAAAGCGAGAATTTTTAGAAGAGACCGGGTGCGTCGTAGATGTAAAAGATTTTTACACAGTAGTAGAAGATTTTTTCTATGCGGAGAACAGAGTTGAAGTATGGCACTCTTTTCGATTTTTGTATCGTGTTTTATACAAAGAAGGCAAAATGAAAATTGATGGAAACAATGATGATGTCACAAGTGCATCGTTTGTTGATGTAAAGACTCTGACAGAGAAAAATACAAAATTATCTGTGTTAAAAGTAATTCTATCATTAAATGTATAACAGAGTGAAAAGAATATGAACGAAGAGAATATAAGCATTACAAATAAACGAGGATTAAAGCTTGCCGGGATTCTCCATCTTCCCTCTGGCAAAAAACAATGTCCCGCCGTAATGAATCTTCATGGATTTACAGGGTATAAGGAAGAAGGAAATAATAGAACCTTGGCTTGCGACCTAGCTTCAAAAGGGTATATTGTTATTCGATTTGATGCGTCGGGGGATGGTGAAAGTGAGGGGACACTTGCAGATGACTACCGCATGACAAATTATATCTCTGATATTAATTGCGTGTATCAATTTTTGATGAGCCACCCGCGGGTTGATTCTCACCGCATAGGAGTGTGGGGACATAGTATGGGTGCGACGCTCGCTCTGATTTGGGGGAGTATGCATAACGAGTTACAAGCAATTTGCGCTGTTTCCCCGCCGATAGAACTAGGATCGACTGATTGGCTTGGACCAGGACTTGAATCCTGGAAAAGAACAGGGTGGTTTTCCAAAATTAGTTCAAACGGGAATAGAGAGAAGAGAATTCCATGGGCATTTGTAGGGGATGCGCGAAAATATAACGCATTGAACTATCTTCATGGTGTGAAAAGCCCTACCATGATTGTGCTAGGACTTTCAGATGACACAGTATCTCCTAATCAATCAAGAGAAATTTATCGACGCCTTACATGTAAGAAAGAACTTATTGAAATTGAAGGCATGAGCCATGATTATAGTAAATTTCCTGATCAGATTTCGAAAGTAAATGAAAAAGTGCTTCCGTTTTTTCGGCACTTTCTATAACATTTGTCTGGTCTTGTTCTCCTGTGCTATGATTGAAGGCGTTATGAAGCGTAAAGTGATTTTTCTCGTTATTCTTGTTTTTCTCTTTTTTTTCGCTATAGTACTTGTAAAATTCGTCATCGGTAGAACTCCGAAAACAGGAGTACTTGAGGTGCAGAGTGTCCCTCAGGCGAGTGTGTTTTTGGATAATAAACACATCGGAAGAACACCGTTTAAAGACAAAGTTGAAGAAGGTCAATACACTATAAAAATAGTTCCCGATCAGTCTATACAAACATTAGCAGCATGGCAGGCAAACATACGTATTTCTCCCAATACCCTGACATATGTCAATCGTGATCTTTCGGATTCCGAGCTTACGTCCGCAGGGGATGTGTTGTGGCTTGAAAAAATATCCAGTAAGCAATCGGAGATCTCTGTGACTACCATACCTGATGGTTCGTCACTGCTTCTTGATAATAACGGAAAAAGCGTAACTCCCATACTTTTACAGAATATTCCGTCCGGAGAGCATGTATTGACCGTTTCATCTCCCGGATTTTTAACGCGAAATCTCAAAATAATTTCCACGAGCGGATATAAACTTATAGCAACCATGCAGCTTGCATTGTCTGCATCTGCCCCAAATGAAACCTCTACTACACCCTCGGCAACTCTGACACCGGCCCAAGGATCAAAGACATCCACGTCTACATCATCTGGGTCAGTGCCCTCGGAAAGTAAAGATCCACTTCGTCCATATATCGTAATCAAAGATACACCGACAGGATATCTTAGGGTCCGCATGGAGCCGTCAACAAGCGCAACTGAAGCAGCCCGGGTGAAACCCGGGAGTAAATTTAGTATTTTATCAACAAAGTCAGGATGGTATCAGATTACGTATGAAGATGTAAAAAAAGGATGGGTGTCCGGTCAGTATGTCGAAAAAGTAGAGTAGCTTCTCTCTTCTAAAGTCTCAAAGTTTCCAGAATAATAATAAGCGACCCTATGCACCAATGGGCGGCTATGAGTGCATAAATATTTCGAAATTTGAGAAAATTACTTGATAATAAAAGTCCCAAAAGAAATGTACCGATGGGTACATAGATTCTGCCGTGCATATACGGTGTGTGAATCAGCATAAAGATGCTTGAACTGTACAGAGTAAGAAATATTTTATTTTTTGTTACGTGTGTGAGTCGAGTAATATAAAATCCAAAAAAAATAATTTCCTGCAGAGGTACTGAGAGTAAGACATAATATGCTATGCCAAACGGTAAAGGTATAAATGATGTTTCATTGAGAATTTCTCTAAATACCGTAAATGTTGGGAATGTGAGATAAATCGCAAGAATGGAAATGAAAAAGAGTAAAACAGGTGGGATTAATGATACGAGGCATTCTCTGAACAATTTCTTCCTTAACCCGATAGCTTCAATAGATATATTGAGTTTATTCATAACAAGGGCGATATATCCGAGACTTGCAAGCATAATAAAGGTTCGAAATAGCATAATTTTAGGAATAAACAATATAAGTAAGAGAGGGATAAATATGAGGTATGTTGTTTCTATGACGAGAAAAATGGGACTTGCAAAAAGGGCGGCAGCAGTAATCTTCAGGGATGAAAGTTTCATACTATTCATCCGCCTATGCCGTATATGACTACAAGTATCGAACCGGTCCAGAGGATAACAGTAGAAAGAAGCGGAAGATCAGAAGTCAGAATTTTTTCAGGGGACTCTCCTTTTCCTTCGTAAATGAGTTGCATATACCGCATAATGCCGAAGAGAACAAAGGGGATTGTAATCATCATCCATTTTCTGTCCGGTAGATCGGGTGCGAAATCATAATAAGAACGTAAGAAAAATCCACGGTTCGTCGGTCTTTCCAGAAATGTATAAAACGCGTAGGTAATAAATGTCGAGTTTGCAAACATTGCCGTGTATGTATCTAGTAACTTTTCAGAGTAGTGCGACAAGCTTTCCCGAGTATCCCGTGGAATCATACCGGTATAACCCTGAAGGAGTGTCAGTTCGGCTCGACGTTTTCCGATGGCTAAAAATAATGCCAGAGAAAGAGCAGCAAGTGCAAGCCAGATAGAAATATGAAATCCTGTTGCTGCTTCTCCTGCATAAACGCGGAGGAAGTACGCCGTAGTAATAGTAAGAATATCAATAACGGTGATATGTTTTAAAAATAGTGAGTATGAATATTGTAAGACGATAAAGAGAATAGAGATAAAGAAAAATGATTGGCTTATAGATGAACTAATTTTTAATCCCAAAGCGAGAAATAATAACGACGCGATAATAGCAAGAGACGGTGGGAGGAGGCCGTTCGCCACAGGACGAAATTTTTTAAATGGATGCCTTCGGTCTTTTGACGCATCAAGGACGTCATTAAAAATATAATTGGACGAAGACAAGAGACAGAATGATATAAATGCCCAGATGGTCGGAGTGAATACTTTCGGATCCAATACATTACCGGTAAAAAGAATGGTGGTAAAAATAGCGAGGTTTTTCAGCCATTGTCTTGGCCGTGCTGTTTTGAGAATTGCGTAAAGAAGTTTACCCATAAGAGAAAACCACCGACTCCGACTGATACAAGAAGGAATGTAAAAAGTTTTTCTTTACTTGTAACAGTGAGCGCGATCGATCCCAGTATAGCTGACACAATCCAGTAAAACAAGGCTATTTTTCTCTTTCCCCATCCGATATCCAAAAGTTTATGATGGAGATGTCCCCGGTCTGCGAGTACCGGGAGTTTCTTTGATCCGATACGCCGAATAAGTGTATAGACTGCGTCAATCATAGGTACACCAAGTACCAAGAGTGCTGTACCGACTTTTGCGTATGAGAGTATCCCAATGAGAGCCAGGAGAAAGCCTGCGAGTGTTTTACCGCCGTATCCGGGCATAATTTTTTGCGGATAAAAGTTCCAAGGTAGAAATCCAAAAAAAGCTCCTGCGACAATAAAAGCAAGAAGTGTCACAAACGATTGGCTTGGGTCCTGTAAACTAAATCTCATCGAAAGTAGACCCAAAACTACAGCGCTTATGGTGACAAATCCGGGCATCTGCCCGTCGACGCCGGCAGACCATCCGATGATATTCATAGTCCACATGATCCAAAGCAGTGCGAAAAGATCGGCAAATATGACTATGGAATGAGTTCCAAACAGCGAGAAAGAATACGTCCATATCGATAAATCTATAATTCCTCCCGTGAAGGGATTGGTAATATAGGGAATTCCAACACCTGCTGCAATGACGATAAGAGCTGCGATGAAATTTGTTCCAAGCCGGATAAAGGGGTGCACGTCTTTTTTATCGTCTAATAGACCCACAATAGTGAGAATACCCGATGCTCCGAGTATCGCCCATGTGCGGGTCGAAAACGGAAGAAAAAGAATGATGGAAATGAAAAGACCAAAGAAAATTGCAAGTCCACCGGCTCTTGGAATAATACCTTTATGAACATGCGCAGGATGATATCGTTTATTAGGGTCATCGACCAGATCATATTTTTTCGCAATATAAATGACGAGAGGGGTAATAAGGAGAGTTGAGAGAAAAGCGATGAGAAATGGCAAATACGGCATACATTAGGTAACAAGCGAAATGATACTAAACAAGACTATGCATAAGATGAGACTTACAAGAAATGATGTGAGTGATACAATCTGTGCAAATATGAGGTGGTCACGGGCGATGTAAATATTTGTGAGTGTCGCAATGCACTGCCAAACCGTACATGAAAGCGGAAGAATGATGAGCCAAAAAGGTGCCGCTAGTTGTTCATCTCCCCACGGAAGTGAATACCAGAGGGGGACCATGGGAGGAAGTTTTTTCCACGAAATTCCAACGGCCATTGACTGGATAACGATCAATACTATCGAGAGCTTCATGGAGATATTTATAACCCAGTTTTTATTCAAAAGAGAGTGTATCTCATGTACATATGAAAAATGATTTTTAAGAAGAAAAGCCATGATTATTTTTTACTTTTTGCAATAGATAGTATGGCGGATCTATACATGAGTGAATATGTTCCGTCTTCATGCACCAGGAATGCTCTGGTGGGATAGAGTGGTAGATCGCGTGCCATCTGGGATTGACTGACTATAGAATCCCCGACGTACCACGGAAAAGCAGAACCTTCAGGATTATACAGATAGACTTCACTCGGCCGCGTGCTATAGTAAATAGTTTCAAAAAATATGAGCGGAGAGGTAGCAAATACGACATCTGAGGGTTTTTTCAGTGAATTTATCTGCGTAATCGTGTCGCGGATGGGTAGTTTTGCGTGTAGGGGTGGATACCAGATATTTATCCACAGTAAAAATCCAACATAAAGTACAGTGCAAAGAATCTGAACTGCTTTATTTTTTATCAGCTCGAGAATAGAGACTATGAGGATGATTTCTCCGAATGTTACGGGGAGAAGGTATCTATTTACAAACATTGGTTTTACGATGAGTGAAAATCCTAGGACTATTGCGAGCGGAAGAGTGATTATTAGTAGAATGAAGAGATTCGTTTTTCTCTGGTGTTTGGAGATGAGTAGTAGAGCCATGAGTGCCAACAGCGCGATGGATCCAAATGCTGTACTTCCCCAGAGATACCAGGGTGTACCTTCATATCCGATGAACATATTTCCAAGTACAGAAGATAGAAGATGAAAATCTACAGGAAAATACCATGAAGAAGATAGTTTGGACATGTGTGAAGCAGTAAGAAGGAGCCATGGAAAGATACATACTCCAATCAGCGCGATACTTTGAATGTATTTATTTTGAAGTAATTGTTTTATTGAAAGATGTTTGTATTCAGTGATGAGGAAATGGAGCGTAGTCACTATAGGAAAAAAAATCATATAGACATGGGTATAAAATCCAAGGATAGTGGCACAAATAAAGATGGCCCATTTTTTTTGAAGATACCCATATAGCGCTAGTGCAATAAATGCCATATACCAGCCATATGCTCTGGCTTCAAATGCATAGTAAAGAAGCATGGGGTTTAATAGAAATGTAAGGGGAGTAACCCAGGAAAGAAAATGTTTTCCAAACCTTTTTTCTGACCATATGACGATGACAGAGCATGCTATAAGAAATCCTACGAGTGAAAGAGACCGCACTGCAACTTCGCTTGTGCCGAAGAGTTTTATCCAAAAATGAAGAAGAATGTAGTAGAGAGGCGGTTCAAACGTGAGAGTCGAAAGAAAACGGACAAGCGGCTGTTGTGCTGCAAGGATAGAATATGCTTCGTCACGCCAAATGCTTTGTGTGAGGTATAGGAGCGGTGTATGCGACACAAGAAATTGAAGGAAAGAATTGACGAAATACATACGAGATTATTATACAGGTTTCATCCCCTTTCGCGAAGTACTCGCTTCGGCGGGGCTGCGTAAAGTTTAGGCTTCAAATTTTTTCTGTAACCCGATACTCAAGACGCTTGCCGAACAGTAGACGTGTATGAGCATCCAGACCCGGGAGGGCACTGAGGAAAAACGAAATGATAGGAAGTGTGAGCCACTGTAAGTAAAAAAATGGAAGTTTCCATGTCGCAAAATCCTTTGGGCGTGGGGGTTTAATTTTCCAATCGATATAAAAGATTATTAATAGAAAGAGCGTAGAGAGTGTCAGGATTCCTGAAGAAATTTTGGGTATATTGTGTCCAAGCACTGTCCGGCCAAATGCTGGATTAACAAGCGTTGGTATAGTGCTACCAATAGTCAGAACAAACCAGTTTGCCGGCCAGAATATATGATGTTCGAGTATTTGGATAAGTCGTCGGAGTCGATCCCTGAGAGGTATCTCCGGGTGAGTGAGGATTCCGCGGATGATAAACGGAACATCGGACACTCCCCACGCCCAACGTTTTGATTGTTCATATTGATTTATCATAGTTTTAAAAAACCCATGACTTTCGGCAGCATCTACATAGACAGGAAGAAATATACCCCGTGTTGAAACTTTCTGTCCGAGAGAAAAATAGACAGTGAAAAAAAGATGATAGTCTTCCGGAATGACATCTACGCCCCAGTACCCTGCTGATACAGCGGTTTTAAACGAGAGAGAGTATGTGGAAAAATTTATGAGTCTATCCTCCTCTGATAATACAGCAAGATTCCAGATACTATTGAGAGTATTAAGAAACTTATTCGGAAGCGGCAATCTCCAGATATTTGAATAGAAAAGTATTGCTCCCTGATAGAAATGATAGTATCTGTCCGGGTCTGTCAGGAATTGATATGAAAAACATGCAAAATATTTTGGATGCAGAAATGCGTCCGCATCACATGATGTGACTGTCGTGTCGTCGAGTGATATCCGCCAATGTTTCAATTTATTCATAACTGCACGGGCTGCGTATGCCATGTTTGATGATTTTCCCGCTACTTCACCGGATACAAGCGGGTGGGATGTGACAAGAAATTTACCAAACAATGAACCAAATTTTTTCTTGAGTATTTCTGCTGTTTGATTTGACTCTTCGTCTTTTTCCTCTGTGGCAAGAACGATGATGAGGCGGTCGAGAGGATACTCTTGCTTAGAAAGATTTAAAATTGTTCGTTCCAGTATATGAAGAGGTTCTTTGAATTCGGGTATGATGATGATGTGATAGAGTGATCGGAAACGAGGAAGCAATTTTACTTTTTCAAGCCAGTTTATCTGAATATGGGCGATCATTTTGACATACGATCGTAATGCGTTTACCGCTGAGACAGAGGATTTTGATAACCAGTACACATCAAAGAGGATGACGAGGTAGGCCACAAACGCCGGGTGCCAGAACGAAAGCCATACGGGCATAGTGATAAGAGCCCACGATAAACTTGGGACGAGAATTTCAAAAAACCGCTGCAAGGAACGGGGATACTTTTCGTAGAGTTGGCGCATAAATACAAGCTAATTATAGCATGTAATCAGTAGTAGAGTAAAATTAACGGATATCAGGAAAGTCGAATTTATCGGCCTTCCCGGTTGTGAAGTAAATAAAAAATCCCTTGAGAACTCGAGTAATCATAGAGAATCCTTCGCTACCTCGTCTTCCTGAACTATTAACAAAATTATCTGTTCTATAGATGACTTTTCCGACAGTTTTGAGTCGTTTAAGTATTTCAAAATCTTCAACGCTTTTAAAATCTACTGGAAATCCTCCTGATTTAATGCCTTTATTTTTCCAGAATGCAATATTCTGACCACCTCCAAAGTACATATTCAGAAGATACCCAATGTGAAATATAAACGGCTGGATATAATTAATAAAATACCAATATATAAACCAAGAATTTGTGACGTAATAGCCGCTGTAAACAGCAGATACCTCGGGACCTGAGAGAGATTCTTCGATTTTTGACAGCCAATCTCTTGGGACAATTGTATCTGCATCGGTATAGGCGACGATATCACAGGTTGCTTTTTCTAGACCCTTTTGTCTCGCGTACCCAATGCCTCTGTGTTCTACGGTGATTACTTTTGTATTAAACGATTTTCCGATTATTGCAGTATTATCCGTAGATCCTCCATCAACAATAATTACTTCATCCGGTTTTCTAATAAGATTTTGGATTGATTTTAATGTATCAGGTAAGAATTTTTCTTCGTTATATGCGGGGATGATGATAGAGATAGTCATAGCTTTTAATAATCAAATACTACCAATAATCAAATACTACCAATAAACAAATAATCTGATCAAGACGTAATACGAAATAATGACGATGCGTTTTCCGTAGTATGTTCCGAGATTGAGATTGCTGGTGTATTTGTTAATTGGGCAATGGTATTTGAAATCAATGGGATATATTTTGGTTCATTTCGCTCTCCTCGATGTGGTTCGGGAGTAAGATACGGAGCATCAGTTTCAAGAAGTAATTTATCAGGAGGAATTGACGAAATAATCGATTGAATATGTTTTGTGTAGGTAACGTTTCCATCGATACCGAAATATAAATTTCTTTCAGCAGCCATTCGGAGATCCTGAAGTCCGCCGGAAAAACAGTGGATGACACCTTGTGGAATATTTGGAAGTGCATCTAGTACTGAAAATAGATCCTCGAATGCGTCTCGGCAGTGCATTATGACCGGAAGATTATTTTTTAAGGCAAGTAAAAGTTGATCTTCAAATAGATGTTTTTGCTGGTCTTTTTTACCATCTGCTTTTTCTCCCTTGAACTTGTGATAATCCAGTCCGCATTCGCC
>JBBTTM010000016.1:40796-69574 GCA_038064255.1 Patescibacteria group bacterium | reverse complement strand
TTGTTCGCTTCATATGGATGAAACCCAATACTTGCAAAAAGCGTGCCCGGTTGTGTCAGCGCGATATCAATGGCTTTTTTTGAAAAAAAGAGATCGACACCGGGGATGATGATTTTTTTAACTCCTGCTTTTTTTGCATTACCTATGACTGTAATCAGATCAGTATCAAATTCAGGAAGGTTTAAGTGGCAGTGAGTGTCTATATACATAACAATAATCAAATAAGCAAATAATCTCTTGCGAAGCAAGATCTCGCTCCGCGAGACAATTATTCAATAATATGATGTTCCAAATAAACTTATGTTATTCTTGGAAAAAGGGAAGGCTGGCTAGTGATTTTTTCGGATGTAAATTGTGCAACGATTTTACTTGAGGTTTCTGGCATAAATGGTTCGAGAAGTGTCGCGATGTCGATTATTTTACTTGACGCTGTTTCAATGACAGATGACAGAGCTTTTCCTTCCAGTTTCCAGGGTTCGTTTGAGTCTATGAATTGGTCTGCATCTTTAATTTTTTTCCAGATCATTGCAAGTGCATCGTTAAATCTATACTCATCGAGTTCAGTATTGTATGTTTTTGAAGCGAGAACAGAAAAATTGAACAATTTTATACTGAGCGACTGTGTTTTTTCTGCAAGTTTGGCCACGCGTGCGACGAGATTTCCAAGTCCGCCGGCCAGGTCGCTGTTGTAAACCTCTTTGAACCGCCTTTCGGAATAGTCTCCATCGCTATATGATGGAATTTCTTTTAAGAGGTAATACCGTACTGCATCCGTACCATATTTTTCTATGACAGACAGAGGATTGACCACGTTTCCTACTGATTTACTCATTTTCTGTCCGTCTACTGTGAGATACCCATGTGAGAAACAGGATTTCGGAAGCGGTAATCCCGCAGATTTTAGAATTGCCGGCCAGTAAACGACATGAAAGCGTAAAATTCCTTTCCCTATTACCATGCAATCCTGTCCGGACCATGTATTAAATTTTTCTGAATCAAATCCAAAGCCTATACCGGTCTGGTAGATGTTTAGCGCATCAAACCAGACATACATGATCTGATCAGGGTCTCCTGACACGGGTACACCCCATCCTTTTGCACGTTGAACGCTTCGTGAGATGGAAAAATCTTCTAAGCCCCGTTTTGCAAATGCAAGCGCTTCATTTTTACGGACGGTTGGAAGTATTTTAAGCGTATCGGATTCGATAAGATCCACAATGAATGATTGGTATTTTGAGAGACGGAAAAAATAATTTTCTTCTGAGACTTCTTCAAGTTTTCTCCCCGGATGTTCAAAACATTCTCCGTTTTCATCCAATTCTTCTTTGGGATAGAACTGTTCGCATCCGACGCAATAGAGGCCTGTATAAGATTTTTTATAAATATCATCGTTTTTTTGGCACAGTTCCCAGAGTTTTTGTGACGATGGGTAATGATGAATCTGGTCTGTACCCCGTTGCCAGACATCAAAATGAACAGAGAGTTTTTCGGCAAGATCTAAAAATTCTTTTTGGTGTAGGTCCGTAAATTCCTGCGGATTTAGTTGTGCTTTTTCTGCCGCCTGGACTATTTTGAGTGCGTTTTCGTCTGCACCGCAGAGATAGAGCACTTTGTCTCCCAGAAGTGATCTATATCGTCTGATGACGTCTGCATAGACAAATTCCTGCGCATGTCCTATGTGAGGAGCCGCATTTACGTATGGAATTGCACTCGTAAGATAGAATTTACTCATTGAGGCAATTGTAGCGAAATTGAACCCCTGACTCAACCCTCCTTCGCATCTCGCTTCGATCCGCAAGGGATTTCGCTACGCTCAAGCTACGGATGGGCTAGTGTTCGCTTTTCGAACTCATGATCTGGTCAACAATTATAAAGATACAAAAGAGTAGGAGCGGATATAAAAAGTTTTTAAGACCGAAGAGACGAAGTAAGAGTGTGATTGTAAATGCTATTGAAATCAGAAAACTTCGCGAGTATGAAGTCGTAATAAATCGGGAGGATACAAAAAGAAAACAAAAAAGTATGAAAAAAAAGATGGAGATTGCAGTATTATTTGATGGTGGAATACTGCGAAGATAAAATCCGAGAATCGAAATCAGAGTGATCCAGTAAAAAATAAGTAGCGGCGTATGAGGTTTCATTTGTAACATAGTATACTCTAAGCATTATGACTGTCGAAACTATTATCCTCATTACTGTCACGATTATTGGATTTATATCTCTCGGAGTTTTTTTTGTTTGGTATGCCGAAAAGTCTAAGGCTCCGGCACATGACAAGGCGCTTCTGTCGTGGCTTGGATCAATGCAGCAGTCTATAGAACAAACGAATAAAACACTTCATGAATCCATGAGAGGATCTACAAGCGAGGTGTCAAAAGTCCTTTCAGAAAATTCGAGGCAGCTAAACGACAGGCTTGATACAGCGGCAAGAGTCATCGGGGATCTTAAAAGAAACTTAGGGGAGATGTCTGAAGTCGGGCGGGGGATAAAAAGCCTGCAGGAGTTTTTACAATCTCCCAAACTTCGAGGAAACATAGGTGAAGAGGTGCTAAAAGACATGATCGGACAGACATTTCCACGAAATTCCTTTTTTCTACAGTATTCGTTTCATTCGGGGGTGAAGGTTGACGCGGTACTAAAAACCGATGCGGGGCTTCTATGCATAGATTCAAAATTTCCCATGGAAAATTTTACTCTGATGCATTCCGGAGCAAGCGAAGAGGATAGAAAACGGGCAGGAAAAGATTTTGCATCAGATATAAAAAAACACATTACTGATATAAGCAAAAAATATATTTTACCTGAGGAAGGGACGATGGATTTTGCCCTCATGTATATCCCGTCTGAAGCTGTGTATTACGAACTTGTGAATATTCCCGATGTCATGGAGTTTGCCCGCAAAGAGCGAGTCTATCCGGTGTCGCCAAATACGCTCTATGCTCACCTTCAGCTTCTTCTTGTGAGTTTTCAGGGGAAGGCGATGGAGGAAAAATCCAAAGAAGTATTTACCCTTCTTCGTGCGATACAAAAAGATTACAAAAAGATAGACGATCAACTCTCTACACTCAACAAACACGTGACGAATGCGTACAATAGCATGTCTTCCGTTTCAAGCGGTTATGCCCAGATGGGACAGAAACTGTCACAAGAACGGTTACTGAAAACCTCGGATGAATCAAGGTAATCGTTTTTTGAAATTACTCCTTTACTGTACCGCCTGATGTTGCAGATGGAGTGACGGTGGTTTTAACCGGAAATGAGAAGTCTTTCAGGTGCGTGACCTCTGTGATGGTATTGAGTTTTGAGTCCCAAAGACCCTTTACCTGTAGTCTGTCGCTGGTACTGACTCCGTCAAGCGTCATAGTCTGATTTTTTCTGTTTACTATTTTTGCTTTAGACGTATCTACCGTTACAGCTTGGTTTCCGCGATTTACCGTTTGAAGAGTAAATGTACTTCCTGATTTACTCGTCACTGCACCGATAAATGTTCCTTTTCGTTTCTGTACAGATGTATCACGAATAATCGTGGCATTCATGGCGGTGCCGTCCGTATTTGTCCATTTGCCCCAGACGTTTATCATGTCTCCGACTGAGATTTCAGAAAGTGAACCATTTCCCCAGAAACGCCTGCGGTATTTAGTGTTTGAGTCTGTCGTTATAGAAATAGTTTTTCCGTCTTTAGTTACAGTGAGAGCTGAACCTGAGATTCCCGTCACTGAACCGCCGGTAAAATGCGCTGGGCGGTTGGTTTTATCTGACCGAAGTGTTTTTATTTCTTCTTTTATTTCTTTACGGTTTTCCTTTATTGACTCGCGTAATTCTTGGCGTATCGGCGTAGGAGTTTGAGCAAAGACATTACCAGCAGAAAGAAATGGACTGACAGAAATGGCTGAAAGTACGGCTGCTTTAAAAATTGGGTTATTTTTGAATGTCATACAGTAACTCCCTTTAAATTTTTTATAAGATCCAGATAGTAATACGCAAAAACTCTCCAAAAAGTTTCATTCTTATGGAACTTACACAGAGTATCAGCGCTTCGTTTACCATAGTAGAGATCAGTTTACCCGGCTTGCCCGAGTTTTGCTGAAGAGAATTCGTTGGAGGGTGGCAATTTCTCTATTCGGAAGATCTAATTAATTTGTACTATTGCACAAGTGTGCATGTTGACAAATTAAATCATGGTGGTATGGTTAAGGTGAACAGATGGTGAGAATGTGAGGATGTGAGGATGTGAGAACAATGAGTGTGAAAGGGTGAGATGAGTATGAAGGGGCAACGGAATAAAGCTTTTTTAGGAAATAAGGGGTATAAAAAGCGCTCAATGTATGAATACTATGAAACGAAAACGAGGGAGACCAGCGCAAGAGAAAGAGAATACCCATGCGACTGTCGAGGGTATACTGGCATTACTAAAGCTCGGGGTTGTTCTTGCAGTTGCAATAGCAGCACCCGGTGCTATACGATCACTTCAATTTTTAGGGAAAAAGAATACAAAGGCTGATACATGTTTATATCCTTCATCAGCTCGGCGCACTGTAGAGCGACTCTGGCGGCAGGGCGTCGTCGATGTCGTGGATACGAAAAACGGTTACATCGTGCGGCTCACCGATAAAGGTAAAAAGCTAACGCTTTCCTATGACATAGACACCATGGCGATACAAAAACAAGAAGAGTGGGACGGAAAATGGCGCATGGTGTTTTTTGATATCCCCGCAGGACAAATAGAGCGCATCATGTTTCAGCGGAAACTCAAAAATCTTGGATTTTTTCAGATGCAGCGAAGTGTCTATATCTGCCCGTATCCATGTGAGAAAGAGATAAAATTTTTGCGCGAAGTGTGGGAGATGCCACATAGTGTAAAGCTTGCCACTGTAGAACGAATAGAAAATGATAGCGATCTTCGGCGCCACTTTCGCCTCTGAGGGTTAGTGCCTCAACCTCATTCCAGTATTCAAATTGAATCATTGAATTTATTTGTAATCATGCACAAGTGTGCAAGTATACAAAATAAATCCAATTAGTTGATTGAATTCACTATTACATAATTACATAGAGTGTATTTCATGATTTCTGGGATTCGAATTATTCAAATCGTCTATAGTCAAACGTTTCGTTGCTCAGTAACTGTTCAGTCTTTTGATAGAGATTATATTGTTCGAAGCTATTTACCGAGAACTATTTTCAGATAAACTTCTCGCTTAGGCTCGAAGAATAAAGAATTGTATCAGGAGTTTGAACAGGTACGTTTCTCAATGTCTTGAACAAGAATGTATATATACCCATCTTACTCAGGTTTGTCTATTCGACAGGCTCAGGATCCTGAGTATATCGAAGGACAGCTTTCTTAAGCGAAAAAGCTGACTCGCCTCGCTGAATCTACGGCGAAGCGGGTTAGATGGGTCTATACTCGAACACGAGGGTTGCAAACCCGAGTTTTCTGAGTATATTCAACCGTTGAACGCGAAAATTTGCATCTTGCAGGATTTACGCACTTGCAATATTTCGAACCTTTTTATAAAAAGATAGCCGCGTCTACGTGAGCTGACGGACCCTCGCAATGACAAGCGAAACGTAGGTATTTTGTGTAAATCCTGATCTTGGTATACTTCGACTATGGCGACGGTGTTTATTATTCATGGAAGTTATGGGCACCCTGGAGAGAACTGGTTTCCTTGGCTTAAAGATGAGTTAGAAAAAATTGGACATCGTGTTTGTGTCCCGCAGTTCCCCTGCCCGAAGAGCAATGCACCATCCGACGGTACGCATGATATTCATAAGTGGTTTGAAGTTTTTTTACCGTATATGCAATACTTGGATCGGGATACAATCATCGTAGCGCATAGTCGCGGATGCGTGTTTCTATATCATTTATTGCAACGATTAAATACGCCAATCCACACTGCGTTATTTGTCGGGCCGTTTTTGCATCACTGGATGAGGAAAGATTGGACTGCGGACGAAAATGATGCTCAAATTCCATTTGACTGGAGTAAAATAAAAAAGAATATTTATTTTCGTGTAGTATATCAATCAACCAATGATGAGATTCCGATAGAAGAAGGAAAAGAAATCGCAAAGAATTTAGATGCAGAATTTATTCTTATTAGAAACGCTGGACATTTTAACATTGCTTATGACAAGCGATTTAAAAAGTTTCCGCTTTTCCTTAAAAAAATTAAACTCAACTTATGAAAAAACTTATAATCCTCCATGGCCTCGGAGCGAGTCCAGATAAGCAGTGGTATAAATTTGTCGGAAATCATGCAAAGAATTTGGGATATGAGGTTTTTATTCCAAAGCTACCAACGCCAGATACCCCGAATTTGATAAAAACAAATGAGCTCGTTTGCTCATTAACTACAATTGACGAAGACACAATATTTATTGGTCATTCATCAGGAGCGACTATAGTGCTTGGCATTCTCCAGATGCTTCCGGCTGGTGCCAGAGTGAAAAAGGCTATTCTTGTCGCAGGCATGCTTGATTTAAATTTAACAGAATATTTGTTTACAAAAGTAAAGAAAGAACAATATATGAACCAATTTCCAAAGAGTTGGAATGGTAAAAAACTACGATTTTCTTGCAGAGAATTTATCATAATTCATTCTCCAAATGACCCATACGTCCCGATAGCTCAGGCATATGCGATTACGGGGTTGACGGGCGGCGAAGTATCAGTAATCGAAAATGCGTTTCATTTTAGTGTGTCAACTGCGGGAGAGAGAATGAAGGAATTCCCCGAACTATTGAAGTATCTATAACATGAATGATTTTGCAGAACGAATTTTAAATACAGAACAGAGAGCGGCGGTGGAACACGGAGAAGGGCCGCTTCTTATTATCGCCGGAGCAGGAACGGGGAAGACGACCGTCATAACCGAGCGGATCGTACACCGTATCACTTCTGGGAAAGCCAAACCTCAGGAGATACTAGCGCTCACGTTTACCGAGAAAGCGAGTCAGGAGATGGAGGAACGGGTAGATAAAGCGCTTCCGTACGGAGTAACCCAGATGTGGATATCGACGTTTCATGCATTCTGTGATCGGGTGCTTCGTTCTCACGGGATACACATCGGGATAGATCCCGGGTTTCGCGTGATGACCGAGGCAGAAACGATACAATTTTTTAAGCGCCATTTATTTTCATTTGATTTATCGTACTTCAGACCTCTTGGAAATCCTCAGAAATTTATACAGGGAATGATCACTCATTTTTCAAGGCTTAAAGATGAGGATGTGACGTCCAAGAACTATCTTGCCTGGGCTAGTGAAAAACGGAAAACGAAAAGTGAAAAACGAAATATGATTCCAGAGGAAAAGGAAGAAATTGAAAAATATAAAGAGTTGGCCAAGGCGTATCTTTTGTACGAAAAGTTGAAACTCAAGGAGAGTGTATTTGATTTTAGTGACTTAATTTCCTATTGTCTGAAACTTTTTCGCGAACGGCCCTCAGTATTAAAACAATATCAGGATCAGTTTTCGTATGTATTGATCGATGAATTTCAGGACACGAATTTTGCACAGAATGAGCTTGCAATGCTTATTTCGTCTCCAAAAAATAATCTCACAGTCGTAGGAGATGACGATCAGGCTATCTACCGGTGGCGGGGGGCGGCAGTGTCCAACATTGTGCAGTTTCGATCAAAATATTCGAATGCAAAGGTTATTGTTCTAACAAAAAATTATCGATCGACGCAGGAAATACTCGATAGATCTCACGATGCTGTCGAACACAATAATCCGGATCGGCTGGAAGTGGTAGAAAAGATCGACAAGAAACTTGAAAGTATGAGACGGATAAAAGGTGAGCAAGTTGGACTAATCCTAACAGATCGTGGGGAGAACGAGGCAGACGAGGTTGCAAGAACAATATCAAAGATCAAAGATCCCTCCTTCGCACAAGGCTATGGACGGGCACAGCAAAAATCAAAAATTACAAATCAAAAAGATAAAAATGAATCGTACGAATGGAGGGATTTTGCCATACTTGTGCGCGCTAATTCGCACGCTGAGCCATTTACACGCGCTTTAGCGCGTTTTCATATACCGTATCAATTTTTAGGTCCGGGACAGCTTCTCCGTCAGGCTGAGATAAAAGATCTCATCGCATATCTTACTCTTCTTTCAAATTTTTACGATAACGTCGCGTTTTTCCGTGTGTTATCTATGGATTGGCTTCATATAGATGGGAGAGACATAGTCGCGATAGCTGCCGCTTCACGGAAAAGGGGTATTTCAATGTTTGAAGTATGCGAAAAGCTGGATACAATTTCAATTTCTGAATCATCAAAGAGCGAAGTCTTGTCTCTGGTAACTATGGCTCACCGTCATATGGATCGGATGAAAAAGGAATCGGCTGGTCAGATACTTTATTATTTCCTGGAAGATACAGGATTACTCGTAAAACTTGCAACATATAAGACCGAGATAGATGAACGCAAAGCCATGAATATTGCAAAGTTTTTTAATAAATTAAAGACGTATGAGACGACGCATGCAGATGCAAGCGTATTTGCAGTCTTAGATTGGATCTCGCTTTCGCTTGATCTCGGAGAATCACCTGCATCAAGTGACACCGATTGGGCGAGTGAAAATGCCGTAAATATTCTCACCATTCATGGTTCAAAAGGACTGGAGTTTCCTGTTGTGTTTGTAGTAAATCTTGTTTCCGGAAGATTTCCGACGATTGAGCGAAAGGAGCAGATACCTCTTCCCGAAGTGTTTATACATGAAATATTGCCCTCCGGTGAGTACCACGAACAGGAAGAGAGAAGGATTTTTTACGTGGCGATGACGCGCGCGAGGGATCAATTATTCCTTTCCGGATCAAAGTTTTATAACGAAGGGAAGCGGGAGAAAAAACTTTCAGTGTTCATAGAGGAAGCACTGGGTTTGGGAGACAGACAATTTCTCCAGTCTCCCGAAAAACAAACAGCACAGCTTTCATTTTTAGATTGGGGGAGAAAAGAGGAAACAGGAATGGTGGCGAAAATTTCGACGCCACTCTCATTCCTTTCATATTCACAGTTAAGTTCTTTTGAGACGTGTCCTTTGCAGTATAAGTATCGGTATATCGTAAAGCTTCCGGTTCCACCTTCGAGCGCATTATCATTTGGCGATACTATTCACAAAACCATGTATGCGTTTTATGAACTGGTTCGAAAAGGTGAAAATCCTTCGAAGAAAACACTCCTTTCATTGTATGAACATTTTTGGTCAAACATAGGATATGGGAATGAATTATATGAGACAAAAATGAAGACACACGGGACGGAACTACTTGAAGGATTTTTTAAAAAAGGATATGTCAGAGGACATGTTCCCCTATCCCTCGAAGAGCCGTTTAAAATTAGAATAACTCCGCATCTCACACTCGGAGGAAAAATAGATAGGATAGATGCTTTGGAAAACGGCAAAGTAGAAATAATAGATTACAAAACAGGAAAGACGCCAAAAAATCGAGATGTATCAAAGGATTTTCAGCTAAGTGTCTATGCCCTCTCGGCTACCGCTCCAACTCTCTTTACGCGAAAACCCGAAGATGTAGTCGTATCTTTTTATTTTTTTGAGGATCAGGAAAAAATAAGCGGAGTCCGAACACAAGAACAGCTTGATGCAGTGAGGGAGACGGTCAAGACCCGCGCGGAAGAAATTCAGACGAGTTCCTTTGCTCCGACTCCCGGAAAACATTGTGATTTTTGTGAATTTAAGCTCATCTGTGAAGCGTGGCAGTAGCTTGAGAGACTAGAGACAGGATAGTAAAGCTCTTTTCCTCCGAAGCCTTCTTTGAATTTAGTGAAACCTTTCCATGCTCTATTTTCATTCGGCATGCGGTCGTCGAAGACGCCTACAAAATCGAAAGTTTTCATATTTCGTTTTTTGGAAATTTTCAGTGCTTCATACACCAGGAGGGTCGGAGCAAAAAGCTTTTTTCCTTCACGCTTCGCGCCTGCGATCCAGTAATACGATGTGTTGTTATAAAAAACAAGAAGAACTCCGGCGATAGGATCTGAAGATTTCTCTGAACTGTACGCTATGAGAGTCGTTGCATTTTTTGGGCTAAACACGTTCCAGAGTTCGCGGGTACCATGGGTCGTGATAAACCCTAAAAAGCCCGCAGATTTATTTTTTATGTGTATGAGATCGGAAATGTTCGGTGACTCCCGGACGAGTACTCCATTTTTTTCCGCTTTTCTAACAGCCCGTCTCTTGGCTTCAGAAAAATGATTGAAAATCGTATCAACTGGCGGTTTTAAGTCTATAAGAATTGTTTTTGTCGGGAGAAACGGGGAAGAGTTGAGTTTCACATAGGGGCGTATCGAAGTGCAAAAACTGGAAAATTCTTTCTGATTTACTCTTGGACTCGGTTCAATAGCAAGTGTTTTTATCTTTTTTTCTTTGAGTAAAGCGATAAAAGAGTTGATTTCAGGAAGTGTGTCTGGGCGTTGTAGTTTTGCAAGTGTGCCAAGAAAGGGAATGTGTTTTAAAAATAGAACACTTTTACCGACAGAGAAAACCGTCCATCCGAGGGAAGCGATATATGATTGATACATTTTAGATTGTTGAAGCTCCATAATTATTTGGTAGTAAATGAGTAGAGCGTAGTTTTAGTCAAATTCAATATAATTATTTATTGAAATTTAACACTTTCCATCGGATTGTATCTGTAAGTTTATACAAAGAGTAGAGAAGAGGTTGAAAAACAAGATCGTACGATCCTATGAATTCTATAAGTTTTGGATTATAGCCTTCCTTAAACCTATGAAAACCATACCACGGATCTTTTTCATTGGATCCGCCAGCTGGCGGAGGTCCGAGTGCTCCCCAAAGGTCAATGGATGTAATTCCGTTTTGTTTTCCCCATTTTATGATATCCCAGAGCATAAGATTTGGTGCCATGACGTCTCTATGATCCCGTGATGATGCACCGTAGGGATAATACAGCGTGTCGTGGAAGACAAACATAATCCAAGCTGCCAGAGTTTTCCCTTCGTATGTGGCAGTAAATAGCCGTGCATGATGGTTTTTCGAAAATATTTTCCAAAGAGTTTGCTGATATGTTTTGTTATGCGCATAAAATCCCTGTCTTTCGGTGGTTTCTTTTGAAAGTCTGACAAATTCTTCAAATGCGCTGTCGCTATTATCTTCCGCGATTTTCACTCCGCGTTTTTCGGCAAGGCGGATGTTGTAGCGCGTTTTTGGGTGAAATGATTTCAGAAGTTCTTCTTCTGATTTTGTGATATCGAGAATGAATGTGTATTTCGTAAATAATGGATGATGAGAAGGTAGTAGTAATTTGAAATTTTCAATTTGAAATTTGAAATCTGATAAGACATTTGGTTCAATTTGGATGAAAATTGCATTATTTTTCCTTCCGATTTTTCCTAACTCTTCTATCATAAAATCATCTGGTGTTGGGCCTTTGGGAAAGTATCCTATTGTATACGGAAGCTTGGGTACCCTATGAAATGAGACCTGCCATGCATCTGTTGGTTTTTCGTTTTCAAGAACAAGAAGTCGCACGACTGTAATACCCATTGATTTTCTAAATTCTCCCCATGCCCACGATTGCAGTGGGTGAGATACCAGTGAGTTCCATAAAGACTCGTCAGAATCTAATGGTATACGAATTGACAGATTTCCAGTAGTCATGAGCGTATTATCGCTCTTTTTTTCGTGTGGTACAATGGATATACCATGAAGACTAGAGGGATTCATAAGAGAGTCAGTCGGAAAGATAAAGATCTTTCATGGCTTCCTATAGACCCGCGATTAGTACCGCATCTTTTTTCATTTGGTCACGTAAAGGGACTTGCGCGCGTATTTATTCAGATTGAAATGGTACTTTCGGTTTTGGTAGTTCTTGGGACGTTCCTAGTCGTAGGTATGAAAATGTTTGGAGTCTACAGTAGATAATCATCTTCCCGAAATCCGCGGCTAGCATCTAGCGAAACCTGTAAATTCAATGCCCACTCCGGAATGTCAGAAACAAACCGGGAGATGGTGTTTTCAGTTCTTGTCCCAAAGAATAACCGTTTATTTGCGTGGGTGAGATAGATCCTCTCTTTGGCCCGTGTAAGCGCAACATAGCAGAGTCTTCTTTCTTCTTCGAGTTCTTCTTTGTCCATGACGGATCTACTGTGCGGAAACAATCCCTCTTCCATGCCGATAAGAAATACGATGGGAAATTCGAGGCCCTTTGATGCGTGAACCGTTGACATGATTACTGCTTTTTTACTGTTTTCGTGAGATTTTGATCTTGGTTCGGATGCCTGTTCTACGAGGGAGATCGTCTCCAGAAATTCCCGGAGAATAGGAAATTCAGTCGCTACGGATCTAAGTTCCTTGATATTTTCAAGTCTTGATGCTTCCTCTTCAATGTTTGCATCATAGAGCGAAAGGTACGAAGTGACAGAGAGGATATCGTCAAGTATTTCTGTGGTGGAACGCGTAATGAGAGCATTCTCTGATTTTAGGGATTCGCTATATGATAAAAATTTAGACAGTTTCGTTTTTCCTATTTTTTCTGCTCTGCGGAGAGACACTTCGTCTTTGTTGTTTTCTATAAGACGTAAATAACAAAGGACGTCTTTTATCTCTTTCCTTTCGTAAAACCTGGTGCCGCCAACCAGAGCATATGGGACACCCGCACGGATGAATGCTTCTTCCAGAACCCGTGATTGCGCATTTGTTCGATAAAGAATTGCAAAGTCCTGTGCGGGACGTCCGGATTGCAGAATAGTTTGAAGGATAAATGTCGCTTCGTCGTGTTCGTTTCTTGCTTCGTACAGTGTAATTTTTTCGCCTCCAGATTTATTTGTCCAAAGTTTTAAAATTGGGTGGCTTTTGTTTTTTGCTATAACTCCGTATGCAGCATCAAGGATGATCTGAGTCGAACGGTAATTTTGTGACAGATGAAATTCTTTTGCATCCGGATAATCTGATTTAAAGTTGATAATATTTCGAAAGTCGGCTCCACGCCAGCGGTAAATTGATTGGGCGGCATCTCCGACGACTGAAATATTGCGGAATCGTTTTGCCAGGAGTTTTGCAATCATATACTGTGCTTTGTTTGTATCCTGATATTCGTCTACAAATATATATCGAAATCGATTTTGGTAGCTTCCCAATATTTCGTTTTGCTTTTGAAAAAGAGTTACGGTATACGCCAAGAGGTCGTCAAAGTCGAGTGCACCGTTTTTTGCGAGGGTCGACTGATATTTAGAGTAGACAGTCGATACAATTTCCTGAAAATATCCCCGTGCAATTCCGGAATACTCAGACGGAGAAATGAGCTCATTTTTTGCTTCTGAGATGGAGTGAAGAACACTCCCAGGATTGGTATTTTTGGTTGAAATATCGAGCTCCTTCATAATATTTTTCACCGTATCGAGCTGATCAGAATCATCGTAAATGACAAAGTTTTGAGGAATGCCTATGTGTTTGCCGTCACGTCTCAAAATAAGCGCACAGAGAGCATGAAAAGTTCCAGCATACGGAATTGAGGTAGCATGATTTGATCCATGAGAGAGGAGTGTCGTGATTCTCTCTTTCATTTCACTTGCGGCTTTATTGGTAAATGTGACCATGAGAATTTCTTCCGGGAGAATGTGTTTTTCCGAGATAAGATACGCGCTTTTATGAGTGAGAACTTTTGTTTTTCCGCTGCCGGCACCTGCAAGTATCAGAGCTGGTCCTTCTGCATGGAGCACCGCTTCCTGCTGTTCACTGTTTAGGCCTTGAAGAAGAATGGATGCCATAGGGTATAATAGTATCACATGAAACGACCACTCATAGTCGGAAATTGGAAGAGCAATAAGACTAGTTCAGATATACTGTCTTGGGTTGAAGAAGCAGGAGTGAAGAAGGATTTTTTGAACCACTTTCCAGGTCAGACAGTCATCTGTCCCCCTTATCCGTATTTGCATTTATTTTATTCTGAGGTAAAAAAACAGGACGTTCATATAGATGTAGGCGCGCAGGATGTTTCTCCTTTTGAATTGGGTGCGTTTACCGGAGAAGTCGCAGCACTTCAGGTGAAGGAATATGCATCTTTTGTGATAATAGGCCACACTGAGCGGAGAAAATATTTTTTGGAATCAGATGATTTGCTTACTAAAAAAGTCGCACAAGCAAAGCGTGTGGGACTCACTGTCATATACTGCATAAATGATGAGGATATGTTTATACCCGATGGTGTAGACATATTCTCGTATGAGCCGACGTGGGCAATAGGATCAGGCAAAGCTGATACGCCGGAGCACGCGGCCGAAGTAATAGAACATTTGAAAAAAACACATCCTTCATTACTGTCTCTTTATGGCGGGAGTGTAACAAAAGACAATGTATCCTCGTATCTTTTTCAAAAATGCATAGACGGAGTGCTTTTGGGCGGTGCAAGCCTAAAATTTGAATCTTTTTTTTCACTTCTCCAAGCGCTCTCATAAGAGTATAATCCCACTATGAGAAAAAAATGGCTTGACCGTCCATTTGGGTTTTTATTGACTTTTCTGTCACTTATTTTTTTTGTTTTTGCTATTGTTGTAATACGTGACGTTTCGACCATACTCTCGCTCACGCATCTTACAATTCCTGATATATATTCCATCGTTACTTCAAGGGGAGATTCTCTCAAAATGGAAAACGGACGAACAAATATATTGCTCTTGGGTTCAGGGGGAGGGACGCACGAAGGAAGCGACCTTACCGATACGATAATAATTTTTTCTTACTCTCATGTTTTGAAATCTACCTCGCTCATTTCTGTACCGCGTGATATCTGGTCTGAAACTTTAAAAGATAAGATTAATACTGCGTATCATTATGGAGAGGAGAAGAAAGTTGGAGGTGGGTATGCCATGGCACGATCAATAATAACTGAAGTTACAGGGATACCCTTGCACTATACAGTGTCAGTGGAGTTTTCCGGATTTAAAACTGTTGTGAATACCGTTGGAGGAATTGACGTATATACTGGAGAGGGATTTAAAGATCCACTGTATCCGATTGAAGGAAAAGAAAATGATCTGTGTAATGGAGATCCGAGTTTTGCGTGTCGGTATACGACTGCCGTGTTTATAAAAGGTATTGAACACATGGATGGTGACAGGGCGCTTATGTATGTGCGAAGCAGGCATGCTGATGGGACGGAGGGTACTGATTTTGCGCGGAGTAAACGACAGCAGGAGGTGCTTGCTGCTTTGAAAACAAAAATGTTTGATCCGGGTTTTTGGTACTCACTAGAGTCTGTAAAAAACGTGTATACATCTATTGATATGGCGGTAAACACAGACATGATGATGCGTGAGGTGGGTATTCTCGCAAAATTATTAATACTGACACAGAAAACAGATGTTGAAAAATTAAATTTTGAAGATTTATTGATTCAACCTCTCGAGTATTTGTACGGAGGAAGATATGTGCTCATGCCACGAGATGGTACGTTTCGTGAGATACAATCCTATCTTCAGAAAAAACTTCCCTAGTGAAGTTACTGACTACCAGACAAGGCCTAAGAGAAGCAAGAGTAATCCTCCCCCGACGACTGATGCGCCGAGCACGGCTCCCGTGCCCGAGACCGGAATTTTCGGAACAGGGGCTTCTGTTGGAGTTGCTGGAGCAACACAGAGACAGTTCGTGCTTGTGGGACACACCGGATTTCGACATGCACCATTCGAGCATTCCATTCCTGATTTACAGTCTGTATTTGTAGAACATGTTGTTCCGCAGTATGGTGCCGGAGTTGGAGTAGGTCCTGAACCTATAGGGATAGAGAGTTTACATACGTCCGGTGTAGTGGAGTAGGTACCATTATTATCGCGAACTCTGCAGGATGCGCCAAATGTGCCACCCCGAGTGAATGTATAGGCCGTTGAAATTGATCCGGGACTGCCTACGTCTTTATCGATTATTTTCGTATTGCCGTCTCCAAAGCTAAATTCTGCAGCTAAGATTTTCCCGTCCGGATCACGCCCGGTGCAGGTAAATTCAACAGTCAGTGGGAAGCTTGATCCAGAATTTGGATTTGCCGTGAGTTTCGTACATTCCGGGACGGTATTTGATCCTGGAGTCGGCGTAGGTGTAGTAGTCGGAGAGCCTGTCGGTGTTGGGGTCGGTGTTGCGAGTGCGAATGTAAGCGTACACGCAGGTTCAGCAGCCTTTGGGGTAACTTGGGGTACAGTCGGTGCAACTGAGCTTTTCTGTTCAAGTTTTTGTGTTGTGAGAAAGATGACCGCTCCCATGCCTCCAACAAAAAGAAGTGTAAATAAAACATTCAGTATCTTTTTTAGTTTTTGCATAGTGTTATTTCCACGCTCCATTTACGAGTACTTCTGCTTCTATCGAGAAGTTTAAGGTGCTCGTAGGGATAGTGAATGCAACGGTATATTCATTCTGAGCATTCAGTGTCGATGACTCATTCCAGCTTCCTCCATTTACCCTGATTCTCCCCTTGGACGCATTCGCTCCTGCGACCGCAAGGACCACTGCATCTCCGGCCTTAAGCGTTTTTGGGTCAACCGCTATAGCATCTTTATACACTTTTATTCTCGTGCATTGTCCGCCAGGAGGTGGTGGAGGCGTACCGGTTCCTCCCGGAGGTGGATTTGTGCCGCCGCCAGGTGGAGGCGTACCGGTTGAACCAGGAGGGAGGGTTGATGCGGGGGTGATTTTTGGTGGTGTGGTGATTTTAATGCCGCATTTTGCTTCAAAATCCTTCCACTCTTGCGTGTTGGTTGATTCTGTCCAACCTTCTGCCTTCCAATATCCTCCTCCACATCCTTCAATCCATGTACATTTTGATATGAATGGATCCGGGATACATTTGTATAAATCAGTCCCTCCATTGCTTGAAGGGTTGCACGAATCAACTCCAGAAGCAGGTGGGCAACATGGATCATTTGGGCTATTTCTTGGCCATGCACAGTATGCCGTTTTACACGCAGGTGCAGAAAGGTCTGGTTGCCAGCCTTTGTCTCCTTGACATATATATCTTGTCGAAGTTTGTCCATCCATACATGTGGCTTCTTGTACAGCTCCAGGATTATTACATGGTTGCCACGCAATTAGTCCACCACTACTTGGTGTTGTTGTAGTTTTATAAAGTTTATCGCAATCAGTCTTTGAATATAGAAGTAAACATTTATCATAATCACCAGAAGCTGTTTTAGGTGGGGTAATTATATATGAAGTTGGACTCGCTATCGAATTACATAATAGCGTGCAATAACCTCCGTCATGGCCTGCTTTGAAGCAATCATTCATACAATTGCCGGGATAAGGACCACCTCCCGGGTCAGTTTGAGCTGCTTTGCTTCGTACGTCAGAAGTTTGTTTCTTTTGATTCATAAAACTTACAACGAGCGGGAGAGATAGGAGGAGGACGAGAATGCCTGCGATGAGGACGCTTACCCCTTTGGATTTTTTGGGTGATTTTGGCGGAGGGGGAACGGTATCTGATTTTTTATCTGCATCCCGAACAAGAACCGCAAGCGGTGGGGGCGTCGGAACAGGCGTAGAATCAGAGAGTGGTGATAGGGCGGGAGAAATCGGTTCGATTGTTGATATAGTTTTTTCTACCGTGTGATCCGGAGGTTGATTTTGTTCGTTTAATATAGAACTAATGAGATCAACTCCTTCTACATCAACAGGAATATTTGGTTGAACATGTTCTTGAACATCGTTGGTTGGATTAATAGGATCTGGCATACAACAATACAGGCATATTATGCCCTATATCTAGACTATGGTTTTCGAATAGATAAAGTCAAGCACTCTACTCGTTCTTAATGACAGCAAGGCTTACCGTTCCTGTCAGGAATAATCCCAAACCAAGGAAAATCAGGAGAATTGTCGGTGTGATGGATCCGCTTGTAGGCATAGGTTCCGACGTAGGAATGGCTGATGGTGTTGCTATTGGCGTAGGGGCAAGTGTCGCAGACGGCGTTGCGTCTCCCAATACCTGTGTACCGCTTTTTAATACTGTAAACGAATGCGTAAGAGCCACAGGTGTTCCTTTGTCATTCATTGATGTTATGGTTACACTTTGTTTTCCGGGGGAGAGCGGCTGACCAGAAGAGTATTTCCATAATCCATCAATTCCAACAGTCGTAATCTCAGAAAATGGTTCTGTAAGACCTAGGGTAACTGCAACGGATTTTCCCGGGATTCCAGTGCCTGCGACGAGTGGGTATTGTGTGGCGAGAGATGCATTTTCCTGAGGAGAAGTAAGAGAGACGGTGAAAGGTCCTGTGGCAGGTATGGCAGTCTGCGCTCCCAGGACTGAAGGCGTTTCTGTCGACTGTGAGTTTTGTGCAAGAGGTTGTGCGTCCTTTTTAGCCTGTTGGCGCCTGAAATCGTATGTTTTCCCGAGCGTCATAGTCGGGACCGGTGAGTCATTGAGTGTATCGGTAATCGCAGTACTTTCCTGGTCAGACTCACCGCGAATCAGGATATTTTCAGTCATCCGTTCCTGAATTGGTACATACGTACCTAGGTCTTCTGTGCGTACGAAACTCAGTGGCAAAAGCCATGTACCGGAAGGCTTTGACAGTGTTGAAAGCGTTTGTCCTCCTTCCAGAGTCACATACACAAGTGCACTATTTACTGGTTGATTATTATCATCCACAACAGTTCCATATGCAGGTTCGAAATTCGGTGCTTGTGCCGAAATTTCCGGAGCAGTTTTGATTTTTAACGGCTTGTCATTTTTTGGATATGCAGAACCATTTGAAAGAATTGTGAGTGTATACGAAGTACTTGGCAAAAGTCCATGAATTGGGACACTGTGAGTGGAATATTTTCTCAGCTTCGCATCACTATCCCGTTCATCCTGGGAAAAACGTTTTGGCTCGCGTACCGTCACGGTGCCCGTCGTAGGCGTATTTGTCGTCCATGTCACCGTGGCACTCGTATCAGTAATATTTGTCATTTGAATGTTCTGGGGTTGCTCTGATATCGAAGCCTGAGTGTTCAGCCGGGTTGCTGATTCAACAAGGATGATACTCCCTCCAATGCCTATGAACAGAAGCAGTAATCCGAGTAGTGTTGGTATTTTTTGCGGCAGGTGCATAATTTGTCTTGTTAATACAACGGTCGATTTTTTATATTCGACATTGTTTGAGTATCAAATTTTGATGTGATTGGGGTTATGACGAACTGCTCAGTGGTGGATATGACTGCAGTTTTTGTCGTTTTTACCAGTTCAAAGAAAATCCATAAGGAGACTGTAAGAAATGTAAAAACTGATACTAAAAGCATGTCTCTGTCTGTCGTTTCTTTATTCATATTTTTAATTCGAAAGATAGTATGATTTCAATTTTAGAACAAGTCGGATGAGACTACTAGAGGAGCTTGCAGAAAGTCCTTCTTTTTGCGGTGTCATAGCAAGAGAATCTATCGTCATGAGGCGCCTGTATTCCCTGTTTTTATCCAAAAACGTTTTTATGTTCGGATACTGGCCGTTTATCCCAAGCGAGAGAGTAAATTCCAGCAGCTTTTTTTCTTTGTCCAGTTGGAGCTTTGATTTTATCGTTTTTTGTTGTTGAAGTGTTCCCGGGAGACTTGCTTCAGCTGTGTAGAGAGGCACCTCCGGAATTTGAATGGATGATATTTGTACCCCTGAATCACTGGCAATGTTTTTGAGTGAAGATACTAGTTCTATGACATTCGTCGTACTCGGAATGGCCTGAAATAATGCCGGTATATCTTTTTGAATTTTCTGATACTCGGCCTGTGCCTCTATGAGAGACGTAATTTTTTGATCCATTTTTTTGTTGATATCAGTTTTGTCTTTGATTTCGCGCCGAAGATAGAGAATTGTCTGGAGCGTTGGACGTATGGCATACCAGCCGAAGAGAGAGATAGCAAGAAACGAGAAGATCGTTGTGGAATATATGATCGTTTTTGGTTTTTGCGTTGCTTCTTCTATAGCCTTAGTATATCTGCTAAATGGCTTTAGATTTTCAGATGGAGTAGATGGAGTGTCCATATTATTTTTTGGGTTGAATTATCTGAGCTGAAACTAAGAAATCTATACCGAATGGCGGTTTCTTTTTTATGTCTCCGATCTCCACCTGGGTGAGATTTTTCCCGGCTTTCATATTTGTAAGAAATTGTGAAAATCCCAGGGTGGTGCCTGCATTTGCACGAAGAGTGAGTTTTTCATGGTTTAATTCAACAGACAGAAGAAAAACATCGGGTGGCAGGAGTGAATACAGGCTTGTGAGGATTTCTATGGGTTTTTCCTGCTCTGTGAGTATGTTTTTTGCTTTCGAGAGCTGATTTTGGGTGTTTTTTATTTCGTTTTCGAGAGATGTGTTAGCAAGAAGTATCTGCTGTTTTTGACCTATTTCTTCTTTGAGATCCGTAAGCTTTCGGTCTAGACTGAAACGTGATATAAAGGCTAAAAGTACAACAATTTCTGTACCGATCATAATATACCGGCCATATGTCAGAGCCCAATCAGTGATCCGATCCAGTGGGGATTGGTCACTTGAATTTTTTAGAAGATTTATGTTTGAATTCGGCGTTTCCGGCATAGGCAGTACTAGTATAGCAATGCTAAGAGGAGAGGGGAAGGAGGCCTATTTTTTTAGAAGTTTTGAAAGCCTGGATTTTAACCGTGCCGCTTTGTTTTTATGGATAATGTGAGTTTTTGTTGCTTTGTCGAGCGCCTGGAAAACTGCGTTTAATGCCTTTTTGGCAGGTGATTTCCGAAGATCTTTTACGAGATTTCTGACGTGAGTACGAATAGCCATAGTTTGCTTCGTGCGTTTTTTGTCATGGCGTAATTTTTTATTTGCTTGTCGCGTGATCGGCATAAGAAGCTAAGTATATCATAGATCTGTCTTTTTTGTTAAGGGGATTGCTATAATAGCAGAGTGAAGCAGATTTTTTCTTTTTTCTCCCGGAAACAATCGACTATAGGTTCTGCGGCTTTTGTGCTTATGTCTATGGTGCTTGCCTCTCGTGTGCTTGGATTATTCCGAGACCGGCTTCTTGCATCATATTTTTCACCTGATGAACTTGGTGTGTATTTCGCGGCATTTCGTGTGCCAAATATGATCTTTGAACTTCTCGTGATGGGAGCATTAACAAGCGCATTTATACCGGTTTTTACAAAGTATAAATCCCACAACGGAGAATCTCAGGCCTGGCACATGACGAGCTCACTTATAAATGTGAGTCTTGTCGTTTTTGCTCTTTTTGCTTTCCCATTTTTCTTCTGGACCCGTGAAGTATCCCAATTTTTGGCTCCCGGATTTTCTCCTACTGAGCTTGAACAAATGGTGATGTATACGAGATTTATGATGATAGGCCAGGTCGTGCCACTACTGATAGGAAATTTTTTTACAGGAATTTTACAGTCGTATAATCTTTTTCTCATCCCTGCTATTGCGCCTGTAGTTTATAACATAGGTATTATCGCGGGTACCATAATTCTGTATCCCCTGTATGGACTTTTTGCACCAGTGTATGGAGTCGGGATTGGCGCACTTCTATTTATGCTGATACAAATTCCGCTTCTTTTAAGTATCGGATATCGATATAGTGCGGTACTTGATGTGAAAAATCCGGGCGTGAGGGAAGTTGGGAAACTTATGGCACCCAGAACCATGGGGCTTGCTATATCTCAGATAGATACGACCGTTGATCTGATGCTTGCCTCACTTCTGGGCGCTAAAATGGTAACAGTTTTTAATTTTGCACAGCATCTGCAACAGCTTCCGATCGGACTTTTTGGAGCAACTATTGCCCAGGCAGCTTTACCATCTCTTTCACAATCGTCTGCCGATGATAATAGAGAACAGTTTCGTCTGGCGATTATAAGCTCTCTTCATCAGGTTTTTTTCTTTGTGTTTCCTTCTACTGTTTTATTTATCGTCCTCAGGGTTCCGATCGTTCGTCTTGTTTTCGGAGCGTCACGATTTGATTGGGAAGCAACGAGCCTCACCGGCATTACTCTTGCGGCATTTAGTGTATCTCTTTTTGCACAGGCTGCAGTCCATGTTTTAGCGAGAGGATTTTATGCATTGTATGACACCAAAACCCCGGTATTTGTCGGGGTAATATCGATTGCAATTAATACACTTCTCAGTATTTACTTTGTAAAAATTATGGGATATCCGGTTTGGTCACTTGGTGTGTCTACGTCGGTTTCAAGCATTGTGAACGGGGTATTGTTATACGTGCTTTTAGACCGAAAACTGAAAAATATTGGAACACGATCTTTCTATGAACCGGTCATAAAAATGTTTATCGCCTCTCTGGCCACCGGAATAATGTTATATATTCCCCTCAAACTTCTTGATCAATTAGTCTTTGATACTACGCGCGCATTTCCACTCTTACTTTTGACTGGAACAGCCAGTGGGATTGGGTGTGTCACGTATCTCTTTCTTTCATGGGTATTTGGGATAACACAGGTACAGTCTGTTTTTTCGTTTATACAACGAATGAAAAAACCACGAGTGTTCCTTGAGCCGGCAAGTGAGGCAGTAGATTCAGGAGCACAGGATTCTGTGTCTTAAGCTATTTTTTAAGAAATGAGAAGGCTTTTGTCATGTATCGCCACACAATTTCAATCGGGGATTCATTTTCTATGGTAATTGCCAATGGTTTTGGCATAGCTGAAAGAAGATCTTTTCCTGAAAAATCGATAATTCCTGTTTTGGTTGTGTCACCTTTGGCGTAATCAAAACGAATCAAGGTCTTTCCTTTTTTGATGGGTGTAAAAGTAATTTTACTAAATACACCGGTTGCACCTACAGGATTATTGAAGCCAGTGGAACCAGAGAGAATGATTTTTCCTTTCTCAAGATTTATCCTTCCGTTTGCCGAAGGATTATATGTAGGATAGAGTGTTCCCTGAGTGACACTCGTGGCTTTAAGCATTGACGGATCATATAAAATGACACTATCTGTTCCAAGTGTTTTTTCTCCACCGGACAGGACAATGCCAATGCTGTACGGCGTATTTACTGTAGCTTTTGGTTCACCGGTGAAAGAAATATTTGCGGCTTCCAAGATACCCTGGGGCGTAAGAAAAAAAATAAATAAAATAAAAAATGTTTGGGCTAGGTATATTTTTTTCATATAATTCCTACTATAGCTGAATATTTTCTGCTTGTTTGACATTGACAGGAGGACCTATCATGCCTTCGCCATACCGTTCTAGGATTGATGGCGGTATAGATGATACAGGCTGGGTTTCTCCGCGTTTATTGAAATTAGACAGTAGGAGTGCCAGGTCACGAGTATTGACGACTCCGTCGCGATTCAGATCTCCAGAGCCTGCCGGTTTTTTATTTATTTGTGAAAATCCATCAGTTGTTTTCTCATCAGCCCCAGACCATTGTGTATAGAGCATGCTTACATCAAATGAATTGATAATTTGGTCTTTCTTTCCATTTTTATCGCTATTTATATCACCCGGGATGAGATCGCCAAAATGTACGAGATTTTTAATTTCCGTGGTGCAGATGTCTCCGAGACAGTCTGGTTGAATAAACATGGGTTTTGGATCTGAAATCTGAAATTTTCGTAGGTGAGAAGAAGATTCGATAAAGAGATTAAACGGTTTGTTTAAATATTCGCTTGATATTGAGATAGGTGCAGATCCATCCGGATTGGTTCTGCCTTTTCCAAGAAGCATGGTTAATTTTGTTTGAGGTATCGGGTCTACGAATTCGTTTGATCGTCGTGCAATTGGTATGGGAAGATCAAGGATACCATAGAGAGAAACTTCTACCGGGCCATTTGTATATCCTTCAAATTTCATCTGCGCGTTCACTGTGCCTGTAGCAGGCTTAGGTGTCGGTGTTGGTGTTGGAGTGACAGGGACTGGAGTAGGTGAGATCGGACAATATACGACTCCAGCTTGAGCGTATAAGCAGCCAGGCTTTTCGTATGCACACTTTGGAGGAGGAGTACATGTTGTTATTGGCGGAGGTGGCGGAGGCGATGATGGAGTTATGCTTGTGATGGGCATTTCCACTTTTATTGTTAAAGATTGCGGCGGTGTCAGGAGACGTTCTACTGGCTGTTGGAGACTGACTGGAGAGTCTTTTAAAAATCCATTGATATTGCTGTCATCTGTTGCGTTTGCTCCAGAATAACTAAGCTGGACTGTCATGGATCCTGATTGCGGCGCGATAAAAGAGAGTGCCGCAAAGATGGCTGAACCGGAGTATCCATTGAATGACCCTTGATCTGTAACAGAGTAATTTTTTACACCGGATATAGTAAAAGGACTCGTGACTCTCTTTGGAATTGGATTTGGAAGGATACCGACAGGAGGAGATTTTTGATTTATTTCCTGAGATATGCCCATCGCAGTTTCTACCGGTAAAGGACGAGGATTAATCTGTGACTTTGGAAGGGTGGGGTAGGACTCAAAGATTTTTCCAGGTATAACCTCAATAAGGTTAAATTGTGAATTGAGATCCCATTTCGGGGGAGAAATTTTGTTTGATCCATCGGCAACTTCTTTCCCTGTAACACAGCGAGGAGGGGGAGCGCATTGACACGGAAATGATGGTTCGTCTTGTATGAGCGTGCCATTCGGGCAGTAGTCCGGGGGCGGCATAAACGAAGGACATTGGGACAGTTTGCCATTGCATTCTGAGGGAGGATTTTTTAAATTGGTTGAATATAAAACAATTGCATCTGCTGCGGAAATAGTATATTGAGGATCGGTCGATGTATCGAGGACAAGGTCAACAGAGAATTTTTCTCCGGGTTTTACTGATGCAGGGCCTCTGAGAATAAATTGAGACCCCGAAATTTCAGAGGCTTTTTTGCGAAGTTCAAATCCGGATTGTTGCGTGCTGTAATATATTCCGGCAATAAGACCGCCGATGAGAATAATGAGAGGAAGTATTTTAAATACTTTTTTCATGATATATCAATCTTAGTGAGTCGTGAAAAGGTTTGTCAATCGCCGAAATGTATTTTTGTAAGATACAGTATAATTACTGTTTTGTAATTTCGAGAATAGCCATGCTTGATGCGGGCATGAAAAGTTGTTTTGAAAGTGTGTTTTCTTCGACTGTTTCGGTAAGCGTCACATCCCGGCCAAAGAGAATACGTTCTCTATAAGAATAGGACCCCGGGTCAAGGTTTAAAAAGGTAATTGGTACTGTTTCTGTATGAGTGCCTCCTTCATCAAAATTGACAAGAAAAAGTCTGATAGTTTTGTCTTTTTGCGACGCAAAGCCGGTGACCCATGAACCTTCGCCGGAGACAGCAATTCTATTTCCGACCATGGAATCTATAAAATTATAGACAGAGTATCGTGGTTTTTTGTTTTTCCCGTTGTCGTCATGGGTGATAAGTCCCCATCCATCGCCAGTTTGCTGGTTCGGACCATCTTTTGGTTGAAAAGAGAAAGCGTAGAGCGGCCCGCCTGAGATGAGCTGACGGATGACAGCTCCCGTATGTGCGGCAGAATACATTGTTCCATATCCTTTGCTCTTGCTTCCGGTAAAGCCGAATTCGGTAATGAGTTTTGGTAAGAGCGTGGCTTGAGGGTAAGGAAGAAGCCAGGAGATGACATTTTTCTGGTCTTCTCCGAATTTTTTCGGATTCGGTAGGTATGAATGCCACGAAAGAAAATCGAGTTTGTTTCCGCTCGTCACAAGCCCGATAACCCAGTTTTTGTATAGTCCTGTAGTAGAAGGGCCTCCGAGATAAAATTGATTCACCCCTGTCACTCTGCTCGCGCCTACTGAAGCGTAATGATAGAGGGTGAGATAATTTTTTTCTCCACCCATCTTCCATGATCCGAACTGTGCAAGATCTGGTTCGTTCCAGACTTCATAATAAACGCCTGATAGATTTTTTCCACCTTTTCCACTGTAATGCTCAATTGTTTTTTGCACGACCATCGCCCAATCGTCCCAGTTGTTTGGTGGGTTTATGATGCTACCACCTTGCGCGATATTTGCAGGCATAAATGAGAGAGCAAGGAGAGGCTTTGCTCCTGTGGATAGAATTGTGTTCACTGCAGTATCGAGTTTTTCAAAGTTAAAGGATAGATTGCCTGATCCGCCGCTGACGACATCATAATGATCAAAAAGATGGTCGAGGCGGATAAGTTTGGGTTTCAGTGCTTTAAGCTCCGGAACAATCGATGCGAGCATATCGTTGGATTCTTCTCCGCCCTGCGAGAATGCATGATAGAAATCTGTTTTGATCGGTTCGAGTATTGCTTTTGTGTCTACGACAATTGCGGCAGGCGTACCCCCGGCTCTAGATACAAGCGTTACCGTTTGGTAGGTAACGAGAATAAAAAGCGGTAGAAAAAAAAGCAGAGCAACCATGCTTACGATCTGGGTCGCTTTTGAAGAAGTATTACTTTCAAGAATATTTGCCATATGCGCGTGTAGTCGTCGGATAAAAAAGGCCCCCAAGAAGAAGCAAGCTTCCGAGAATTAGGATGATGTATGTGGTGGAAATATCTCCGGATATAGGCATAGCACTTTGGGTCGCAGTTTCATTTGCTCCGGATGCGACGACAAATGTCGATGTTGAGGTCAGTTGTTTTCCGGTTGTTGGATCTGTAGCGGAAACGATGACATTGTGTGTTCCGGATTCTAAGGGAGTGGCAGTCGTGTATACCCAGTTTCCGTTTGCGTCTGCTGTCACGACCACAGTTTGTGGATTAGAAGAGTGAATAGTAATCGTCACGGTAGATCCGGGCGGAGCTTTTCCTTGGATAGTAGGCGTGTCGTCTGTGGTTTTTCCATCACTAAACGTCGTAGTAATTTTGAGGCTTCCTGATGGTGATGCGACTGCGCTCCCTGATGCCTGGGGAGTAGGAGTAAGTGAAAGACTCGGTTTTGGAGAGGGCGTGGCAGAGCTTGAAGCAGAGTTGTTGGTATTGGCAGGTGCCAATTTTGCGGCAGCGCTATCTCCGGTAATGGTGATATTTGCGGGTGTAGAACCAGTCAGAACGTTTGTGGATCCTTCTCCCAGGCTCCCGACAAATGTATTTTGCGCTAGACGGATCTGAATAGGCCCGTCCGTTTTTTCTAATGCTATAAATTTTATTACTGCGGCTGTTCCCGTGCCCGTGATTGGCGTACGGCTATTTGCGGCTCCGATGGTGATAGAGACAGATCCTCGTTCTACGACGCCTGAGACTAAGATGCTTGGGAAAAGAGGGCCGTTCGTAATAGTCTGTGCTTCGAGTTTTTGTGGATCAAATATAACATGAAGCTCGGCTGCAACGACCTGGTTGTTTCCTGTGTCTATGAGCGTTTCTAGCGTAAAAGTGTCTCCGACTTTTTTTGTCATATTTGACGGAGAAAGAGAGAGTGAAGTAGCAGGAGCTGCTTTTTTACGAAGTTCCTGGCTCTGACCAGCCAGGAAGACTGTAGCCGGGATCGCAACAAGCGCTAATACAATAGAAAGAAGAAGGAATACTTTTTTCATCCTATATATATTATTAGATAGAAGTGAGAGAGAAGACAAGAGGGAAGAAGTAAAATACTTACTTGACAGGGAATTAGCACTCGTTATATAGTAGTGCTAATGATTGAGAAAGGAATATATCATGGATGAGACCATACATGTATCAGAACGTCAGATAAAAATATTACAAGCGATTATAGAAGAGTATATTGCGACAGCTGAGCCTGTAGGAAGCGAGACTTTAGAGAAAAAATATAATCTCGGGGTATCGCCTGCGACCATACGAAATGAGATGGTGCGGCTTTCAGATATGAAGCTCTTGTCTCAGCCGCATACGTCGTCCGGCAGGTCCCCGACTCCCACTGCACTAAAATATTACGTTGACCATCTTTTGAAAACAAAAGATATGTCTGTCTCAGAGGAGGTTGCGGTAAAGGAAAAGATGTGGGATTACCGCCAGGAGGTAGACAAACTCCTTCGTGAATCCACAAAAATGCTTGCACTGAAAACAAAAACTCTTGCTATAACTGCGACAAAGGATGGGGATCTTTACTATGCAGGCGCTGCGAACATACTGAGTATGCCGGAGTTTTATGATTATGAATTGACGCACCATCTATTTGAAACGCTCGATGAATCAGATTTTTGGTGGAGCCTCATGGAGAGACAAGTTGACCCATTTGACATATTACTTGGAGAAGAAGTGGAACGGCGCGGCATGCTCTCTCAGTGCAGTCTTATTTATTGTAAATTTACCACTCCTCATATGATTGGTGCGATAGGAGTCGTCGGACCTTCGAGACTTAATTATTCATCAGCGATACCTCTTGTACGGTATGTTGGAGGGTTAATCGGTGAATTTGCAAGTGCGTGGTAGACCAAAGACAAAGGTATGACAAAAAATAATCAAACAAATGATGTGCAGCATGACAGAGAGATAGTAGATGAGGGTGCGACAAATGTTCAGGAAGTTGTTGATGAAACGAGCGAATGGAAAGGCAAGTATCTCAGAGCTCTGGCTGATTATCAGAATCTTGAAAAAAGGTCGTATCAAGACGCACAGACGACACGAAAGTACGCAAATGAATTTCTGCTTACTCGGCTACTTTCTGTCTTTGATACATTTGAGCGGGCACAGAGGCATCTGAACGATCAGGGACTTGGACTTGCAGTAAAAGAATTAAACGCAGTATTCAGTGAGCATGGGGTGAAAAAAATTGACGTGATGGGCAAGCAGTTTGACCCGATGACCATGGAATGCATTGATGTAATCGACGGAGAAGAGGGGAAAGTCGTATCGGAGGTGGCACCCGGATATATGCTCTATGACAAAGTGATACGGGTGGCCAAGGTGAACGTAGGGA
>JBBTTM010000016.1:13976-40696 GCA_038064255.1 Patescibacteria group bacterium | reverse complement strand
ATATGGCAAAAATAATCGGCATTGATCTTGGAACGACAAATTCTTGTGTCGCTGTAATGGAGGGCGGATCTCCGAAGGTGATCTATTCGTCGGAAGGGAGAAATGTGATTCCGTCTGTAGTAGATCCTGTGAAAAATATAGTGGGGGATGTGGCGAAACGACAGATGGTCATGAATCCTAAAACAACCTTATATTCAGTTAAAAGGCTCATGGGTCGAAAGTTTAGCGATCCTTCGGTAAAAGCTGATCTAAAATTGTTACCGTATCTTGTAAAATCAGGGAAAAACGACATGGCCCTAGTTGAAGTAGACGGGAGACAGTATACACCCCAGGAAATTTCCGCAAAAATTTTATCTAAGATAAAAGCAGATGCAGAACATTACCTCGGTGACAGTGTAAAGCAGGCTGTTATTACGGTTCCTGCGTATTTTGATGACAGTCAGAGACAAGCGACTAAACAGGCAGGGGAAATCGCAGGGCTTGAAGTCATGCGCATACTAAACGAACCGACCGCTGCGGCACTCGCGTATGGACTTGATAAAAAGAACGCACATACTATTGCTGTGTATGATCTTGGCGGCGGTACATTTGATATCAGTATTCTTGAACTTGGAGAGGGTGTGTACGAAGTGAAATCGACGAATGGCGATACGCACCTCGGAGGCGATGATTTTGATAAAAAAATTGTTGACTACATTGCAGAAGAGTTTAAGAAAGAAAATGGGGTAGATCTACGAAATGATCCTCAGGCACTGCAGCGACTGCGGGATGCGGCAGAGAAAGCAAAGATTGAGCTATCTTCTTCTGTGGAAGCAGAAATCAATCTGCCCTTCGTCACTCAGGGGAAGGCAGGACCGCTTCATCTTGTCATGAAGCTGTCACGATCAAAGCTTGAGTCGATTGTCGGAGATCTAATCGCGCGTTCCATAGAACCCGTAAAAAAGTGTCTGGCTGATGCAAAGCTTAAGATCAGTGACATAGATGAGGTTGTGCTCGTTGGCGGTATGACACGCATGCCCAAAGTGATCGAAACTGTGAAGGAATTTTTTGGAAAAGATCCGAATCGATCAGTAAATCCGGATGAAGTTGTTGCGCTTGGCGCTGCTGTGCAGGCTGGGGTACTTGCGGGTGATGTGAAAGACGTCGTGCTTCTTGACGTGACACCACTCACTCTTGGAGTGGAGACACTTGGTGGCGTTTCGACTCCGCTTATAACCCGTAACACGACGGTACCAACGAGTAAGCTTGAAATATTTTCAACTGCAGCAGACAGTCAGACGTCGGTCGAGATAAACGTCCTTCAGGGCGAGAGGCCGATGGCGGCAGACAATAAGTCACTTGGCCGATTTGTCTTGTCTGGTATACCCGCAGCTCCGCGTGGAGTCCCGCAGATAGAAGTGACGTTTGATATCGATGCGTCTGGAATTCTAAACGTAACCGCTAAAGACAAAGCGAGCGGGAAGGTGTCAAATATAAAGATAACCGGATCAACCGGGCTTTCAAAAGATGAGGTAGAAAAGATGAAAGCGGAAGCTGAGGCACATGCGGCAGAAGATAGTGCAAAAAAAGACCGTATAGAGGCAAAAAATAAAGCAGACAATATGCTTTATACGGCTGAGAAAACGCTTAAGGACGCAGGTGACAAAGCAAAACCGGAGGATAAAACTGCGGTTGAGGAAAAAGTCAAAGCGCTTAAAGATATTCTTGAGAGCGGATCTAAAGAAGATCTGGAAGCCAAGACGAATGAGCTTTCGGAAGCGGTGCAAAAAGTTGGCGCAGCGGCGTACTCGGGAGATACGAGTGGAGTGCCGGGAGCAGAACAAGCTGGTGCGGAACAGGCTGGAACCGAGAAAAAAACCGAAGAGAAGAAAGAAGAAGGGAAAGTGGAAGAGGGACAGGTAGTTGGATAGATATTTAATACTACCCGCTTCGCAAGCGCGAAAGCGAGGCGAGCCAATACTACCGATGTCAAATAAAAAACAGGGGGGGCGTGCGAAAGCGCGCCTTTTTCCTTCAAGTGTTCATCATGTGTTAAAATCATGTGCTAATCTAGACGTATGGCGAAAAAAGATTTTTATGAAGTACTGGGTGTTTCAAAGTCCGCAACTGCGGATGAGCTGAAACGTGCCTATCGGAAACTTGCGCTCGAGTGGCATCCGGACCAAAACAAAAAACCTGAAGCAAACACGAAGTTTAAAGAAATAAATGAAGCATACTCTGTGCTGTCAGATTCCAAAAAAAAGCAACAGTACGATCAATTTGGTCATGATGCATTTGCTCCGGGGTCGGGAAGCGGTGCAGGAGGGGGCAATCCGTATGCAGGGTGGGGCGGTCAGACTGGGCCGTTTTCTTATTCGTACTCATCTGGCGGCGCCTCGCCTTTCGGCGAGGGAGATTTTGTCGATCCGTTTGAAATATTTGAGCAATTTTTTGGCGGCGGATTTTCAGGAGGACGAAGCACACGAAAGAGAAGAGAAACATACAGAATTTCAATTTCCTTCATGGATTCTGTAAGCGGAGTAACAAAAGAAGTTCATCTTCCAAGAGGAGAAGCCGGTGGCGGGTCCGTAAGAAAAACGATAAAAATTCCAGCAGGGGTAGATTCCGGATCACGGATTCGTTTTGATGAGTTTGACATTCTTGTAGAAGTAGAAAGCGATAAACGCTTTAAGCGTGAAGGATCGGACGTAATTTCTGACTACGAGATTTCCTATCCCGATGCAGTGCTCGGAGCGATAGTCGAAGTACCGGGACTTCATGGAAGTACGAAGTTACGGATTCAGCCAGGCACCCAACCGGGAACTTTAATTCGCCTTCGAGGTAAAGGTATTCCACATTTACAGGGGAGCGGGACAGGCGATCAGTATGTGCGAATTCAGATGAAAGTTCCGTCTCATATTTCTCGAAAACAAAAAGAGATTATTGAAGAGTTGAAGAGAGAAATGTCAAGCGAAAGTTGACGGTATATCTGAAGGTGATATAATAGCTATATTGAAGGGTTTTTAGAAGGTGGGAAAGATACCCGCCTTTTTTATTAATATAAAGGAATATCGAATTAACCCTCCGAAACTTCCTTCGTGCCTTACCTACTATTCGTAGCGCGGCACGAAGAGCGTTTTTAGGAGGGTAGAGGGCGTACTAAACTCTCCGCCAGTTGGCGGATCGTTAAGTACTACTACTATGCCAGCGATAGTACGAAGTGAATTTGCATTAGCGTTAAACCAGGTAGCCACGGAGCGTGGTATAGATCCTAACGTGGTCATAGAGACTATAAAAGCTGCGATCCTTGCTGCGTATCGAAAAGATTATGGTGGGACAGAGCTTGATGTCTATATAGTTGAGTTAAATTCTGATACCGGTGAGGCGAAGATTTCTAAAGATGGAAAAGATATTACTCCTCCCGGATTTGGCAGAATCGCAGCACAGACCGCAAAACAAGTCATCCTCCAGCGCATCAGAGAAGCAGAAAAACAGGCCGTTCTGTCAGACTATCAGACAAAAATAGGGAACATCGTTCCTGGTATGATTCTACGCTTTGACGGGCCGAATATCATCGTTGACATAGGCCGGACACAGGCAATTATGCCTCCTCAGGAGCAGAGCCAGGGCGAGCGATACCATCTCAATCAACGACTTACTTTTTATATAGAAGGAATCCGGGAGACCATGCGCGGAAACGAAATTATTGTTTCCCGTGCGCACAAGGGTCTCGTTGAAGGGTTATTTAAACGGGAAGTGCCTGAGGTTGCTCAGGCATCTGTAGAGCTTCGGATAGTTGCCCGGGAAGCCGGCGGGCGAACAAAGATCGCCGTATTTTCCCATCAGTCAGGTGTAGATCCGGTCGGATCGTGCGTCGGGCAAAAAGGTATCCGCGTACAGGCGGTTATAGGGGAACTTGGAGGAAATGAAAAAGTTGATATCATCCAATGGAGTGATGATGCGAAATTATTCATCATAGCTGCACTTGCTCCAGCAAAAGATCTGGATGTTCTACTGGACGAACAGAGGAAAAGCGCTGAAGTCATGGTGCCGGATGATCAACTGTCTCTTGCAATCGGGCGCGATGGGCAGAATGTCCGATTGGCTGCAAAACTGACCGGATGGAAGATAGACATAAAAGGCAAAGGCGGAGTGCATCCATCTGAAATTTCGGAGGCTGTTGCCACTACTACTACTACTACTACTACTGAGAATGAGGAAGAAAAAATTGCACTGCCGATTGAAGAAAAAGAGACGGCAGAATCTGATTCAAAGGAATCAGAAGTAAAGGAAGATGCCCAAAAAAATGAGGTACCAGAAACAGTACCAGAAAAACAATCTGAATAAATGAGTATGCTTCAACACATTCAGATAGAATTTTTTGAATATGACAGAACAGACAAAACAAATAGTGTCCTCTTTCCGACCTCCCATAGTTGCGGTACTCGGACACGTTGATCACGGGAAAACAACGCTTCTTGATACGATTCGAACCTCTCATGTAGCCGAAGGCGAACATGGCGGAATTACACAGCATATCGGTGCATATCAGATTACCCGTAAAACAAAAGAAGGAGAAAGGCAGATATCTTTCTTAGATACCCCGGGACATGAAGCGTTTAAAAAAATGAGAAGCCGCGGGGTAAGTGCTGCAGATATCGCTATATTAGTCGTGGGCGCTGATGATAGCGTCAAACCCCAAACACTCGAATCCATAGCACAGATAAAAGAAGCCGGGATTCCGATAATAGTCGCTATGAATAAGATGGATCTTCCTTCGGCAAATCCGGATAAGGTGAAACAGGATCTTGCAAAAGCTGGGGTACAGGTGGAAGGATTTGGCGGAGATGTGCCTATAATACCGGTGTCTGCCAAAAAAGGTACAGGCATAGAAGAACTTCTCGACTTAATTCTCTTGGTATGGGATATGCACGGAATAGCATATGAACCGAATGCGACTCTCGAGGCGGTTGTCATAGAGACAAAAGTTGACAAGGGCAAAGGAATGATCGCGACAGTTGTCGTAAAAAACGGAACACTTTCATCCGGGAGTGATGTATTTGACGGAATGAAAAAAATTGCAAAAGTCCGGGCACTTTCGGATGAATTCGGATCCCGCAAAACTCGAGTAGGCCCAGGATGTCCGACTGAGATATCAGGATTTACTTCGCTTCCGGATGTTGGCGCAATACTTTCCGATATTTCAAAAGGAGATGCGTCTCCTCTCGCAGGAGCTGTTCAATCAGAGACTCTGCAGTCTACGACTGATAAGCCTTTGGTTGTTTTGCCAGACTTTTTAAAACCTATAGATGAACAGGCAAAGGAGTCTCTTGTCATAGTGCTCAAGGCAGATACATCCGGTTCTCTGGAGGCGATACTTGAAGCGTTAAATCCAAAAATTGTCGTAGTCAGTCATGGTTTAGGGGACGTGACAGAGGCAGATATCCTTTTTGCAAAATCTGTAAAAGCATTTATTATCGGTTTTAATGTTTCGGTCAGATCAGGTGTCGCTAAGCTTGCCGAGACAGAAAAAGTCGTACACAGAACGTATACCATAATCTACGAACTTCTTGATGAGCTTGATGATGTCGTTGCCGGCATGAAAGAGGTACTCCATAAAGAGCGAGAACTTGGATCGTGTTCGATATTGGCTGAGTTTCCTTTTAACGGAGAGCGCGTAGCGGGAGTAAGGGTTACGGTAGGTCGCATAGCGCGTGGGGATACGATAAAAATTATGAGAAAAGATGCAGAAATTGGGAGAGGAAAAGCACGATCAGTGAAGCGCGGAAAAGAAGATGTGACCAAAATTGAATCCGGAGGAGAGTGCGGCATATTGTTTGACAAACCTCTTGCTTTTGAGGTCGGTGATGCTATAATTGCTTACGCCGCAATCTAAATTATAGGCTTCTTGATCTTTATATATGGATACCGTACAAGAATTTACCAAAAGCCGCGAACTCATCGAGAAATCACAGGATATACTCATCGTCACCCATGAACACCCTACGGCTGATAGTATTGGAAGCAGTCTGTCGCTCATGTTGGGACTTATCTCTCTTGGGAAAAAAGTGACAGTTGTCTGTCCAGATCAGGTTACTGTAGAGTTATCAAATTTCATAGGAGTGAACAAGATTGTCTCCGATGTTTCGAAGCAAAATTTTACTATCTCTCTTGACTATGTTGAAGGGTCGATTGAAAAGGTGAGCTATAACATAGAAGGAGAAAAGTTTAATCTTGTCATAGAGCCCCGTCCCGGTTTCCCCCCATTTCTAAAAGAAAAGGTGCATTATGCATATTCTGGTACTCCGTGTGATCTTATACTGTCTGTAGATACAATTCACCTAGGAGGGCTCAAGCGGATATACGAAAATGAAAAGGATTTGTTTGCCTCAAAGCAGATAATTTCAATCGATAGACATCCGAATAATGCGAGATATGGTTTAGTAAATCTCATAGAAACAAAGACAACGACCGTCGAGATTGTATCAAAACTTTTAGATATACTCGGGATTACTTTTACGGAAGATATAGCGACAAATGTATTGAACGCGCTTTTTGAAGGGACGGGAAATTTTAGTCATCCGCAGGTGACATCTGCGACATTTGAACTTGCGGCGAAGTGTATAAACGCCGGAGGCAAAAAATTTCGATCGAATATATCCGATTTTCATACACATGAGGAAAATCCCATGACACAAATAGAAGAATCTTCACCCGGGCAAGAGCCACTCCTGATGACCGAGGCGGGTGATGTCGGAACACATGAGACAAAAGAAGGTGATTTGCCAAGTGTACCATCAACTACAGTGCAAACGACTCATACGACGCCGGATGACTGGCTCAAGCCAAAAATATTTAAAACGAGTGGGCATCTTCTATAATGCTCTCTTGTAATGAATACGATAATCATGTACAATAGCTTCAGATCAGGAGCAATGCATAGCTCCTTTCTTATTTAAAGACTGTAGAAAGAACTAAAGAAGAATATATGGTAAAGTCATCCACTGTAATAAAAGAAAAAAAAGTTTCCGCGAAAAAAGTAACTCAAAAATCTCCGAAAGCTCCAAAAAAAGCAAAATCAGAGAAAAAAGTTGCGGCTCCGGTTGTTCCGGAACCGAGTGAAGAAAAAAAAGAAATAATTTCTAAATTTCAGGTGAATGACGCAGATACTGGAAGCCCGGAAGTGCAGGTGGCACTTCTTTCCGGAAGAATTGAGAAACTTGTTTCACACTTAAAACTAAACTCTACGGATAATCATTCCAGGAGGGGACTTTTAGGAATCGTAAGCAAGAGGAGAAGGCTGTTAAATTACTTAGAAAAAAAAGACGAAAAACGGTATAAAGGAATAATCGATAAATTGGGACTTGGAAAATAATATATTCCTCGATGGTATAAAAAGAACAAATACGATGAAACTCGTAACAAAATCTATAGAACTGAGTGGTCGAACGCTTTCTCTTGAAGTCGGTAGATTTGCGGAGCAAGCCAGTAGTGCAGTACTCGCACGTTATGGAGACACCATGGTGCTTGCGACAGTGACCGCTTCAAGTAAAGAAACCTCACTTGATTATTTTCCATTGAGCGTCGAATATGTAGAGCGTCTGTACGCCGGAGGCAGAATCAAAGGATCCCGATGGGTGAAACGCGAAGGTCGTCCAACGGATGATGCAATTCTTGCAGGAAGAGTCATAGACAGATCCATCCGTCCGTTATTTCCTAAATCATATAAACATGATGTCCAGATCATTATCACTGTATTATCAGTAGACGGAGATAATGATCCGGATATTCTAGCTTTAGTCGCGGTTTCTGCAGCGATTGCTATCTCTCCGATACCATGGAATGGGCCGGTGGGTGGGGTCCGCATGGGGTATGTCAAATCAGAAGGAGAAAAAGGAGCGTTTATCATTAATCCCCGTCAGACAGAGCAGGCGTCGAGTGAGTTTGACTTTGTCGTTTCGTCAAATAAAGATAAAGTTGTCATGCTTGAAGGTGGATTTTGTGAAACACCAGAATCAGTTGTATATGATGCAGTACTTGCAGCAAAAGAGGCAAACGTAATGATCATAGATTGTATCAATGAGCTCGTCCAAGAAGTAGGAAAAACAAAAATTGAACTTGCGGAAGTTTCAGAGCTTGATGAGCTGAAAAATAAATTGACAAAAGATTATAAAAAAGAAATGCAGGAAGCATTTGCCAAAAAGGCAGAAAAAGAATTTTCAGGAGATGAGCTTACGGTTCTTGCTAAAACTATCGTTGAAGCATATGGAACTGATTATAGTGTCAAAGACATAGAAGGAGCACTTGATGCATTGTTTAAAAAACAGGTAAAAGAAAATGTATTGAAACATGGCAAAAGATTTGACGGAAGAAAAATTGATGAAATCCGACCGATAGAGATAGAGGTTGGAATACTACCTCGTACCCATGGTAGTGCAATGTTTCGGCGCGGTCAGACACAAGCATTGACAGTGGCAACTCTTGGAACACCAAGCTTAGAACAGCTTATAGAAAGCCCGATGGGCGAGGAATCAAAACGGTATATTCATCATTATAGTATGCCTCCGTATTCTGTCGGAGAAACGGGACGGGTGGGTACTCCGTCACGCCGAGAGATTGGTCATGGAGCACTCGCCGAGCGCGCACTTCTGGCAGTCATTCCATCGGAAGATGAATTTCCCTATACCATCCGTCTCGTATCAGAGATCATGTCGAGCAACGGATCGACTTCCATGGCGTCGACTTGTGGTTCTACTTTGGCACTTATGGATGCAGGAGTTCCCATAAAAGAACCTGTTGCAGGTATTTCTATCGGGCTCATGACATCTAAAGATCAAACAGTATTACTTACAGATATTTTAGGCATTGAAGATTTTTCAGGGGATATGGATTTTAAAGTGGCGGGAACAAAAAACGGGATAACTGCGATACAACTAGATATAAAAATCGATGGACTGACAGATGAAATAGTGGAAAATACACTCGAAAAAGCCCGGGATGCACGTATGCTTATCCTGGAAAAAATTAAGGCAGTCCTGAGTGCTCCGCGACAGAAACTGTCCCAGTATGCGCCAAAGGTGACAGTCGTAAAAATTCCAACAGAAAAAATCGGTGAAATCATAGGTCCGGGCGGAAAGATGATTCGACAGATACAATCTGTGACCGGAGCCGTGGTCGATGTAGAAGATGATGGATCAGTGATGATATCCGGAACTGATGAAGAAGCCGTAAAAAAAGCAGTGGAATGGGTAGAAGGCCTGACCCATGAAGTAAAACCAGGAGAAGAGTACGAGGGTGAAGTAAAGCGGATATTGCCGTTTGGTGCATTTGTTCAGATATTACCCGGAAAAGAAGGATTGGTACATGTCTCTCAGATGTCTACGGAATTTGTCGGAAATCCGGAAGATGTCGTAAAACTTGGTCAACAGGTGAAAGTCCGGGTACTTGAGATAGACGATCAACACAGGGTAAATCTATCTATGCTTTTTGGAGATGATGCAAAGAAAGCCCCAAGTCGGGAACGATCCGGTGGAGACAGACCGGGTGGTAGTCGTCCGTTTGATCGACGCAATAGGCGTTTTTAAATTCTGTTTTTTATATCCTTTTTATTCTTTCCGATTGTTTCATCTCTATTTTCTAGAGTATGATAGTAGTAGATGTCACAACTTACAGATCAGGTATCAGCACTTCGAACTAGCATAGAATCAGCAGCGCTTCCGCGCGATATTCATGCTCGTGTCGTGGACCAGATTCAGGAAATTACCCGTGTTGAGGCAGACATAACTGCGCGAGTGCACATAGAACAGATGCTTCGGTATATAGACTGGGTGATAAGCCTCCCCTGGCGGGTACGAACCAAGGATATGCTGGATCTTTCACGGGCGAAGGAGATACTGGAACACAATCATTATGGCCTTCAATCGGTGAAAGATAGAATTTTAGAATATCTCGCTGTTTTATCGCTTAATCGGGAAAAATTTGAAAAAGAGTCCACTGCATCCCTTTTGGAGAAAAAGGGTGAAATAGCAGATGATGCGAGTCTTGCACAGGCGATGCTAGCAAGAAGAGCGCCAATTCTTTGTCTCGTGGGACTTGTGGGTACCGGAAAAACGACGCTTGCAAAATCTATCGCAGAGGCTATGGGCAGGCGTTTTGTGAGAATTCCGTTTGGCGGTATGAGCGATGCATTGGATCTTCGTGGTCAGTCGCGGGTGAGAGCGGATGCTGAAATCGGACTCGTATTAAAGGCGTTGCGACACGCAGGGAGTAAGAATCCGGTGATACTCCTGGATGAAATAGACCGTGTGGCAGAGCATGCACGAGGGGATATCATGGGCGTTCTCGTTGAGCTTTTAGATCCTGAACAGAACAGGGCGTTTACTGACCATTATCTTGATTACCCGTTCGATCTGTCTGAAGTGCTTTTTATTGCAACCGCAAATAATACGACACATATTTCGACAGCAGTACTTGATCGTCTTGAACCGATTCAGATGCCTTCATATACTGATGAGGAAAAAATAAAAATTGCAAAAGATTATGTACTTCCGAATCTTATGAAAGAATCAGGACTTACGAAAGAAAATTTGGTTGTGGATCCTGAGATCTGGCCGAAGCTTGTGCGGCCTTTAGGATTTGATTCCGGCATTAGGAGCTTGGAACGGACAATGAATGCTCTTTGCCGGAAAGTCGCACGTCTAATAGTAGAAGGAAAAGGAAAGACTTTTACTGTGACAAAAGATACGCTCAAAGATTTTATAGAAGCGTATTGAAAATATGTTTAAAAAACACCATAACGCACATCTGTATGTTGGCTCATCTCAAAGCGGAAAGGAATCTCTCCGGATATTTCCTCTTGGAGGAATCGGAAATGTGACAAAAAATATGTATGTCTATGAGTACCGGTACGATGGAAAGTTAAAAGATATACTCCTCGTCGACTGCGGTATCGGATTTCCGGAGCCAGAAATGTACGGAGTTGATCTTGTCATTCCTGATATACGGTATTTGGAAAATAAAAAAGAAATGATTCGAGGACTTGTGTTTACTCATGGTCACGACGACCATATCGGCGGTATTCCGTATCTGTATGCAAAACTTCGCCCCCTTCGCATGTGGGGGACAAAACTTACTGCGGCATTTGCAAATTTAAAGCTGAAAGAAGCACGTGCAAGTGAGAAAGTGACATCTGTTGAATTTAATCAGGTGCTTCATATAGGGCCATTTACCGTGTCTTTTGTTCGGGTGACGCATTCCGTACCGGATGCGGCAAATCTTATCATCGAGACACCTGTAGGGATAATTTATCATGGGAGCGATTTTAAATTTGATTTTAGTCCGCTCGACGGAAAGCTGTCTGAACTTGAAAAAATTACAGCGGTCGGGAAAAAAGGCGTTTTATGTCTCTTGACTGATTCTTTGGGAAGCGAACGGCGCGGATTTACTCCGTCTGAACAGGTAATCGGAGAGACTCTTGAAAAAGAGCTGTCTATGTCAAGCGGTAGAGTCCTTTTTACCACACAATCAAGTAATATTTCTCGTATTCAGCTTGCGATAGAAAAGGCACTTAAGTACGGCAGGCAGATTGCGTTTTTTGGCAGAAGCATCGATCAGAATACAGAAGAAGCGGTAAAGCTTGGGTATATGCGGTTCCCGCGAGAAGCAATAATCCGCGATAGGGATGTAAAAAGATTGGCATCGACAAAGCAATTTCTTATTGTGGCAGGGAGTCAGGGACAGCCGGAATCAGCTCTCTCCCGAATGGCAAATGACGATCATAAATTTATCCATATAGAAGACGGTGATACAGTGGTTTTTTCGGCTGATCCGATTCCCGGAAATGAACACAATGTCAATGCGCTTATAGAACAGCTTTATAGAAAGGGCGCACGTGTTTCATATTCGGATATCATGGAAGATCTGCATGTGTCCGGACACGGAAGTCAGGGAGATATGATGCTCATGCTTTCAGCGCTAGGACCAAAGTTTGTGCTCCCCATAGGAGGTACGTACCGGCATATGATGCAATATAAACGGCTCGCGATGGAACTTGGGTATGATAAAAAAGATATTCTTATCCCCGAAGAAGGGGAGATTATAGAATTTAAAAAAGGCCTTCCGCCGCATATAGTTGATAAAATTGAGCTTGAAAATGTTATGATCGACGGACTTGGCATCGGGGATGTGGGTAACGTCGTCCTTCGTGACCGGCAGACGATTGCAACTGAAGGAATTGTAGTGATTGTGGTTCCTATGGATCAGAGTACCGGTCGTGTGACTGCAGAGCCGGATATTATTACCCGTGGATTTGTGTATATGAAAGAATCTGGAAATCTCATAGGACGCACAAAACAGATTGTGAATCAGTCTTTGAAGCTGAAAAAGGGGAAGATCGTCGATTGGCAGTTCATCCGGAAACACATGGCAGATACGGTCGGGCAATTTTTACAAAAAGAAACCGGCCGAGAGCCACTGATAGTTCCGGTGATAATCGAAGTGTAGAGTGAATTGTTTTATTTCGTTCTCTGTGCGCGAAGGCGGTCGACGTGGGTGAGGTAGCGCTTTCGAAGTCTCAGTGACGCAGGAGTGATTTCAAGCAATTCATCTTCTTCTAGAAAATCCAGACATTGTTCTATCGTCATTTTGATCGGTTGATCAAGACGGACAAATGATTCTCCGACGTCTGAATGTATATTTGTAAGTTTTTTTGTTTTACACGCATTCATCTCTATGTCATCGTTTCTGTTGTTGACGCCTATGACCATGCCTTCATAGACCATATCTCCGGGGATAACAAAGGGAGTTCCTCGTTCTTGGAGTGTTTCGAGTGCATACCCGGATGCTTTGCCGTTTTCAAGAGAGATGATCACTCCATTTCGGAGTTTTGGCAAAGTACCACCAAGAGGGAAGTATCCGATGAAACGGGTGTTAAATATACCGTTCCCTCTGGTTTTTGTCAGAATGTCGCCTCGAAATCCGAGGAGGTTTCTACTTGAAACTTTATAGACTATTTTTGAAATATTGCGTTCGTTGGTATGGGAGTCTACTAGTTCTGCCCTTCGTTTTCCAAGTTCTTCGCTCACGACTCCGATAAACGCTGAGTCTATTTCGATAAGCATCTCTTCATAGGGTTCTTCTGTTACGCCGTTGTTTACTTTTGTAATCACCTCAGGTTTTCCCACTTGAAATTCATATCCCTCGCGTCTGAGAGTTTCAAGGAGGATTGCTATGTGTAGTTCGCCTCGTCCACAGATGATAAATCCATTTCCATCCTGATTTGGATCGATCTTCATGCCTATGTTTGATTGTTTTTCCTTGAGCAGTCGTTGCTCGAGCTGGCGCGCTGTGGAAAATTTTGCTTCTCGACCTGCAAAAGGAGAGGTATTTGCACTCATGACGATTTTGAGCGTCGGTTCTTCGAGTTTTATCCCCGGATATCCGGTCTGGTCTGAGGGATCTGTGAGTGTTTGGCCGATGGCTACATCAGGAATTCCGGTGACCGCGATAATATCTCCGGCATGGCTCACTTCGGTTTCGACTCTGTCTAAGCCCTTGCTTTCATAGACTTTTTCGATTTTAAATTGACCTTTTTTTGTCTGTTCATACATAAGTACTACGCTTTGTCCTGCTTTGACTGTACCCTGGGTTACTTTTCCGATAGCATAGGAGCCTTTGTACGTATCAAAGTCAAGGGTAGATACGAGCATTTTAAATGGTTTTGCTTCCTCACCTTTCGGCTCAGGGATATGCGTAAGAATAGCTTGAAAAAGCGGCTCGAGTGTGGCGGGTATAGATGGGTCTTCTGGAAGAGAATCCCATGCTTTTCCCTCGCGGCCGACTGCGTAGATGACTGGAAAGTGGAGATGGTCCTCGTGAGACGCAAGGTGTAAAAAGAGCTCCTCTGTTTCCCGGAGTACTTCCTCGGGGCGCGCGTCTTTACGATCAATCTTATTGATGACGAGAATAATTTTCAGATTGTTCTCGAGCGCTTTTGTGAGAACAAATTGTGTCTGTGGGAGTGGTCCTTCTGCACTGTCAACGATGAGAAGCGCTCCGTCGGCCATATTCAGAACCCGCTCAACTTCACCGCTAAAGTCCGCGTGTCCCGGGGTATCAATGATATTTATTTTCGTTTTTCCGTATATCACCGCTGTGTTTTTGGCTAAAATTGTGATGCCTTTCTCCCGTTCCAGGTCGTTACTGTCAAGAATCGTCGTTTGGGTCATCTCTGCCTGGTTGTCACGGAAAGTGTGTGTTTGTTTCAGCATGAAGTCCACGAGCGTGGTTTTGCCGTGGTCTACATGTGCGATGATCGCTAAATTTCGTATATCCATAAAAACTATGAAACCTCACCGACATTGGCGAGGTTCTCATGCCCTACACAAATATAAAGTATCTCTATTATAGCAGAGTGGTTGAACTCATGCGACTCACTGTCTATACTAGGTCTATGTCCAAAAAGCGTACGTACCATAAAAATCCGTTTAAATTGAAAGTGAAAAAACAAACAATTTACACGGTGATGGCTATCTGGGTCTGGTTTTTTGCCATAGCAATCGTCCTTTCATTTTCCTGGGATACGCCGCAGCTTACGGTTTTCCGCGATGAATTGTATCTTCATGTAGGATGGGGGATGTATACGCTTCCGCCATTTCTTATCCTTTTAAGTTTTCTTTTCTTAAAACTGAAAGTTGAAATCGGAAAAGCCCATGTACCGCTTGGATATTTTCTTGCAGTGTTTCCGCTTATCGCACTGACACACGCGGGGATCGTCGGAGAGTATGTGTGGAAAGAAACAATGATGCGTATCTCATCTGAGGGTGCGATGCTTTTTTATCTTTTTATGATGGTTGTCGGGCTTTTAATTCTTTTTAATGCGTCTCTAGACCGAGTGGTGAATTTTATACTCCTCGGGGTCGGTGCAATAGGCGGATGGCTTGTGTCGCTTTTTTCAAAACCGTTACTCTCAAGACAGCCATCGTTTATGAGTAATTCGGGACGGATGAAAATAAAAGGGGAAGAGAGCGAGATTGAAAAATTACCGCTGAGTAATCCGATAGTGAAAGTTCCTGTCGTGCCTTCAACAAATGCTAAAATGGCCCTCTCCCAGACAAAAACAGATGTAAAACAGTCTTCTTTTTCGATCCATACGCCATTTTCAAAACCCACCCAGGATATGGCGCTTTGGGAGTACCCGCCGCTCACGCTTCTCTCAGACGGTCCGGGTCAGAAGGCAGACAGGGGAGATGTTCGAAAAAACGCATCGGTGATAGAAAAAACACTTGAAAGTTTTGGTATTACTGCCCGGGTATCAGAAGTGAACACCGGACCTGCCGTGACACAGTATGCCATAGAAATAGCCCTTGGAACCAAAGTATCAAAGATTACGTCGCTCGCAAGTGATTTGGCACTCGCTCTTTCAGCACCAACCGGTCAGGTGCGTATAGAAGCACCTATTCCCGGGAGGAATTTGGTAGGTATAGAAATACCGAACCGCGGACTCGAGTTTGTTACCCTCAAACGTATGCTTCAGTCTGACATGATGCAAAAATCTAAAAATAAGCTTGCAGTAGCCCTGGGGCTTGACGTGGCGGGAAATCCTGTCATCGCAAATATTGCGAAGATGCCGCACATATTGGTTGCCGGTACGACCGGTTCCGGTAAATCGGTTCTTATCAATGCATTTATTACGTCCCTTCTTTTTCGGGCAAGGCCTGATGAGGTAAGACTTATCATGGTCGATCCGAAACGGGTGGAGCTTACGTCCTACGACGGGATTCCACATCTATTGACTCCTGTCATCGTAGAACCAAATAAAATTTTGTCGGCTCTCCGTTGGGCGACCGGAGAAATGGACCGGAGATTCAAACAATTTCAGGAAGTGAAAGTCAGAAATATAGACGCATTTAATGAACTGTCAGGGTTTCAGGCTATGCCGTTTATCGTCATATTGATCGACGAACTTGCGGATCTCATGGCGTATGCACCGGTAGAAGTAGAAGATTCGATCTGCCGCATAGCACAGATGGCCCGTGCGACCGGAATTCATCTTGTACTAGCGACGCAGCGGCCAAGCGTCGATGTTATCACCGGACTTATCAAAGCAAATGTTCCGTCTCGTATAGCGTTTAATGTCTCCTCAATGATTGATTCCCGCGTTATCATCGACATGCCCGGGGCAGAGAGACTTCTCGGACGGGGAGATATGTTATTTATTCCGCCGGATCAGTCTAAGCCAAGTCGTATACAGGGGACGTACGTATCCGACGCAGAGGTCGGGAAAGTCGTCGATTTTCTCAAGAGTAAAAATACTCCAGTTGAGTATACGGAAGAAGTACTGACACAGCCCGGAGGAAATGGTAAAAAAGGTTCGATTTCAGGCGTTTCTGGAAATGGCAATGACGATCTCTTTATAGAAGCTATGCGGCTCATCTGTCAGCATGACAAAGCGTCTGCGTCGCTCCTGCAAAGGCGACTTTCTGTCGGGTATGCACGGGCTGCCCGGATCATAGATCAGCTGGAAGCTGCAGGGATTATCGGACCAGGAGACGGGGCAAAACCGCGGGATGTACTGGTGAAAAATCCGGATGAATGGCTCGCTATTCATCCAAACGGAGAAACTACCCCGGAAGAATAATTTCTCGATAAAATTTTTATTATGAATACTGTCGGAACTATTCTCAAGGAAATGAGAATAAAAAAAGGATATTCTCTTGAAAAAATAGAACAGGCGACGAAAATTCGTGTAAAGTATTTACTCGCGATAGAAGCAGATTCATATGATTTGCTTCCGTCTGTTTCCTATGCAAAAGGATTTGTAAAAAATTACGCAGAATACTTGGGAGTATCAAGTAAAGACGTCCTTGCATTTTTTCGCAGGCAAACTGCAGATGTATCACGCCAAAGTATATTGCCCCACACGATGGAACGAGAATTTAAACGGTCTTTTTTTCGTTTGACCCCGAAGCGATTTCTCATCCTTCTGGTCGCAGGATTTTTAGTATTGTTCTTGTCATATTTCCTTTTACAGTATCGACGTCTACAGCTTCCTCCATCCCTTGTCATAGATTCTCCTGTCCACAAATTCGTGACACGTGACAAGAGGATCGATATTGTCGGAAGAACCGATACCGATGCTTCGGTAATAATCAATGGGGTGAGTGTGATAGTACGAAGTGATGGTAAATTTTTTCAACAGCTGGAACTGTTTCCCGGTGTTAATAAAATTACTGTTACGTCCACCTCACGACTGGGTAAAATTGCATCAGCAATAGTGGAAGTGGGACTTGATACAAGCGATCTACAGCGTTGACACTGGAGTAAATTTGAGTGATACTACGTATATTCTTTCAGTCACCTGCCTATATGGATGTTACACAACTTGTTATTGTTTTTGTTTCTATTACACTTACCGTTCTTCTCGTCATCGTAGGTATTCAGGTCTTTTTTATTCTTTCCGAAATCCGCATCACTGTTCAAAAATTCAACAAAATGCTTGATGATATGGGGAAAGTTTCGGGAGTTGCGAGTGATTCCATAGTCAATATGAGCGGTATGTTGTCTGGGTTAAAAGCAGGACTTTCATTTCTCACTTCATTTCGAAAGAAGGTGTCAGATGAATAATGAAAAGAAACCATCAGACATGAAATTTTGGGTAGGATTTTTTATCGGTGGACTTCTGGGAGCGATAGTATTATTTTTCTTGGGTACAAAAGATGGGAAACGAACAGGGAAGATGCTGGAGGAAAAAGGACATGATTTATTCGATGATCTCATGGAAAAGGTTGATGAATTGGAGAAAAAGGGAAAGGCACTCGTCCGCGAGGGGGAAAAAGTAAAAGAGTCAGTCGTGGAAAAACTTGAAGAGAAAGGCGAAAAATTTACAGCAGAAGCGTCCGTACGCCTGGACGAGGCACTCTCGCAGATTGAAGAGATTCAGGAAAAAGGGAGAGAGTCGACCGCATCGTTACGAAAAAAATTGTTTAAGAATCTTCCGAAACGGTCTTAGAGAGCGCCTCAATAAGTCCGTCAACCTTTCTCTGAATTTTTTCAAATGTTTCTTCTGAAAATTTTATCCGCCTCAGATCCTCTTCCAAAGTATTGAGCGCTGGCATGATGCCAAGATCAGAAAGGTCGGGGATATTCCACGTTTCATGCTTTCCTTTAAAGTCAAATTCTTTCTCCCCACGGTCACGGTGGATTGGTGCCATAAAGACAACGATGTTTGCGGTTAATAACAGCTTTTTGGTTGTTTGGGTCCATGAGTGTGAGAGATGTTTTGCAATTTTATTGTGTTTGGCTAAGCGGGAAGTATACCAACTGATAGGACCGCTCAGGTTTTTCGACGCTTCTATACCGCTTGAAGATACCTGTAAGTTTGAAAGCTCTTTTGACCGTAGATACATCTCTGCGAGCCTACTCCGATACGTGTTTCCGGTACAGACAAAATGGATGTGCATGTTTTCAGTATAGTCCAATTATTTTCATAGTACAAAAACACCCCGAGTGGGGTGTTTTTGTACTATGACGTATTGTTTCGGATTATCTTGTCACTGAGATGGTCTGCGAGAGTTCAGCCTGAGGCGCAGCAACCGTCACGCGGTTATTCGTTGCGCTTTTCAGTACTGTATATCCGACCGAATATGCAGCAGTACAGTCTGTTATCGCATTTCCACTATTTACTAGTGGATCAGATGGTAACGCAGCCAAATATGTTGGCACCAGCGATGCACAGAGGTCAGCAGCTGTGTTAGCGACAACTTGCGATGTCGTTGTTATAGCAGCCGGAAGTGTGCCTTTATTGTCTGCAGCATACTGGCTTACAGCATTTAAGATGGCGCTGATGTCACTCTGTCGCTTAGTATTGTTTGCCTGTTGGAATTGCCTTTGAGGATTGATTGCAACAAGAACGATGGTCAATAGGACTCCAAGGATGCCGATCACAACCAAGAGCTCTATGAGTGTAAAACCTTTTTTATATGCGGATAGGAAATTTTTCATATTTTTTTTACCTTTCTATAATAGGTGTAACACAGTTTGAAAGAGAGTGTCAAGGATAACACTCATGCGTTTAACGTCCAAACAGAAGATAGAGCAGTATGAGAACCAATGCACCAAATACGCTTAACAGAATATATACTTGCATGGGTTTTTCTTTATTTACAAGAAGACTTGATGAAGACATTGGAATTTCTTCTGGGTCTAATATGCTTGTGTGTTTTAGCGTATCCCTATGAGAGAGAACAAATTGAACCATTTCTGCATCCATCCAGCGCTTTGTTGAGACAGAGTCTAGAACACAGAGGGGGAGTACTTCGACCACTGAAAGAGCACATGATCCTAGGATAACCCTAACCTGATCATAGAATTCTCTGTTTGCGGCGATTTCCATTGTCGATGTATCGATAGTGATTTGTTTTGATCTCACAACTGTGAACGGTACGGTTTCTAAAAATGTTTTCGTTTCAGATTCTCTTTTTTCCGTATCTTTTGTGAGAGTGATTCCAAAATAAATGCCATTGGCAATGATAAGCGTAACAGTTCCAGGAAGAAGAGAAAGTGCCTTGATCCATTGGATCAAAGCACCCGAAAATAATGAAACATCAACAATGTCTCCGTCTTTAACCATAGTACTGGGGAAATCCATACTTTGAATTTTTCCAGTTTTCCCGTCTGATATCTGAACTCTTTGCTTATCTAGAAAAACTACATGGTGTGCTTGATTGGATGTGATGGTTAAAACGTTCGTTTCCATGATTGTATAGTGAGGCCTGATGAATTTATAACTACAACTACGGTGACTGTTTGCGAATAAGAGCCGGATGTACCGGTTGATGTTATAGTTTTTGTTCCTGAACCTGTTACTACTACTGTTGCATGATCCGATCCAATGGTCAAGGTTTCTCCATTGTAGCCTGGATTTCTTATAAGACGTAAAATTGCATTTTCTGCACCGGTTTCAGCCAGCATATGTGTTTGTATTCCCTCCTGAAATGTTGAGTTCGTTAGGGCATTTACCGCCATGATGAGAGTCGCGGACGTAGTAATGATCATAGAAATCCCTATGAAGATAAGGAGTAGAACGAGGGCCTGCCCGCGGTTTTTTTGAAAAAAAGATGTGTGTATTTGAGTCATCGTAATCCAATCGTTGTTGAAAATGTTTGAGATTGTACCCCAGTGATTTTTTGTGCAGTGCTTTCTACTGTTAGCAATATAGAAAGCGTTGGCTTAGTTCCTACTCCTTCCCGTCGTGTGACTGAGAAATTTGTGACAGTCGTATTTGCGCTGTTTAGATTATTTGTATCAATGTCATCCCGCCTTGTTAGATTGCCGTTAAAAAGGGTGTAGGTGTATGTAGTTGGAACAATAGTAAAGACCAGAGAGCTTGCTGTTTGTCCCGCTCCGCTTGGAGTAGTGATTATGTCTGAATTTTCAATGTCGTACGCGAGTCTTGTTAATATATACCTGCCATCCTGCTGTACAGCAGTTGTTGCTTCGGATTCTGTTTGCACTTCCAAACTTGAAGAAAGAATTCTTGTAAGTACGAGAAGGAACGCTGAGAGAAATCCCATATAGAGAATCATTTCGACGATAGAAAAACCGTTTTTTTTCATATTAGGGTGAATAATTGAGTGTAAAGTCATACATTACTGGTGACGAAGAAGAATCAGATGATAATAATGATGCTTTGTACCGGAAGCATTTCGCTGGATTTTTGTATACACCAGAAATTGAGAATGGTATCTGTGAACCTGATGAAAATGAAGTGCTTGAAGTTCCATCCGGACCTATAAATGTATATGTCGCATTTGCGCAATTTCCATCTGCCGCGTCAGCACCTGCAATTTGATATGTGATTGATGTTTCATTTGGTATAGCCTGAGTGACATCAAATCTATTGAATACTGATGACGTGTTGACATCAAAGACTGAAGAGGTAAAAGTGCCTGAATTTGAATAGGTGCCTCCTGGACCTCCGAGAATTATTTTTAACTCGCTTGATGCGTCTCCGGTTATGATATATGAATAGGTATCTCCATCATTTTCTCGTACGGATGCGATTCCGTTTACCCCGGTATCCACATTGAGACTCCCGCATGATGTTAGTGAATTTTCATTGATAATATTTATGATTTGATACTCTGTTCCGCCTGTTCCGACCATTATGGCTTTGTTGCCCGATACGACTGTCAATGCCTTTGGATTCATGCCTGAAGAATCATATGAGCCAAGAATTGGTTGATTGCCATTTTTAGTTGATACGTCTATTATGAAAAATTCATTATGTGAAGCTGATTGTTCAGTTGCGATGTACGCTCTTGTACCAGTGTTATTCACAAAAATATCTTTACCATTGAGTGCAGCGAGCTGAGCCTGACCGATAATTGAGAGAGATCTAGGATTTGTGACATCGATTATCTGTAGCTGTGTAGTAGTTGATTGGATAGCAACATAAATGTAATTTCCTATAATTTTTATGCGATTTCCTGTTCCGGCGAGGGAAACGGTACCAAGTTGTGGTCGGGAACCAGATTTTGATGACAGATCAAATGAATAAAGTTTATTTCCTGAAGTCATATATCCCACAGATCCTGACACAGTCACAGAATTTCCACTTCCATTTCCGGGAGCGTTGAAATACCCGGTTTCAGTAAGGGGATTTGTCGTAAGATTCACTATAATGATCTCTTTACTGTTTGAGTCTGTAGCTAGATATGCATATTGTGTCTCGCCAAATACGTCATTGGTTTTATATCCATCAAGCGTTCCGTTTATTGACGCAATTGGAGGATTTGTGTTTGATATTGTCACATTTGCAAATGAAACGCCTGATGCATTGTCTCCAGTGCCAGCAAATACCTGTCCCTCAATTGCTGAAATTGCATTTGCGACCCCGCTTTTAGGTAGATCGAGTGTAGTGAGCGTGAGATTTGGATTGCACCAATCCCCCTGACCTCCGGCGCCAAGAGTGACCTCGCCTCCAGATTGATTTGTGACTGTAGAACCGCTGAGTGTACCATTTGTAAAATCACTGACAGTAGTGTCGATATGGGTAAGATTTTTTTGTCGGGTTAAGTATATTGTTTCTGTGACCAAAGATGGGATAGGTGAATTCCATGAAACTGAAATCGTAATTTTTTTTGTTGACGGATCTATGGTTCCACTTTCGACTATGACTCCGTTTGTGTCCCGGAATGTATCTGAAATCACAACCGATTTTGTGTATCCATCGATTGTTGTACTTCCTGGTGAGAGTGACCAGGAAGATGACGTTGGCACCGGGTGAAATGTTCCATTAGTTGAAATCGCATTCCAGTCTGTGTCGCGGATATTTCGCAGTGAATCCTGTATTTCTTTTTCTATGGTCGTTGCTTCAAGTCGTTGACCAGTTTGTGCTTTTCCAAGTCTGGATGACACAAGTCCGGTAAGTAGAGATGGAATGATGAGTGCTGCGAGCGCCGAGGCAACAAGAAATTCAACGAGAGCCTGCCCGCGAGAACGATATTTTTTACTCGATTGAAATAATTGTGCCATATTTATTGAATTTGATTATCTTTTGTGTTGCAGTAACAGTATTTTGTATTGTCACAGAGTCGAGTCCGCTTTGAAAACCGGATATTTCCCCACTCCCTTTCGTAAATGTCAGAATTTGATCCGGGAACGTTGTCGAAAGTATCAAAGACGAGTCAATGGGTATCTGCACATTTTCGGTATCTAGCGCGTTAAATGCAGTACCCCGAAAGAGTGTATAAGTCTTTTGACTGAAGTATATACTCTGTGAATCCGCAATAGTCCCACTCCCTGTAAATCCACTCATGGCCTTTATTTGTTGCTGTTTTGCGTCTGATGTAAATAAATCTACAGATGTTGAGAGTTGTACAGATGGCTCAGCACTGAGATGGATAATAGATCCAACAGAAAATAGTATTGCGGTAACTCCGATGACAAGAGAAAGTTCAATGATGGTAAAACCACGCCTATACATATCCATATTTATCGGCCGCCGACTTTGCTGATGAGTCCATAAATAGGAGTAATAATAGCTAGCATCATCGTGCCCACGACCCCACCGATGAGGACTAACATTACCGGTTCGAGTAGTGCCATAAGAATTTTTAGAGTTTGTGACACTTGGTAATCAAAATATTCAGAGATATCCTGCATTGATCTGTCTAGTGATCCGGTTTTTTCCCCGGCTTCTATAAGTTTTATCATGATAATCGGCATTTTTGCTTTTGTTTGACGAAATCCTTCTGAGAGAGTTTTTCCTGCGAGTATCATGTCGCGACTTGACCGGATGAGGTTGCTCGTTTGTTTTTTGATGACAACATTAGATGTTAAGTCAAGTGCAGCAGTAATTGGTAGTCCGGATGATAAAAGTAAATACATGCTTCGGGAGAAACGAGTGAGGTCTATTTCTTCTATAAGATGAGAGAGAAACGGGAGGTTGACAAAAAATGACATAAAAAGTGGCTTATTTTTTTTATAAAGCGAAAATATACATAGGAGTATGCCGCCTGTACCGATGATAATGAAGAGCGGGTATGTAATGAGAGTATGAGAAGCAAAAATAAGAATTCTGGTCGGAAGAGGAAGATCTACATTGAGTCTTGAAAATACGTCGGATATTTTCGGTACCACAAAAAGTAACATAAGGAGAAGTACGAGAAAAAAGACTACGACGATAAAAACAGGATAGAGAAGTGCTGTTTTTACTTTATCTGTAAATTCCATTTCTTTTTGTATGCTTATCCTCAGGTCCTTGAGCGTTGCATCGAGAGTTCCAGCCTCTTCTGATGCATGGATGACATTGACTGTGACACTGTTGAAAACTAATGGAAATTTTGCAAATGATGAAGAGATACTGTTGCCCTGCATGAGATCCTCGCGAAGAATCTGAAGGAGTTTTTGTTGGTTTCCTTTTGCATCGCTTAAGATAGAATCAACGGCTTCAATGATCGGAATTCCAGCCGAAAGCATCGTTGAAAGATTAGAAATAAGACTGATGGTATCTGCTCCAGAGAGCGCGAGCGTATCTGTTTTCATAGTGATTCGACCTTGGTGACGCGGATGACTTCTTCGATTGTTGTTTGGCCTTTCATAATTTTTACTAATCCATCGTTTAACATTGTATTCATGCCGTTTTCTATGGCAGCTCTCGTGATGGCGTCTGCGTCAAGTTTGTCTGTGATAAGTTTTCTGATTTTTTTGTCTACCTCAAGTACTTCGAAGATTCCAAGTCTTCCTTTGTATCCTGTCATATGGCACACTTTGCATCCCTTTCCCTTATACAGATTGTATGAAGGTCCTTCGCCAAAGTATTTTTTTATCGCATCCTCAGGGATATGTTTTTTGAGCACTTCAAGCGATAATGTATTTGTAATTTTACAATCATCGCAAATTTTTCTGATCAGACGCTGAGCAATAATAATATTAATGGTTGACGCTACAAGGAATGGCTCAACTTTCATATCGGTGAGTCTTGGTATTGCTGTAGCAGCGTCGTTTGTGTGCAATGTTGAGACGACCAGGTGACCGGTAAGGGCGGCATTTACTGCAATCCCGGCTGTTTCATTGTCCCGGATCTCTCCGACAAAAATGATGTTCGGGTCTTGGCGAAGAATAGAACGAAGTCCGTTCGCGAACGTAAGGTTTGTTTTTGGATTCACCTGAACCTGACTTGCACCCTTTATTCGGTATTCAACAGGATCTTCGATAGAAGTAATATTTTTTTCTCTCGTGTTTAATATCTTGACGATTGCGTAAATGGAAGTCGTTTTTCCGCAACCGGTTGGACCGGTCGAAAGAATCATACCGTAGGATTTATTGAATGCGTTTGTTACTTTTTGTAGATCATTGTCTGACATACCAAGGTCAGAGAGGGTGAACTGACGTGAATTTGAAGAGAGGAGTCTCATGACGATTTTTTCTCCGTCAACAATCGGAATAATAGAGACACGAATATCGAGCATTTCTTCGTCTAAGGGGACACGAAGCTTGCCATCCTGCGCGGCCAGGTGTTCGTCTGTACGAAGTCTCGAAAGCACCTTGAGACGCGTAAGAACCCGGTCATGAAGATTTTTAGGTATCTTTAATACATCATGAAGAATTCCATCAATACGAAATCGTATGAAAGAAAAATTTTCTTCAGGCTCTATGTGTATGTCCGATGCTTTATCCTGGTATGCGGCTCGGATAAGCTCATCCACAATTCTTGCAATAGGCGCTTCTCCGATGACATTTGTCCGTTCTGCTGAATGGACAACTTCCAAGAGGAGTTCGTCAACTGTTTTTTGTAAAGCTTGTTTATACATTTGTAATGTCAATTCAATATCATTTGCAGGTGCGTAATAGAGAGTGATTGGTTGGTCAGTTTTAGAAGAAATCATGTCAAGCAGTCGCTTATTTGCAATATCTGATGTTGCGATTTTGATCCCTTCGGAGTCTCTTGCAAATGCAATGATTTTATTTTTCCGAGCGACTCGCTCCGGAATGATATGAAATACGTCCTCGGGTATGGTGATTTTAGTTAGGGTTATGATGGGAAGATGAAGTGCTGAAGCGACAATTGGGCCCAACTGATCTTCTGTAACTATACCTTTCTCGATCAGTGTATTTTCAATCGAGTTTGTAGAAGTTTTTGTATACTCGGCAATCTCCGTAAATTTCTTCTCGGTGATGAGACCTTGTGCGACAAGTGTAGATTTTAACTGATCCTCGGGCAGTGGCATACATATCTATCATACAGCAAAACATTTGGAGTCCAAAGCTGCTCGACGGTATAATGCAGGAATTACCATGAAAAGCATAGATTTGTCCGTTGCATCACGAAATGTTCGAACATACATTCTTGATTATATAGTGAGTTATTTTTACGTGCCGATTGCTATATGGCCACTTTTCGCAATGAAGTATGTGTCATTTTCCGAGCTTGGTATTATTTTGATGGTCGGTATGATTGTAAATATGTTGCTCAATATTCCAACAGGAGCACTGGCAGATAGATTTGGGAGGAAAACAATGATTCTTATATCGTATACTCTTGCATTTTTATCCAGAGTAATAATTGTTTTTGCATTTAATTTTTGGTTGTTTTTAATCTCTGAGATTCTCAAGCAAGCGTCTGAGGCATTTTATGCCGGTAGTGCTGTTGCCTTAGTCTATGATTCGCTTAAAAAAGAAAAAAGGGAACAGGAATTCAAAAGCGTGGAATCACGCGGATATTTCTTTGCGACTACTGGGCTAATAGGCGCAAGTATTTTGGGAGGATATCTGTTTGGAGTTCATCCGCGGGCGCCGTTTATAGCAATGCTGTTTATTGAAGTGCTTATGATTGTCAATGCATTACGATATATTGAGGATAGAACGAGTGCTTCTGTATTAAAAGAGACGTATATTTCAACTCTTAGAAAAGGAGTGAGTCACATTTTTCGTCATAGACAGATTGCCATAGTTTCTTTGTATTCGCTCGTTATATCATTTGTCTTTTTTAGCGCTATGTGGCTTTTGTATCAGAAGTCTGCAAATGAATTTGGTTTCTCGCCGGTTCTGGTTGGGTATCTTATCGCAGTACTCTATTTATTCCGGGCGGGCGGTACGTTTGTGTACGCAAAGATGCTTAACTATATTTTAGATCGAACTATGGGAATTGGACTTGCTCTTTCTCAGGCGTTGGGCTCGTTTCTTCTAGCTTTAGCTCAGGTTCCTCTTGCACTATTTGGACTTGGAACTCGGTATTTTAC
>JBBTTM010000016.1:0-13876 GCA_038064255.1 Patescibacteria group bacterium | reverse complement strand
GAGAAGAAGAATAATGTAAAATATTAAAATATATGTACGAAGAAAATTTGCATATTTCGCCGTTGATTGATGTAGCGAATGGATACCCCGATTTTCAGTTACCTTCTTGGGCACAAAGGATTTCTGATGTATATACTCATGCATTCATTGATAGTATGCCAACGAGTGAATGTGATGCTGCAGAAGATATAGCAAAGCGTGCTTTGGTAATGGGGATTGGCGGATTTGAACAAGCTGCTGAACCAGACATAGAAGGAGTGCGTCTTTTTTCAAATGCATCTGAGGCTTTAGTTTATAGTATGGTTGGACTTACCAATCCTGGTGATACGGTGATAATTGAGGAACCTTCGTTGCCAGAATATGTAAAGAATGCGCGTGTATCAAATAGAGTCCCGAGAGCAGTTCCGCCTTTGTCTAGTCCGGATAGCCTAGTAGCACTGGAAGATGAATTTAAGAAACACAGTCCAGCATTATTTGTTTTTACAAATCCGCACAATCCTTTGGGGTATGTACTAAGTTCAGAAACAATCAAAACAGTTGTTGCACTAGCTGAGCAATATAATGTTGCATTGATTGGCGATCAGGTATTTGGTCCCTTGAGGTATACGTCGGACAAATATTCTATCCCTCCGATGCATCCTCTTGAGCATGCATCAGTTGACTCGAATATCCCTATTGTAACTATCTATGACACACGCAAACTTATTTCTTTACATGGAGAGTGTCTTGCGGCAGCAGTGTCACGAGAGGATACTGCGCAAAAAATTGATAAAAGAACTGAAGGCATTTTTTTACATTCGTTGCCGATGCACACATTATTAACGATTCCAAAAATAATTCAACATTTGAATTTTCAACAATATTTATTTGAAACGGTAAGAAATACAATATTAGAGAACATTCAAAAGACAACAGCAGTTTTATCCAAAAAAGGATGGGCGACAAGTACTCCAGAAGCTGGGTCTTTTCTTTGCGTTTTTCCGGGCAGAGACTTGGTTAAGAATTTTTTAACAGACGATGCTGTTTACGATTTTTTTATGAAAGCCGGAATACAAACTCGTAAGCTGAGTGAGTTTTATGGGACTGGACAGATAGAGAGAACATTGCCACCTGGAGTACGACTGTCGTTAAACAAACAACCTAAAATAATTTCCGAGCTCCTTTCTCGTATCTAGACATTAAATGCTTGATGGTTTAACCGGCGATTTTTTGAAGTTCCTGATAAAGGTGATCGTCGATATCAACCCAACCAAGCCTTAGAGATACGTCTCGATTGCCTAGGGTACGCTCGCCAGGAATTCGAACTATTTTGCCTGATTTAGTTTTGGAATGTCTCATTTTTTCCAGAAGAAGATATACTTTGTCTTTTAACTCATTTTCATTCATAAATAAATTAGGATTTAATGCAATAAAAAGGTTTCCCCAACCACCTTTTGTGTTTAAACCGGAAAAATCAGCTCCAGTCCAAAGGCCTGCCAAAATTTCAACGATCATTGCAAGTCCAGTTCCTTTATATGAATTATCAAAGGGTAATGTGGCTCCGTTTATCGCTTCATCTGGGTCTGTTGTTGGATTGCCATGTTTATCGATTGCCACATTTTTCGGTAATTTTTGATTGAGAGTTTTTGCTTCAAGCATTGCACCAAAACTGATTGCGGATGTTGCCATATCAAAGATATACGGCCTGGGAGTTGACGGTATGCCAAATGAAATTGGATTTGTGCCGAAGAGAGGCTCTATGCCTCCATATGCTGGTGTCGATGGTGGTGACTGGGCCATAATTATCCCGATCAGATTTTCTTGCACTATTTTTTCAAGATAAAATGATAGACACCCAGAGGAAGTGTTTGTGCAATTTGTCCCGACAAAGCCGACTCCTGACAGTTTTGCAATCCGTATGACCTCATTCATGGCCATTGGTCCTACAAGCATGCCCGGATTTCCGTTGCCAATAATTATCGAAGAGAGATTGCCCTTGGATACAATTGTTGGTTTTTTTCTTGGTGTCTGAGCCAGAATGCTTGATTCTCCAATAAAAAGTCTTACTATTCCATGAGACGTTTTACCAGAAAGCTCACCAAATAGTAATACATTCGTCATGGACTGAGCATCCTCATTGGAATACTTCTTCAATAGAGAAGAATATATTAATTGTTTGAGATCAGATATTTGTATTTTCATATGTTATTTAACGAGATATGGAAGAATTTTTGGGATTTTGGAAATGCCAAACTGGGTGGTGAAGTGGCCGGCGTCTTTTATGAGTATAAATTTTGCGCCCAGACGTTTTGACATTTCTTCAGCTGTAAATGCAGTAATATATGGATCGTTGTCCGACGAGATGCAATAGATTTCTTTTACGTGCTTTTTGATGAGATCATGATTTATATTGTTTGGCCAGAAGAGTCTATGTTCTGCTGTCAGGTCGTCAAAATCCCATCCGGCGATAAGGAAAAGTTTATGAAATACGTGTTTTTCAGCAAGTCGCATACCGAGAAGACAGGTGATGCTGTGGCCAAAGACTATCGTGTTTTGATCTAAGACATTGAGTCGTTCGATGAATTTAATTTGTTTATTCATATCCGGCAAGTCTGTGTGGATTGTGGGAAGATCGGGGAGAGTAACGTCGTATCCTTTCTTGGTGAGTTCCTGAGAGAGCCATGGATAAAAATTGCTCTCGAGTTTCTGGTACCAGCCCTGGAGGATGAGTGCTTTTGGTTTCATTATCTTATTTCTCCTTCGAGCCACTGAAGATAACTATCTGAAACATGCAGCACTGGTAGGGAAAAGATAGCAGGATTTTGATACGAATGGATTTTTTTCACCTCCCGCTCGATATCATCCCATCGATCAGCTAGAGTCTTGCAGAGAAGTATTGATTCATTTGTGTTTTCTATCGTGCCTTTATGTTGTGGCCAGAGACTCATGGATTGGACCGATGAGACAATATTTACACACGCAACGAGTCGAAGTTTAAGGAGATGTTTTCCTATTTTTTCTGACTCTTTTGTGTCTTTGGTAACGATATACACCAAAATCATTGAAGTCATCATATGTCTATTTGTACTGATTTTAGCACAAGGTCATGTTTATTTTAAAAGCAGTATGCCGACGAGCATAAGAATGCCGGCGAATATTTTTCTTCCAATATATGAGTTTTCTTTGAGAATAAAAATTCCTGCAAGAACCGTAAGTGTTCCGGTAGAAGAAGTGATTGGGATGACGCGGGAAGCATCTGCTAATGATAGAGCTTTAAGATAGAGAATAAATCCAAAGACATTGAGAAATGCAGTAAGAGCTACTTTCCACCCGCCAATGGAAAATTCTTTTTTTAATTGTTTGAGCGTCATTTTTGGGAACGCTATAATTGGTAAAGAAAATGCCCACATAGCTGCGCTATACAGTGCTACGGGAATGCCGTCCGATGCGGGTTTATCAAACAGAGCCGCCAAGCCCAACATAGATGCACCGAAAATAGCTAAATATACAGCGCGATTTGCACGTAAATGTGGATTTTTATGAAGAACAATGAAAGATGCTCCAATGAGTATGGATGCACCAATAAATTTTGTCACTGTTAGTGGCTCATGAAGAAATATAATTGCACCAATAAAAGCTATGATTGGACCCAGACGGAACAGGACGGCGGTCGTCGATGCATCCAGATGTTTTCTCGCTAAAAAATGAGTTCGTTCATAGAGCCCGTATCCAAGAGCAGCCCCCCCAATTAACAGTATTTGGAGCCAAGAAATTTGCGTAATACTTATCATGGACGGACGTTCAATTGTAAATATAAGAAGAGCAAAAAGTGTGCCCCAGAGGTTAAAAATAAATGAAAATGTCCGAGGGTGATCGCTTTTAACCGCGAGAACCCGCATGAGGATATTTTGTGCGGTAAACATGAGAACCGCTGCGAGGGAGAGTATGAGCCACATGAAAAGTATTGTAGCATGCTATAATTCCCTCATGAAGTCTTCTGACGTACGGAAAAAATATCTTTCATTTTTTGCATCCCGGGGGCATGTCATTATCCCATCTGCGCCTCTTGTTCCGGAAAACGACCCAACGACGCTTTTTACTGGATCAGGGATGCAGCCGATGTTGCCATATCTTTTGGGACTGGAGCATCCATTGGGAACACGACTCGTAGATTCACAAAAATGTTTTCGTGCTCAAGATATGGAGGAAGTCGGAGACAATAGACATACGACGTTTTTTGAAATGCTCGGAAATTGGTCGCTTGGGGATTATTTTAAAAAGGAACAAATAGAATGGATATTTCAGTTTTTGACAGATAAAGACATGGGTATTGGTTTAGATCCAAAGAAATTATATGTCAGCGTTTTTCGAGGTAAACCTGACATACATATTCCAGCGGATACAGAAGCTGTTGATTTATGGAAGGCTCTATTTCGCACTGTCGGTATTGAAGCTTCCGCTATAGATTTTAGTGAACGCGAAGGTATGGCAGATGGGAGAATATTTTTTTATGATGAAAAGAAAAATTGGTGGTCGCGAGTAGGAGTTACGGGCAATATGCCTGTAGACGAGCCTGGTGGGCCGGATAGTGAAATGTTTTACGATTTTGGTGAAGAAAGAAAATTACACGAAGCGTCGCAGTATAAAAATTTTCCCTGTCATATCAATTGTGATTGCGGCCGATTTATGGAAATTTGCAATAATGTGTTCATGACGTATAAACGTACTGAAAAGGGTTTTGAGCAATTGATTAAAAAGAATATAGATTTTGGCGGAGGGCTTGAGAGACTCGTAACGGTGACAAATAATTCCCCGGATGTATTTACTTCAGATTTATTTACGCCTGCGATAACTTTAATAGAAAAGAAGTTAAACAAACAATATGGAGCGGATGAAAACGATACGCGGTCTATGAGAATTCTCGTAGACCACTTGCGGGGTGCAGTGATGATGATGGCTGATGGTGTACTACCGTCCAACAAAGCGCAGGGATATATATTACGGAGATTAATTCGAAGGTCACTTCTGTATGGAAAAAAACTTGGGATATCTCAGGATTGGATGTATATCGGAGAATTTGCCCAAATTTTTGGCGAAACGTATGAAGAGAGTTATCCGGAAGTTTTATATACATCTTCGCATATAAAAGAATTACTCGAAGAAGAAGCTACCAGGTTTGGAAAGTCACTTGAAAAAGGATTGTCTGAGATAAAGAAAATAGAAACGCTGGACGGACATAGGGCATTTTATCTGTATGAATCCTTCGGGTTTCCCTGGGAGATGACAGAGGAAATAGCCCGAGATCGTGGTCAGAATATAGAACGGGTGCAATTTGAAGAAGAATTTATGAAACATAAAAATGCGTCCCGGACGGCTGCAGCAGGTATGTTTAAAGGAGGCCTTGCTGATCATAGCGAAGAAACCACAAAGCTTCATACTGCTACCCATCTGCTTCATGAAGCGCTCCATAGAGTATTGGGAGACCATATTACTCAGAAGGGGAGTAATATTACCTCCGAGAGATTGCGATTTGATTTTTCTCATCCCACAAAATTACTTCCCGATGTAATACAAAAAATTGAGACGATGGTCAATGAGAAAATCAAAGAGAATCTGCCGGTTACTCTTGCCTCCATGAAAAAAGAAGATGCGCTCGCAAGCGGCGCGAGGGCATTTTTTAGCGAACGGTACGGAGAGACGGTAACTGTTTATTCTATAGGCGAAAGCGGAAACGAATTTAGCCGTGAAATTTGCGGCGGACCACATGTCGCCTTTACAGGCACCTTGGGTCGCTTTACAATTGTAAAAGAGGAGTCTCTCGGAGTTGGTGTACGCCGAATGTACGCGAGTGTAACAAAGAATGAATCTGCCACACATCCTGGATAAATTTATACATAAACCTGAGGAAAAACACGAGGTTTTTCTTACCCTTATCCTTCAGTCTGATTTTGTTCAAGCTGGTTCATGGCATATAAAAGAAGATGGTACCCCTCATATGCTTGGTTCGTCGTCTCACGTTGTGACGAATGATACCTGGGAAGATCGATTGTCTGCATCTGACGGAGCCATAAGCACCCTTCCTTCCATAGAGGGAGAAGAGATAATAAAAGTTGTACTAGGGCTTCATGTTTCGTATCTTACCCCTTCAGGAGATATAGATAAACATATTCGTCTGGAGATGAAAAAATTGACTCAGGAATTACATCTTCGGCCTGTGGGGTTTGTCTCTTTGCCCCAGGCACTGATATACAAAATGAAAAAAGACGAAGGGACTCCGCCCTCAGTAATATTTATAGGTGTGGCCGATCGCGAGCTGTGTATTTCTTTGTATAAAATTGCAACACGCGTTGCGGAACAGATCATTGAGACGAATGGGAAAGGCATAGCAGAGCATATAGATGAAACACTTGGAAATTTTCCTGATGCAGAAATATTACCATCACGCATACTCCTCTACGGTGCACAGCCACAAAATCTTGAGGAAGTAAAACGAGAGCTCTTGCGGTATCCGTGGCAGTCAAAGCCAAATTTTATGCATTTCCCAAAAATAGAGTGTATTTCTTCAGATGTACTTGTAGAATCAGTTTCCTATGCCGGGGCGAGTGAACTTGCAACGAGCATGAAAGAGGAAGAGCTTGAGTCGGTCGTGAGTGTCAGTGCAAGCATTTCACCAGAACAATCCAAGAATCCAGAAAAGATTGAAGACAAGGAGCAAGAGAGAGAGTCTCATGTTTTCGAGCAAAAAGGAGAAATTGCCGAAGAGGATATAATGGAACATGTGTATGATAATCAACATATAAAGAATGAAAATATAAGTGGGGAAGAGCAAAAAGAAAATAATACGGAAGAGAGCGTGTCAAATGTCATGCTGGTGGATCCGGAATCTTTAGGGTTTTCGACGCAAAAGGTCGTACGTATGGCCGATCGCGACGAAAGAGGTGTGCATAATGATTCTACCGAAGAAGAGGAAGAATTTGAAATGGAATCAAGCACAGCATCGAGTGCAGATAGAATTTTGTCACGAGTCCATGATTTTCTTTCCCGTATGACAAAATCTATACATATCTCATGGTTGACATCAAGTATTTTTCCGGTCATTGGAGTATTTGCCATTTTGGCAATTGGATTTTTTCTCGTGTACTGGTTTATTCCGACGGCTACAGTAACTATCCTTGAAACAGAAGCCCCTATCGTAATAACAGATATATTGACTATAGATCCGAATACTACGAGTGTTGATCTTGAAAAAGTGGTGATACCCGGAAAAAAGCAAGAAAAAATATTGACAGGAGAAAAAACAATTGATGTCAGTGGTACAAAATCGATAGGAGATCAGGCTAAAGGAACAGTGATACTATACAACAAAGATACTTCATCTTCCAGGATGATTAAAAAAGGTTCCATATTGCTGTCTGGCTCCCTTTCTTTTACTTTGGACGATGATGTAAGTGTGGCATCAGCAACAGTAAATCTTGTAAACGGGAATAGTACATTTGGAAAATCAACCGGTGCTATTACTGCGCGAGCTATAGGCGTTCAAAGCAATCTTTCTGAAAATTCAGAGTTTTCGTTTAAGGAATTTAGCGATATCCTAGCAAGAAATGAGAAGCAGCTGTCTGGAGGAACAAGTAGAGATGTCACAGTTGTAACCCGTGCGGATCAGGATGCGCTGGTAAAATCCGTATCAATCGATTTATTAGAGTCTTCTAAAAAAGAACTTGGATCTCAAATTTCTGGAGGGGAGCAATTGATCGAAGATACAATAAAGACGCAAGTAAACTCAAAAACGTTTCTACAGGAATTAGACCAGGAAGCGACTCAATTGAAAGGGAAAGTGACTCTTGGTGTCAGTGGTGTATCGTTTTCCCGCAGCGATCTTTCTTCAGTTCTGGGCCCAAAAATTCAAAAAGAGATAGCCGAAGGGTACAGATTGTCGACAAAAGAACCTGAAGCATCTGTCTCGGGAGTAAAAATAGCAAAAGACGGAAAAATAAATGCTCATGTTGTCTATACAGTAAAAAGTGAGCCGATTATTAATATATCAGACATGCTTCAGGCGATAGTAGGCAAATCTATTCCAGATGTTCAGAAGTATCTGGAAAAGAAAAAAGGGATAGCCGGGGTTGTGTTTGATATCAAACGATGGATATCCATAGACAGACTTCCGATAAATAGAAAAAATATTGAAATTCGTTTAGAAACTCAATAGATATGGCTTTATATCGATATGTAAAAGCAGTAAAGCTTCGGCCAGTGAAACGGTCTTTTTTTGTGTCGTTCGTGCTTATGGGAGCTGGAGGACTTTTAGTACTCTGGGTGGCTTGGCCAATCATTTCATTTTCCATTTTTTCGGAAGGATTTTTGAGTAAAACAGTCTCGCCTGTATCAGATGTACGCGCACAGACGAAATCCCCTCAGGTGTTTTCGCCTGTAGCATTTGCAGCAGATGCCGGTGGGGGAGTAGATTATACAAATCCTAATGTGTGGTTTCCGACGAGCCCGCAAAAAAAAGTTGTGGCTCCGGTAAATTCATATACCATTTCCATACCGTCTCTTCGTATAAAAAATGCGCAGGTTCAAATCGGGGGAGACGATCTGAGTAAAAGTCTCATTCATTATGGAGGAACGTCACTACCAGGAGAGTTTGGGAATACTGTTATATTCGGGCATTCTAGTCTTCCCCAATTATTTAATCCGAATAATTATAAAACTATATTTTCAGAGTTGCCAAGTATAAAAATTGGCGATACATTTACCATATTGTATGACGGTATAACGTATGCATATACAGTCTCTGATCTTGTCGTTGTTGACCCGACTGATTTGTCTGTGCTTGAGCAAAAATTCGATGATTCTTACGTCACACTGGTAACGTGTGTGCCACCTGGTACCTACTGGAAACGGTTAAATGTACGCGCGCGTCTCAAGAGAGTGTAAGAAAATTAAAATATGCCCCCAGATGTCAATCAAAAAGCTATAGAGGCGATCAAAAAAAAGCTTGTTGGTAAAAGTCTTTCATATGATGAGATTTTTTCGATCATGGATGGGATAGCGCATGAACGCTTAGGTCCCGTATTGACGACATATTTTGCAGCTGCAGGATTTAAAGAAGGATTTAGTGATATAGAATTATTTCATCTGACTCAAGCAATGGTTGCGACGGGGCCGAAGCTTCATTTCAAAGGCATAGTAGCAGACAAACATTCTACCGGCGGAGTGGCAGGAACGAGGACGACGATGATCGTCGTACCAATCGTTGCAGCTGCCGGATTTTTGATTCCAAAAAATTCATCCCGCGCTATTACTTCTCCAGCAGGAACCGCAGATACTATGGAAGTTTTAGCACCAGTCACATTCACACCGCATCAGATCGAGCGTTTAGCGATGAAGGCAGGTGGCTGTATTGTATGGGGTGGGCATCTGGGGCTTGCTCCTGCAGACGATGTACTTATACGCGTAGAAGAGCCCCTCGCGTTTGAATCGTTTGATAAAATTATCGTTTCGATCATGGCAAAAAAAATAGCATCAGGCGCGACGCATCTCATCCTCGATGTGCCGGTTGGACCTACCATGAAAATACAGCATTTTCATGATGCAGAAATTATCGCCCGAAAATTTACCTATTTAGCGCAAAAATTTAAGATTAAAGTTGTGGTTGACGTAAATGAAATACGGCAAAATGCAGGAAGAGGAATAGGTCCGGTTCTGGAAGCACGTGATGTATTACAGGTGCTTGAACAGAAATCCAATCGGCCCCTCGCACTTGAGGCGAAAGCACTTCGACTTGCAGGAAAATTATTAGACCTTTGCTATTCTGAATCAAAAAATTTTACCGGAACCAGTGGTGAGGATGTGGCGCGGGAAATACTTATGAGCGGTAAAGCAAGGAAAAAAATGGAAGAAATTATACAAACGCAAGGCGGTAATCCTCACATAGAAAGTACATCCCTCAAAGCCGGTAAACACATGTTTGAGTATAGATCTCAAAAAAGAGGACGTGTGGGTAAAATTCAAAATCAGCAAATAACAATTATTTGTAGAATTTTGGGGTGTCCTACAGATAAACTCGCAGGTATATTCATTCATAAGCGATTAGAAGAAGAGGTGTCGCGCCATGATATACTGTGTACACTTTATAGTTCTGATACGTGGAGGTTAAAAGAAGCTGAAGAGTCTATAAAACATATACCAATTTTTACCATAGAATAGTACATGAAAACGAAACAAACGTTTGCACTGCGAATTATAATATTTTTTACTGTAGTTACTCTTTTGATTTTTGGAGGATGGTTCTGGTGGCAAGACGGCATGACGTCTGTAGACCCAACAGATTTGAAAGCGCAGGTATTTACAGTAAAACGAGGCGAGGGAGTGAGAAGTATCACGACACGTTTGTCTGAAAATCGTCTCATACGAAGTTCGACTGCGTTTTATATTCTAGTAAAAGCGATGGGGATAGAGCGGAGTATTCAGGCTGGGGACTTTCGGCTCTTGCGATCTATGGATGCCATAACACTTGCACGCGAGCTAACCCATGGAGTAAATGACGTGTGGGTGACGATCCCTGAGGGTTGGAGAAAAGAAGAGGTGGCAACAAAACTTGCTAAAGAGTTGGATGTACCGGAACAGGAATTTTTAAAATATGCAAAAGAAGGATATATGTTTCCTGATACGTATATGATTTCTCGAGAGGCGTCCGCTGCCGGAATTGCCGATATTTTCATTTCAAATTTTAATAAAAAAATTTCTCAAGCACTTCGTGAAGACGGAAGAAAAACTGGGCTAACATTTCCGGAAATCATAACACTTGCATCTATCGTAGAGCGAGAGGGAAAATCAGATGAAGATAGACCAATGATAGCAGGAATACTTTTAAACCGTCTTCGCGCGGATTGGCCTTTGCAAACAGATGCGACACTTCAGTATGCACTCGGATATCAGGCGCGGGAGAAAACCTGGTGGAAGAAAACTTTATTTGATGAAGATAAAACTATTGAGTCCTTATATAATACTTACAAATATAAAGGCCTTCCTCTTGGCCCGATAGCAAATCCAGGATTATCCGCCATAAAAGCTGTGATCTATCCTAAGACGAGTGAGTATTGGTTTTATTTACATGATGAAAAGGGAATTGCACATTATGGAAAAACATCTGAGGAGCATGCAGCTAATATTTCAAAATATCTACCGTAATAGTGTAGATTGCAAGATCCTTCCCACCGAGTTCATATTTGTACCGTTCATTTCCCTGTAAGAAATTATACGTTTTGATATTTTTTTCAATTGCCAAAGCTATACTTTTACTTTTCAAGTAAAAGCCTGCTCCGGAAAATTGTTTTTCGTCAAATCCCGAGTTGTACAGAAGATATGAATTTTGAGAATTAAATCCTGCGATGGATGCGGCCGGGGTATCTGAGACAAAAAGAGTTGTGACTTCAAATTGAGAATGAAATGCGGATGATAAAGAATTGAAAAATGATTCCATCGAGTCTGTGAGAAAAGCATTTTTGTTTGAATCTTTTTTCATAAGAAACAGAAGTTGTGACGCTTCATCTGAAGAACGAATAGAGAGAGAATCAATTCCGTACATTTCTTCAAACCGTTTCATTTTTCTCCTGAGCTCATGGCGAGATTTTCTATCGAGACTGGTAAGGTATTCATCCCAAGAATCAGGAAGGGAAAGGATTGGTGTCGTATCGTCTTTTTGCATAGTGACACTGTCTGGTGATGAGGATTGGAGTGATGTGAAAAATTCGTATGTTTTAGAATTTTCTGCAATGTTTGAAAGGGCGAGAGTCTGAATAGCATCGTCTCTGAGATATGAAAGGATTTTTGGCCAAACGTCGTGTATTTCCTCGTCTGGACAGACGATATCCATATAATCAGAGATTTCTTTCCCACCTGAAAACGAAACAGTATTTCCGTTTCGTATGAATGGGGCTATGGCTTTATCATCGGCAGAAAGAAAGTAAAGTTCTTCTGGATAATGCAAAAAAGTTTTGAGCCAGAGCGTATGCCAGGCAGGAGTTTCGAAAGGAAATAGTTCTCCTCTATTAGCCAAGAGATAATCCCAAAGCTTGAGAATTACTTTTGTAAATGGGAGTGATAATTTTGTGACCATGGATATTTTTGAGTCTCCTATATTTAATTATACTCTCTGAAGTTGTCTTTTGAGTTAAAGTATTTAGGTATATACTAAATTAGTAGATGAAAAAATATCAATTGCTCTTGGTTCCTGACTGGTTTGGAAGCACTCATGATACTGGTGTGACCGAAGGACCAGAAGCGCTCGCTTCATTTATATTGTCGACGAATATTAGAGATGTAGTTACAGATGAACTTCAAATTGTAGAAATTCCCAAACATGATCTATCTCATACAAAAGGCATATATGCGTCTTTACAATATTTGCCCGAAATAAAACATATGTGCGTAGATGCTCAAGAAAGAATAATGAAGATTATTGATTCAAATCATATCCCCATTATTTTAATGGGAAATGATAGTAGTCTTATGGGTGCTCTTTCAGGAATATCTAAGAAAAAAGACAATAATTACGGATTAATATATTTTGATGCACATGGAGATTTAAATACGCCAGATGTTTCTCTAAGCGGACGAATTTATGGGATGCCCCTCGCGCATTTGCTAGGGTTTGGTGACAAACGGTTGACAGAGCTAAATGGACAAAAGCCAGCTGTAAAATCAGAAAATGTTGTATTAATAGGACAACGGAGTCTTGACTCTGGTGAAGAAGTGTTTATTCAAGATCATGAATTATTGTTGTATACATCTGATGAGGCAAATAGGCAGTCAAGTAATGAAATAAAGAAAGTAATTGATGAAAAATTTTCAAAATATAAAATTACCGAATTAGTTGTTCATATCGATTTAGATGTTTTGGATCCGCTTGAAAGTCATGGTGTTTCTATGCATGAGCCAAGTGGTCTGCATGTAGACAATTTTTTCATGTTACTTAAGGAAATTAAAAAGATGAATCAAAATATCATAGGACTGAGTATTTCTGAATATAACCCGAGAATGGATAAAAGCAACAAAACACGTGATATTGTGCTTTCAATATTGAAAATCTTTATTTGAAAGGAATAAACGTATGAAGTTTAAGATTAATCCTTTGATTCATGAAAATTATCCACAATTAGTCGCAAACGTGGTAATTATAAAAAATTTTAACAATAACCCCGAAGCGAGAGTTTCATCGCAAATTTTATCAATACTTAGAAATAACGAGAATTCCTTGAGATCAGCTTATGCATCAAAAGAAGAATTATTTAACAATCCTTATATTACATCTTATTTTGATTTGTTTAGACGATTTGGAGTCAATCCAAAAAAAGTAAGACCAAGTCGCGTAGCACTTACAGAGAGAGTGGTAAAAGGCGGTAGCTTGCCTGATATAAATCCTGCTGTGAATTTATATAATTCATTTAGTATCAAATATCTTATTCCATTTGGAGGAGAAGATTTAGATAAGATTGAAGAGTATTTTGAACTTTCAATCGCTTCTGGCAATGAAAAGTGGCTAGGCATTGGTGAAACTTCATCAATTTTGCCCTTTAAAGGTGATCTTATCTGGAAAGATGCAATAGAAGTCTCTACAACATCTTTAAATTATAGGCAATGTGAAAAAACAAAACTTACACCCGAAACGACTAACGGTTATTTTATTTCAGAGGGATTCAAAAATGTGAATAAGGATTATATAGAGGAGATAAGCACAGAATTTATACAAACTTTTACGAGTCTGCTTGGCGGAATTGGTGAAAAACATCTTCTTGATATAGATAGTCCTGAGTTTATGGTTTAGTCTGAAGTGAAATTCGGTAATATGTCAATACATTTTGTGCATCTGCGGTAAAAAAATATTTACTCTTCA
>JBBTTM010000015.1:3148-8409 GCA_038064255.1 Patescibacteria group bacterium | reverse complement strand
CAGGGAAAAAAGACAAGAGAATGTTAGCTCTTGCAGGACGGGTACCGGTAAAGATCGATCCTGACTCTGATCCTATAGAAGTAGGTGATTTCCTCACATCAAGTGATACACAGGGACTTGCAAAGAAAGCCACACGGTCAGGATATGTCGTAGGGAGAGCGCTTGAGAGTTGGAAATCATGTGCTAATCAAGCTCCTGAATCTGGCGCTCATCAAGGGTGCGGAGCACCCGCAATCGAGGCATTTATCTCTCTTAGCTATTATATGGGAGATGTAGATGAACATGGCGATCTACAAACGTTTATCGTAAATTCACTTAAGGCGAATTCAGTGAAAACGGATATGCTTCATGTAGACGGGGTAAATGTCATGGATAGATTAAATATGCAGCAGGCAGAAATTGACGAACTTAAAAAACTCCTGCACGTACAGTCTCGTCGACAGTAAAGAATTCGACTGTATCGGCAATACCTTTATAGGGAGATTGCGTATTCATTCATATGTAGATACAATAGTATCAATATGGTAGATAAAACTCAGTATAAACATCATATAGTTCCAATTCTAAAGCGCTATAGTATTCCAAAGGCTGCGTTTTTTGGTTCCGTCGCAGACGGGAGATATGTTCCTGGGAAAAGTGATATTGATATTTTAGTAGAGCCGTCGAAAGGCATGTCTTTTTTAGATTTTATTGGGCTAAAGCAAGACATAGAGGATGCACTTGGGGTGAATGTTGATCTTGTGAGTTACAACGGTATAAGTAAATACTTGAAAGATAGCATATTGTCAAATGAACAGGTTTTTTATGAAACCACGTGAGGATGCGTATATTCTCCATATCCGCGATGCGATTATTGCTGTAGAAAAATACGGTTCAGGACATACGTATGAACAATTCTTAGATAATCCTTGGGATCAGGCAGCGCTTACTCGTAATCTTGAGATTATCGGAGAGGCTGCATCGAAATTATCAAAAACCTACAGAGAAATTCACAAAGAAATCCCATGGAGGAGATTATGCGATTTTAGAAATGTTCTGATTCATGAATATTTTGCGATTGACCCGCTGCTTATTTGGGAAATAATCGAAAAAGATATTCCTATCCTAAAGAATCAAATAGAAAAACTCATATTTCCTTGATATTTTCGCTTCCGACAATTGCACTCTTTAAGTGCATCGGTTATAATACTTTCATTACGCACACTCATAGGGTTCGTTCACGCCGCTTAGCGGTGTGATTACGACCCTTTGTGCCGCTATCCAATAAATAATATATTTGTTATTAATGGAAGCGGCCACAGTTGTCTTCTTTCCATTGAATAAATGGCCGTGAGTGGAAGATGAAAAAGAAGATAGGGTATCCCGCCCTGGCGGGTTTTTGATTTTTTTGATATGAAAACAATTACATTACAAGAACTACTCGAAGCAGGATGCCACTTTGGACACAAATCGGAACGATGGCATCCGCGTGCTCAGGAATTTATCTATACCAAAAAAGACGGTATCCATATCATAGATCTTGCCAAGACGAAACAGGGAATTGAAAAAGCCATGTCTTATGTATACGAAACAGCCCTGTCAGGTAATACGGTATTATTTGTTGGTACAAAAAGGCAGGCACACGACATTGTAAAAGAGGAAGCTACCAGAGTTGGTGCACCATACTTCGTATCCCGATGGGTTGGAGGATTTTTGACAAATTGGGACGGAATAAAGAAAAATATAGATAAAACAAACCTCATGGCGAAGCAGGAGGTAGAAGGTGCCTGGAAAATTTACCCAAAGCACGAACAGTTAAAACTAGCCCATCACCTCCGAAAACTCACCATAGTGTATGAAGGCGTGTTACATCTTCCAAAGCCACCCCAAGCGGTATGTATCATCGATGTAAAAAAGGAATATTCAGCAGTTCGCGAAGCTCTGCGAACAAATTCCTACATACTTGGAATTGTTGACACAAACACAAATCCGATAGACGTAGACATAGCGATTCCTGCAAACGATGATGCGGTCGGATCAATTACTTATATAGTGAAAGCACTCGCAGATGCATATATGGAAGGACGTGAGGCATATCAGAAAAATCTGGCAACTGCAAAAAGTTCTCTAGAAGCAAAAAAAAATATAAAGGAACCTGCTGTAGTAGAGTCTAAAGAAGTAAAAGAAAAAATCGAACATGTGACCGAAAAAGCGGTTAAAAGTACTAAGAAAAAAACTTCAGTAACAAAGTAAACGCTACTATGAACGTATCACTCGATTTACTTAAAATACTTCGCGAAGAAACGTCTGCAGGAGTCTCTGATTGTAGAAAAGCCCTGGAGGACTCGGAAGGAAATATAGAAAAAGCAAAAAAACTTCTCTTGCAGCGGGGGATGGAAAAAGCCTCTAAAAAAGAAGGGAAAGAAACCCACGAAGGGATCATAGAATCATATGTTCATGCGGGTAAGGTCGGAGTACTCGTACTTCTTCGATGTGAAACAGATTTTGTCGCTCGAACAGACGAGTTTAAACAACTGGCTCATGAGATTTGTATGCAAGTAGCTGCAATGAACCCAAAAACAGTCGATGAATTATTAAAATTCCCATATATCCGCGACAGTTCTCTTACGATAGAAGCTCTCATAAAATTGAATGTTGCAAAGCTTGGTGAAAATATTACTGTATCTAAATACTCCAGGATAGCAGTCGGTGAATAAAATATTTTCTTCTCTCTTGCTCACTTCTTATTCATACGCTACTATAGGTACATGATCACCGTACTTCAGGACGCTCGTGTCCGTATGCAAAAAGCGCTTGAGATTTCAAAAAGAGATCTGTCAAGCATTCGATCAGGTAGAGCCTCTCCCGCACTCGTAGAAAACATTATTGTTTCTGCTTATGGTGGTACTCAAAAATTAAAAGTCATGGAACTTGCAACTATAAATGTCATGGATGTAAAAACTTTGTCTATAACTCCATATGATCCTGCAACTATCTCTGAAATAGAAAAGGGAATTCAGGATGCAAACGTCGGTTTATCTCCTCTAAAAGAAGGAGAATATATCCGAATCAGTCTCCCGCCATTGTCTGAAGAGAGGCGGTTTGAATATCTAAAACTTGCCAAAGCAAAACTTGAATCAGGAAGAGTGATGATACGTCAGATTCGTCATGAAGCAATGAAGGAACTTCAGAAACTTTCTGATACCAAATTTCTCACGGAAGATCAGATGCATCACGAAGAGAAACAAGTACAACTTTTAACGGATGAGGTCATTGCGGAAATTGATATGCTTGGAGTTCGCAAGGAAACAGAGCTCTTGCAGGTATGAATGAACCCAAACAGCGATTTATTTGGAAAATGAATACGTAATGATACTTACTGCCCTTATCTTTATTGTTATCTTAACGTTGCTTGTTTGCATCCATGAATTTGGGCATTTTGCTGTGGCACGATTCATAGGAGTGAAAGTTGAAGAATTTGGATTTGGCCTCCCACCTCGTATATTTGGTAAAATGTTCGGCAAGACTTTGTATTCATTAAATTGGCTTCCAATAGGAGGATTTGTAAAACTTGCTGGTGAAGATGCCGAAGAATTAGATGGTCGGAAATCTAAAAAATACTCCTCGAAAGAATATTTTTTCAACAGATCTAAAAAGGAACGGATCGCTATCCTCTTAGCAGGTGTCACGATGAATTTACTTCTTGCACTCAGTATCACTACTGTATTATTAACTCTTGGTATTTCAGAACCGTCCGGTACGGTTCGTGTTGAAAAAATTCTACCCGGAAGTCCGGCGGAATCATCTGGTATAAAAGAAAATGACGCAATATCGTCTATAGAAACTTCATCAAATACGTTCCTCGTCAAAACGCCGAAAGATGTCATCGACACAGTGAAAAAATATGCAGGATCAACCATCGTCCTTTCTATTGTTCGTGGGGAAGATCATATTCGGATAAACGTCACTCCCAGGCTATCACCTCCCTCCGGACAAGGGCCCTTGGGCATCGCCATCACTGACCTTGAAATTCATCGGTATCCATTACCGCTTGCTATGGGAAAGTCCATTTCTATAAATTCGCTTCGGGTTCGTGACATGATTACTTCACTTGGTACAACGCTTTTTCGCCTGATAACTTTTAAGTCACCTGATGCCGATATTGCAGGACCTATCGGAATTGCACGTGTTACCGGAGAAGCAGTAAAATACGGCTGGAAAGCAGTGCTTGAATTTATGAGTATTTTATCGTTAAATCTGGCTGTACTCAATGCTCTTCCTATTCCGGCACTCGATGGAGGAAGAGTTCTATTTGTATTATTTGAAAAGATTCTAGGAAAAAAAATTAAACCCGCCTTTGAACGCTCTACTCATCAAATTGGGATGATCGTTCTTCTTATGCTTGTGGCACTTGTCTCAATCGGAGATATTCTGAAGCTCTTTAAGGGAGGTTAAATGAAAAACATAAGTGATTATATTTCCTGGTTTCTTCTTCTGGTATTCGCAGGTCCGACGTTTATGATCATCATTTCGTGGAATAGTATCCCCGGAGATCCTCTGTATAAAATGAAATTGTATATGGAACAGTCTCTTGTTCTTCTGGTAAGTCCTTCGAGAGATACCGCGACTACCCTACAGATGAAATATACAGAAAGACGTCTGGAAGACGCTAAAACGTTACTGTCCCGAGATCAATCCTCTGAAGGACTGACATACCTTCAGGATCAGATAGTTTCAACCGGAACATTTATCTCAAGTTCTAAAACAAGTGCAGAACAATCTGTACAGGCAGCTCGATATATAGAAACTTTACAAAAAGTCTCACAGGAACTCGAGGTACAAAATAGAACTATGGATACAACTACCTCTCAGAGTCTTTTGCTCACAAATACATCCAACCAAGTTGTTCCAAATGCTCAGAATCTCACTCAACAACCAGGTCAACCTGTATCAGGGTCAGAACCACAAACACAAGCAAACACTGTATCCAATCAGGGTACTTCAAACACGACTCTTCCAAAATCAACCCCAGTACCGCAAAATACGCCTCTTCCTACTATTGCCAGATCGCAAGCGGTATCTACCCTAGCTCCAACCAAGAGCGTCGTGGTGCAAAATACTCCCGTAGTACTTCCGACTTCTCCCCCCGTAACCAATGTTCCGGTTCCTATCACCCCTCCGACGATAACGCAGGTGATGGTAAAACGTGAGATTGAAGCGACACAGGAAAAAATAAAAGAAACGATAAAAGAAATGGAAAAGATACAGAAAGATTCTGAAGA
>JBBTTM010000015.1:0-3048 GCA_038064255.1 Patescibacteria group bacterium | reverse complement strand
TTTTTTGCAAGAACGAGTAAATGGTGGTACGATAGAGACATTATGAAAAAAGCCATAACCATGATGAGTATTTTTAAAAATTCCAGCTACAGGGGCAAACATGTCATTTTGGCAGCGGGCAAGGTTTACACAGCAAAAACCGGCGAGAAGGCAGCGGAAATTCTCAAGAAATTAGAAAAATCGCACCCACGCGTTACTCCAGAAGTCGCGTATCTTCCCAAAGCTAGATCTCTCATCTTATGGACGTAAGGTTTCCTTTTGAAGATGAGGGGAAAAGCTCTTTCGGACACATCTATCGTCCTGTTGCGAAAATAAGTCTTACTTCTCCAACAGTGGATATTTCAATTAATGTTTGGATGATAGTAGATACTGGTGCGGATTACACGATCATTCCGCGGCATTTCGCGACAAAATTGCGAATTTCACTTGAAACAGATTGTGTGAAGGACACTACGGTCGGCGTAGGAGGCACTCAGGCAATCTATTTCTGCAAAAAACGAATTACGGCGACTCTCGGACCGTTCAAAAGAAACATCCCTCTAGCGTTTTTTGATACCAGCGAAGTCCCTGCACTACTAGGCCGCCTTGGATTCCTGGAGACATTTGACAGCGAGTTTCTCAAGTCACATATGGTAGTATTTAAAGAAGAATAAACTACTGTTTCTTGGTTCTAACCGGATCTCTACGATGCGATTCACCAGGTCTTCAAATCACAATTCGGAAAATTGACTTATTCAGTAATTTTGATACAATAATACAAATTAAATAAAAGCGTTTAAGTTTGGTTTCCCGCCAAACAATCTTTCGATAAACTCAAGAGAGCGCTGCATACGATGAGTATGACGGAAGGTAGCCGTAAAAATAGTACCAAAGTGTGTCGTAAACTAACGGAGCACTAATGAGCATTAGAGTATTCTGACACACACCCTGGGGTGTGTTTTTTAATACTCTAATCAAAACAAGGTGGTACCACGAGTTTTATCCTCGTCCTTGTCCCGAAAAATTCGGGATGAAGACGAGGATTTTTTGTTGGCAAAAAAAGAAAATATGAAAGTACTGACAATAAAAATAGGAAGCAGCGTACTACTCACTCATCGCAATAAGCTTGATGAATTTCGTGTCGCGCATATTGCCGACCAAGTTGTCACTCTGAGAGAACAAAGGATAGGAGTTGTTTTAGTGGTTTCTGGAGCCGTAGCCTGTGGAGCTAGTCATATAAACTTTTGCTCAGGAGATAGTGAATCAAAGATGATTGCAGCTGGAATCGGCCAGGCCTATGTCATCTCCATTTTTCAACAAATATTTTCAAAAAAACATTTACAGATAGCTCAGGTGCTATTAACGAAAGATCTTTTGAATATAAAGAGTAAAAAGTTATCTATTCGTAGACTACTTCAGGCATACATAGAATTGGGAGTGGTACCTGTCATTAATGAGAATGATGTTATTGATCTTAACAGCTTTGGTGGGAATGATTTTTTGGCAGCCGAAATTTCAATTCTGCTTCATGCAGATCAATTAATGATGCTTTCTACGATGGCAGGTTCTGAGTATGGAGTTGGAGGCGGAGAAGCGAAACTGAAAGCTCTCGAGATACTCAGCAGAAACAATATCCAAGCAAATATTGTAGATGGTAAATCTAAAAACAGTATCTTGCAAAGTATTATATGAAAAACATACTAAACTTAAAATCAATACAACGTGCGTCCACTCAGCTTTCCAATACTACTGAGGGGCGACGAAATTTATTCTTAGGGCATCTTTCAAACATAGTATTAGGACGAAAAGATGAGATTATTAAAGCAAACAAGAAAGATATCAGCAATTATAAAAAAAATGGTTTATCCTCTTCCATTATTGAACGATTGGTTCTGGATGAAAAAGCTATAATGCATTTAATTCTGAAGCTCTCAGATATCGAGAAATTACAAAGTAATCTAAGAGAAGTAATTGAAAAAAATTCAATTGGTCAGGGATTGGTCATTAAAAAAATTAGAGTACCTTTAGGCGTTATTGCAATTATCTATGAAGCAAGACCTGAAGTAACTATTGATGTTGCGGCTCTCTGTGTTAAATCTGGCAACGCGGTAATTCTCAAGGGTGGCACAGAAGCGATTCAAACAAACAAAGCACTGTATCAGTGTATATTAATCGCCCTAAAAAAAGCTGGGTTTGCAAAAGAAACAATTAACTTTATTTCTAGCAGTAATCGAAAAATCACGAATGATTTACTAAAACAAAATAAGTACATTGACCTCGTTATTGCCAGAGGAGGTTACGATCTAGTAAGAAACGTGCTCAGAAAATCGACAATTCCTGTCCTAGCTCATGCTGCTGGCGGAGCGAGGATTTATGTCGATAAAAGTGCAGACCTCTCCGTTGCTCAGAAAATAATTATTAACGCCAAAACAAGTAAACCGGCTGCTTGTAACTCAGTCGATACAATTGTAGTGCATCAAGATATTGCTGCTGACTTTATACCAATTATTAACATTGCTCTGAATAAGGTGAATGTAGAGGTTGTGACCAGTGAAGATTGGGATAAAGAGTTTCTGAAGTTGGCAGTGAACATCAAAGTTGTAAAAAATACTGAAGAAGCAATAAAATTTATAAATCAGCATAGTAAAAAACATTCTGAGGGCATCGTTGCATCTGATAAAAGAACAATTGAGTACTTTGCAAATTCAGTTGATGCTGCAGCATTATTTATTAACTGTTCTACTCGGCTTCATGATGGATACGTATTTGGCTTTGGGTCAGAAATGGGTATTTCTACGGGCAAACTTCATGCTCGTGGACCAGTGGGACTAAGAGAATTAACAACATATAAATGGGAGGTATATGGCAATGGACAAATTCGATAAGAAATTAGCAATCATTGGCGGAGGACACATTGGACAAGCTCTGGCAGAAGGCTTTATAAATAGTGGAAAAATTTGCAGTTCGCAATTAATAATTTCAAACCCTTCACTAGAAAAACTTGCTCATTTATCAAAACAGGGAGTTGAAATAACTTCAGGCAATACTGTTGCTGTAAAGAAGGCAGAT
>JBBTTM010000014.1:0-11444 GCA_038064255.1 Patescibacteria group bacterium | reverse complement strand
TTCGTGGATCATTATTGGCTGACACTTCAACAGGGACAGATTTTGTTTACGCTCATTTTGGGGTATTAATTTTTCACTTCGTCGGCTGTTTTTCCAGAGAAAAAAGATGCTTAACGCGAGCACTACTCCCTCTGTGACTCCGGTAGAAATAGCGGCGGCGATAATGCCATAGGATGGGATAAGCGCAAGATTTAAAACAAGATTTATAAAGAGTCCTGTGGTATAGGTAAAAAGAAGTTCTTTGTTGAGTCTTAGGCTAATAAGTCCCCACATCGTCGAGCTTGAAAGAAAAAAGAACGGGAGAGAGAGTGATAAAATACGAAGCGTCATGATGCTTCCCGAGAAATCCGATCGCACAAAGACAATAAGCGGAGCCAAGATCCAAAGAGCAATGCTTGATGGGATGGCGATAAAAAGCAACACTCCACTCGCTCGAATGATAAGACGCATAAAATATTTATTTTCCTTTTTTTCCCCTTTTATGGTTGTGAGAAGAAATGGATAGACTGCATTCATAAAAAATGTAGGGAAGACGAGTGGCAGCTCAAAAATTTTATATGCTAAACCGTAGAGTCCTACTTCTTCCGTAGAACGCGTGAGGGTCAGGATGATGCTGTCGATTCGAAAATACACAAGATTGACAAGAAGTGTCAGGGCCAATGGGACCGACCCCCGTGTTAAGACTCCGATCACATTCCAATTGAACTCAGGCTTCAGAGAATATCTGCGTCGGGAGATATAGAAAATTGAAACAAGTGCAGTCACTATGCTTCCAACAAGAACTCCAGTGATCCCCATATATACGGATACCGGAAATATATGAAAGTATACGAGCACAAGAACTGCGAGTGTCGCAAGAGATCCTGCGATATTTGCAACTGTAGCATATATATAGGAAAGCGTTTCCTGGAAAACGGCATTCGCCGTTGTAACAAGAGACTGAGAAATGATGCTCGGGAGGAAAAGGATAATACCAAGTTTGACAAAAAGTGTATATCCTGAGTTTTCAGAAGAGGGGAGAAGAAAGAGAATAAAAAGTGCGCTAGTCATGCAGATAGAAATAAGGAGAATTCGTGTTGCAAGAAGTACTTGCCAGGTTATCTTAGTATTTCTTTTTTGGAGATAGACTGCATTTAGCCCAAAGTCAGCGAAAAGAAAAAAGAAAGAAACGAATGTTGCGATTTTAGTAAAATCACCGTATCCGGATGGACCAAAGAGTCGACCGATGAGTACGCTTACAAGTCCTGCGGTAAGCGACCCGACAATTTTTCCCACAATCTGATGGAACGTATTAGTCAAGACAAGTTTCTTGGGTGAAGAGGATTTCATATGTATAGTATACTTGAAATTTCTTTAAAGGTCAGACCTTTTCGTATCATTGCCGTTCTGAAGGTCTGACCTTTAAACGCGAACGTGGGCAATCACTTTGGAAGATCCCTCGACTTCGCTCGGGATGACACATGACAAGATACTCGTGTATACTCATTTTTATGAAACTTATTGTTCACACAGACGGGGGGAGTAGGGGAAACCCTGGGCAGGCGGCAATTGGTATAGTCATTCAGATGATAGATGAAAGTAGTAAGAAATCAGAAACAAAAGTGATCGAATTTGGAAAGAGAATAGGGGAGGCGACGAATAATGTTGCGGAGTACACCGCAGTACGCGAAGCACTCGCGTACATGCATAATAATCTCCTGCGAAGCGGGATCTCGCATCGCGAGACAATTATCCAATTCTTCTTGGATTCACTTCTCGTAGTGCAGCAGCTCAATGGTGTGTTTAAAATAAAAGACGCACGGCTTCGAGAGATATTTTTTGCAATAAAATCTTTAGAGCAAGAACTTGACGGCGTAATTTCCTACACCCATATACCACGGGAAGAAAATATGAGAGCTGATGCATTGGTGAATAAAGCATTGGATGCGCCCATGTGAGAATACCTCTAATCTGTACCAGTAGTTAGTAGTGTCATCGATTGTGTTCGGTATAGGTTTTTGCAATAATACGGGCAGTTCATTACAGCTCATTTTATGCCCAATCACTCGAATGTTTCAGACCAATCTTCTTTGGGCTATCAGGACGCCCTGCTTCTAAGCGATGATCTTTCTGCGGTAAACGGTATACGGGAATTTCTTGTCACACACGGATGTAGAGTATTTACAGAGTCGCGACATCTTGAAAACGATACATATCTTGTCATTCATGGAGAGTATAATTTTGTGAAATCTTCTCTTGCACGTATCAGTTATTCGAAGCTAAAAATTCTGTTACTTTTAGTAGAAGGGTCAAACGATGAAGTTGCATCATTTTCCCATATTTCTCATGTGCACGTTGTGGTTTTGCCTTCCCGTGCTATTGACAGTGGAAGTGTGAAGAAAATATTTTCGTTTTTTTTCACCGGATCATTGCCTGTCTTCTGGATGATCCCCCCAAGAAAAAATATCCATCCGGCATCTAGGGATACAAAACACGTATCCGTTTTACATACGCAATTATCAGATGATGTAGCAAGAATCAAAAAAACCATGATGGAAATTTTTGCTCCGGTAAAAGTGCATCCGGTATATCACGGGATAAAACATCCTTCGAGAAATTTTTTCTCTCATCCCCGGGTACGCAGTGTCACCTTTTTTCTGTCACTTTTTATGCTGCCGATTTTTTGGTTTATCATCGTTTTTTCCGGGTCGATCTTCGGAGTTTTTGCGTCCGGTATGTTATTAAAACAGGGAGACATAGTACGGGCACGTGAAGTGTCTAAATTTTCTTCCTGGAGTATCCGCGCGTCTGACAGCGCGCTCACTGTGGCTCTCGCTCCGGTATATGTACTTGGTCTTGAATCATACATTACGTTTCCCGAGAGAATGGTAAGTTTACTTCGAAGCGTACATGACGGACTGGAAGAAGCGTATACGTCCTCAGATCTCGGCAAAGAATTTTTTGCCGCAGTAACATCTTTACTTGGAAGTGAGAACAGCACAGAGGAAAAAGCGCCGCTTGCAACAATGATGAAACTAAAAAATGAACTTGTTTCTTTATATGGAACTTTAGGCCGGGTAGAAGCGGATCTGGTGAGACTCTATTCTTGTCATTGTGGCATATTCTATCTACCGGCGATGCAGCGGATAGGGGAGAGTTTGACCATCCGTATTTCAAGACTCAGGTCCCGCATAACAGAGGCGTCATCTCTTTTGTCCTTATACCCGCAGATAGGAGGATTCCGTGAAAAAAAGGTATATCTTTTTTTATTTCAAAACAGCATGGAACTTCGTCCCACCGGAGGGTTTATCGGCAGTCTTGCTCTGGCAACCTTTGCCGACGGGAGACTCGCGGATTTTTCTGTCGAAGATGTGTATACGGCTGATGGACAGCTAAAAGGCCACGTAGATCCTCCTCCACCAATATCGCTTCTTCTGGGACAGGAACACTGGTACCTTCGCGACAGTAACTGGGATCCGGATTTTCGTATGAGTGCTGAGAAGGCTGCATGGTTTTATGAAAAAGAGATGGGGATTGCCGTCAACGGTGTCATCGGAATAAGTTTTCCTTTTGTTCAGGATCTGCTGGGACTTGTAGGGCCTGTAGATTTACCGGATGGAAATGACAGAATAACCAAAGATAATTTTTTTGTAAAATCTCTGTACTACACGGAAGAATCGTTTTTTCCCGGATCTACGCAAAAAAAAGATTTCCTAGGAAGTCTCGCGCGAAGTCTGATCGATAAATTACTTCATTCAAGGTCAATGCCTGCGACGACTATCCTCTCTACGCTTGGAAAATCACTTGATACAAAAAGTATAATGGTATACTTTTCGGATCCGCTTCTGACACGTTTTGTGGATCAGATGGGGTGGTCTGGAAGTGCGCCTCGGGGAGAGGCGTGCGCATTTCTTGCGATATCAGAAAGGGATCAGTGTATTTCTGACGGTGTCATGGTGGTAGAAGCAAATGTCGGAGTGAATAAAGTAAACTATGCGACAAAACGTGAATTGGTGCATGATATAGCAATAAGTGATGAAGGGAAAATATCAGAGGTGTTGACATATACGCTAAAAAATACAGTATCGAATTCACCGACCCGGGGTGTGGGAGCAGGGGGGTACGCTTTGTACCTACAAATTCTGTTACCAATAGATGTCACCGAACCCGTTTTTACCCTAGACGGAATACCGCTTGCCGAGCGAAGTAAAAAAGATACCTCAAAACCAATAGGTCCGTATTATGAACTTGGAGATACTGCTACGACCCGAAGATATGGAGTATTTCTAACTATTCCTGCTCAAGAAATAAAACGATTGTCTGTATCGTATGGACGGGAACGTGTCATCCGCCCGGATTCGTCTTTTTATGGATTTATGCTTTCAAAGCAACCAGGAGTTGATGACATGGAGAGCGAGATTCGCCTAACATATCCTCTCTACTGGAATGCCAAACAGGGCAATAGCGTCCGCATTCCGTCGCTTTCTGGCAAGAGTGTTTTTCTTGCAAAGAATAATCAGCTTGTGTATAATACGGTTCTGACCCAAGATAGTATTGTCGCAGTCTCTTTTTCTAAATAGAATACAATGAAAAAATATACCCTTACAGCTGAAGTCAGAACTTTGGTTGGACGCAAAGTAAAAAATCTTCGAAAAGAGGGAAAACTTCCTGCATCTCTCTATGGAAAACATATTAAAAGCCTGTCTCTCGTTTTATCAGAAGAATTGTTTTCTGATGTATATGACAAAGCCGGAGAGACCGGACTCATTGAGCTTCATGTAGACAAAGAGGTAAGACCGGTACTTGTCCATACTGTGCAGATTGATCCGGTATCAAGCGCGCTTCTACACGTAGAATTGTATCAGGTGAATCTGAAGGAAAAAGTGAAAGCTAAGGTTCCGGTGGTTCAGGTGGGGGAGTCCCCTGCGGCTGCCGAAAAACTTGGAGTACTCCTGACACTTCTCGACGAAATTGAGGTAGAAGCACTTCCGGCCGATCTTCCAGAAAAAATAGAGGTAGATATTTCTACGCTTACGGCTGTAGATCAGGAAATCCGCGTGTCAGATCTGAAAGTGCCGTCTGAAGTGACCATACTCTCTGATATAGAGCAAGGCGTTGTGAAGGTTGGCGCTCTCGTCACGCGAGAAGCAGAAGCAGAAGCTCAAGCCGAAGAAGCGGCAAAAGCTGCTGCAGCCGCAACCACAGAAGGCGCTGAGGCAGAAGCGACCGATGGCACCCAGGCTGCCGGCGCAGAAGTGAAAAAGGAAGAAACCACGGACGCAAAGTAAAGAATCAATTTCCAATATCCAATACATAATTCCAATATCTATGAATTGATATGTCATTCCCGACCCGCTTCGCCCACCTAGCCAACGAGGCGAGCCTGATCGGGAATCCAGTTCTGGATCCCCGCTTTCGCGGGGATGACAGGTCTATTGGTGATAATTGAGAGGAATTATTGAAGTGCTAAGAGTTCTTTGGGGAGGGGGTAGTTTGGGTCGAGAGCAAGTGCTTTGCTTTTGTATGCCATCGCCTCAGAGAATGATTTTCTTTTATACGATAGGAGGGCAAGTATGATATATCCGTCCCGATAGTCCGGCCGTTCTTCCACAATTTTTTTCCAGAAAGATTCTTCTGTATTTGCGATCGGTGGTGCCGGGTGAAATGCAAGAAGTGTTTCTTCAAGTTTTGATGTCATGGTGCCTAGTACCAGGCTATCTGAATTTGTCTTTGGCATTGAAGTGCTGCCAAGCATGTCTCTGACAATGTCGGTTTCTCTTATCGCATTCAATTTTTGTCCGTTTTGCCAGTACCAGCGAGCTAAAGAAAGTTTTGCCTCTATATCGTACGGATTTTGTAGGACGCTATAGATCGCGCGTGAACAGCATATATCTTTTATTGTGTTTGAGGCGTAAACATGAGCTATAATGAGAGATACGACAAAGACAACGAGAAAGAGATGTTCCCCTAGGAATATAAGCCATACGGGGAATAATCGGGAAATGTGCGGAAATTGCTGAGTGCGAAGTTTCATATGGTATATTGTAGGAATCTATGGCAGACAAAGCAACTGCAAAGTTTTCTCAGTCTCTTGGGTCGCTTAAGATTCTAAATATACTAAGGGAAACGTATCCTCATGCAAAGATGATTCTGAACTATTCGAATACATGGGAGCTTTTGGTAAGCGTCATGCTTTCGGCTCAGTGTACTGATAAAAAAGTGAATGAAGTGACAGAAGCATTGTTTCAAAAGTATTCATCCATAGAAGAGTACGCGCATGTATCGCTTACGGTACTAGAAAGCGATATCCATTCAACCGGATTTTATAAGAATAAAGCGAAAAACATTCAAAACGCAGCACGGATGATTCTGGAAAAATTTGGGGGCAAGATACCACGCACCATGGAAGAGATGATTTGTATTCCTGGTGTTGCGCGAAAGACGGCCAATGTGGTTCTAGGGAATGCATACGGTGTAGTGGAGGGGATAGCAGTGGATACACATGTCGTGAGGATTTCTCAGAGACTTCGACTTGTCGATATCAATACTATTGGAGGAAAAGCGAAGATGATGGCTCATGGGAAGAGTGGGGAAATACTTGATTATATACGGGATGCAGACCCGGTGAAGATAGAGCGGGAACTTATGAAGATTGTTCCCCGGGATCATTGGTTCCAGTTTACTTATGAGGTGATTGAACATGGACGGGCGATATGTAAAGCTCAAAAGCCGAAGTGCGGGGAGTGTCGGCTGCGGGATCTTTGTCCGAGTGCGAGAGAGTGAAAAGTGAAATACTAACAGTGAAAAATGTAACTGTTCAGACTCGCTGACAAAGCTTTATTGTTCGAGTCCCTCGAAAAGATTCGGGATAAACTCCAGCGAGAAGTTCTCTCCCGCCACGGCGGGATCGAACAAAATAATCCCTATCAGGAGACTGAACTGTTACTGAAAAATATTGCGCTTGCGGGTAGATGTTTAATTGTGATATGCTACGCGCACGTTTTGAAGCATATAAAACTGCCCCGTTTTGAAAGGAGCCGTATGGCAAAGAAAAATTCTAAAGGTACAAAAAAAGCATCAAATTCAAAAAAAACAAAAACACTCCCAACATCCGCATCAGGCGAGATGGTAGAGAGCGTTGCATCTTCTGATCAGTCTAGTACTCAGGGAGAATCATCGAAAAAAATGACTGCGATCTGGCTCGTATCCCTTGTTCTTCTCATTCTCGGGGTGTATGCAGTAAAAAATAAAGGCATGTTTGTCGTGGCACTGGTAAATAACTCACCTGTTTTCAGATGGGATCTGAATACTGTTATGGCTTCCAGATTTGGAACACAGACCCTTGAGAGTATGATAAGCGAAAAACTTATTGCCGGAGAAGCAGAGAAAGCGGGCGCAAGCGTGAATCAGAAAGACATAGACGAAAAAGAACAGGAAATTTTAAAATCGTTCGGCTCAAAAGTGAATGTTGAAGACTTTCTCCGGATCCAGGGAGTAACAAAAGAAGAATTCGACAGACAGATAAAATTACAACTGTTAGTTCAAAAAACACTCGGAAAGAATATTGAGATTACGGAGAATGATGTAAATAACTTTATTGCGACCAACAGGGCAGTGCTCGTTGCAACGGATGAAGCCGGACTCAAGTCCGAAGCAAAGCAGGCGATTTTTGATCAGAAAGTGGGAGAGAAATTTCAGAGTTGGTTTACGGAGCTAAAAGATAAAGCCAAAGTTCTCCGGTTCCTCTAGTGTATCGTAATCGTACGGTCAAAAGACACTCATATTCCTTGATGGAATGGTAGGCATATGGTATACTCGAGCTACTTTGGAAGAAAGTGGAATGCTAGTAATGGTGTCCCTTTTCATGTTTTCGAAGGAGAAAGGAGTCTCATATGGCAAACTTGTTTGTAGGAAATCTTCCATACACAACGACAAGTGATACGCTTTCACAACTATTTGCTGGAGCAGGTACAGTAGTATCCGCAAAGGTAGTTGCTGATAAATTTTCAGGCAGATCCAGAGGATTTGGATTTGTTGAGATGTCTTCAGATGAAGAAAGCAAAAAAGCAATAGAAATGTTTAACGGTAAAGATATAGAAGGCCGTGCACTTGTAGTCAATGAAGCGCGACCTCGAGAAGAGCGACCGCAGAGATAATTTATTTTAAACGAATAAAGACAAACACCCCCGCGAAATCGGGGGTGTTTTTGTTGTATACTAGGAAGAGATTGGATATTGCCCACCATGCCTTACTTCTCGGCCTTTCCAGTACTATTCACCCGCCTAGCCGGCGAGGCTGGTACACGGCTCGAAGAGCGGCAATTGGCGGGTCTAAGAAACACTAAATTATTCCCGAAAATCGGGACTCATTAAGTGTTTCTAAGAGAGGTGGTGAAATTATATGGGAAATAAAGTTATGTTTGGAGCAGTAGTTTTACTTATTGGCGGATTTTTAGGATGGTATGTCTATAGTAATGGACTGTATGGTGGAGTAAATCAAGGCGCAAAGACAGGCGAAGAAAAAACAACTCCTAAGCCGTCATCATCTGCCGGTACTGAGGAAAGCGTTTTTGGATCTACCGGAACTGAAGGGGTGACAAAAGGAGGAGCAGAAGAACCAGTGTCAGTAGCCATACCTGATGTAGCATATAAAGATTTTGGATTTATTCCTAAGAATATTTCTGTAAAAAAAGGTACGACAGTTACATTTAGGAATAATAGTTCGCGAGGCATGTGGGTCGCGTCTGCGCCACATCCATCACACACAATTTTGCCGGAATTTGATGAACTTGTCAGTGTGTCAAACGGAAAATCATATACGTTTACATTTGAGAAAGTCGGCACATGGAAATATCATAATCATATGAATCCGTCTGATTTTGGAAGCGTGGTAGTGAGCGAGTGAGTAACGATAAAAATCGTTACGACGTTAACCGTTATTTTGTTATGCGGTAGGAAAACAAGAGAGCCCTCAGTAATCGAGGGCTTTTTTGTGTTCACGCATAACGAAGTAACGCATTAACAAAGTAACGAAACAACTTATTTCAAGGTGTCGGCGACGGGGATGGGGTGGGCGTCGGAAGTGGGGCACATCTGCCACCGGCTGGCTCAGTACCGCGGACGTAATACTCCGGTCTGTCAAAGTAACAAGGGAGCGAGATGATTGTATCCGGACGAAGAGGTACTTCATCCTGTTTATCTTTGAGTAATTCAACCATGATATCGTGCCATATGGGGGCGGCACCGGTAATACCTGAGGTAAGATACGGATCCATGGGCGAGTTGTCATTGTTTCCGACCCAGACCGTGGTGACTATCGACGGAGTGTACCCGACGGTCCAATTATCCCGTTTGTCGTTACTCGTTCCGGTTTTCACAGAGACTGTTTTTCCCGGAATGACCAAAGATGAACTTGGGCCAAATGCCGCTGTGCGGGCGTTGTTATCTGCGAGAATATTTCCCATAATCCAGGCAGTTTCAGGTGTAAGCGCCTTGACGCCGTTGCCCGGGACATTTCGTTCGATCACTTTTCCTGTGTAATCTGTCACTTCAAGAATAGGGAGGATATCGTGTCTACGGCCTTGATTTGCAAGTGTGCCAAAGACTTTCGCCATTTCAATCATTGTCACTTCTCCTCCACCCAGAGTAAGCGAAAGACCATATCGACTTTCGTCTTCCCAGGATTCGATACCCATGAGCCGACCTTTCTCTATCATGGTTTTGAGTCCGATCTTAGCAAGTATTTTAACCGCGGGTATATTGTACGAATTTCCAAGTGCATAGCGAAAAGGCGTCGCCCCATGGAATTTACTGTCGTAATTAACCGGTGAATACGGAATTGAACCTGCGATCTGATAGGTGATCGGACTATCGTCTATAACCGTGGATGCAGTGAATCCGTTTTCAAGCGCAGCAGCATAGTTGACGACTTTTATTGCGGAACCGGGTTGCCTCTGACTTGTCGTGACATTTACATTTCCCTGATCCGGTGTATTAAAGTAGTCTTTGGAACCAACCATAGCGAGTATCTCTCCTGTTTTTGGATTTGACACAACTGCGCCGCCGTTTCCGACACGAAGATACTTTAACCCTTCTATCTGTTTTCGCACAATTTCCTGCACCTTTTCCTGCATTCCAATATCAAGAGAGGTAATGATACGTAAGCCTCCTTTTTCGACAAGCCGTGGTCCATACCGTTTTTCCAGAAGTTCTTTCACGTACATGACGAAGTGCGGGGCGCGGATAGAGATTCTGGGCGGGACAAAATGGAGTTCTTGTGCTAATGCCTCTTTCACCTGGGCTTTCGTGATATATCTGTCTTCAGCCATTCTCCGGAGGACTTCAGCCTGTCTGTCAAATGCTTTTTCCGGGTGGCTTCCGTAGGGTGAATAATCGCTTGGCGCTGCGGGAAGGCCTGCCAGTAGCGACGTCTCGGCCAGAGTGAGATCTTTCATAGGTTTACCAAAATACGTCCGGCTTGCTGCTTCCACTCCCCAGGCCGTACCCCCATAAGGAACCTGATTTAAGTACATTTCAAGGATCTGATTTTTTGTGTAGAGACGCTCTGCCCAGAAAGCAAGGACTATTTCTTTAATTTTTCGGATAACACTGACGTCCGGGGAGAGAAGTGCAGATTTAATGAGCTGTTGGGTGATGGTCGACCCGCCCTGCACGACACGCTTGTTGGTGAACATTTCCCTCCCGGCGCGAATCATACCCTTTATAGAAAAACCCTGATGTTGATAAAATTCTTTATCTTCTATCGCGATGGTCGCCTGTTTCATGCTATCCGGAATATCACTAAGACGAATCGGTGTACGGTTCTGATCTGCGTAAATTTCATATAAGAGGCTCCCATTTCTGTCAAAGATTTTTGTGGTGACTTCTAGGTCGCGACGTGAGAGAAGCTCAGGGTTTGGGAGAGACATAACCCATTGATATGCGTTGTAGGGGAGAAAGATAAATAATATTGTAAGAATAATTCCCGAAATAAAAGATTGTGTTTGTCTGAATTCGGGTGATGCATAATGCGTTTGAACTGTCGTAACAATGTTTTTCAATGGAGACGGCCAAAGTGTAAAAGAAAATGACGGAAAATGTATGTGTGGCAGATTGAGCTTCAGAGACGAAATGTGAATGTTTTGAAACAGGGGATGCTCATTTTTTTTAGGATGCCGTATGGCAGCAAAGAGTTTCATCTGAGACGAAAGAAGTGCCTGGGCGGTGTGACCAAGAGTAAGGAAAACCTTTCGCAGAATTTGTACAAAGTTTCGCATGGTTTTTGCTGTTTTTTTATGTGCTACATGTCCATGTTTTTGTGCAACAAAAAAAACATGCGCTATGAGAGTGGCACCTATACGTAGTGTAGAAAAGAGCATACTGAAACACAAGATGATAACTCGTCCGATAGGTGAAAAAACGCGCACAAGCAGGTTCACGGTCTGAGATTTGATATCTTTTTGTTTT
>JBBTTM010000013.1:0-38003 GCA_038064255.1 Patescibacteria group bacterium | reverse complement strand
CCGACAATTTTGGATTTCTGATCCTCCTGACGCAGATACTTTAGACCCCAGACGATCCCCATGGGTGCGAGAAAGACACTTCCGAGGTACAGCTTTATCTGATCCTCTGGAGCCGTCCCGGGCGGGGCTTCATGCAGATTTTTCCCACAGTTGAAGCAAAAATAATCCGTCGGCCTTACCGAAATGTGACACGCGGGGCATGAAATAATTTCATCCATATACTCATTGTACAGCAATGGAAAATGCGAAGGAATCTGGGTCTTTAGCTTTCAACTACTCATCTCTTGTCTTGTGCGCGCCGTAACCTAAAAACATCATCAAATATCTCATAATAATCTGCATATACGTATTTTTGTCCATAACTCATGTCACCTAAAGGCTCTAAAATTTTAAGATTCTGCAAACGACCTATCACGTTATACGCACCTTGTTTCGAAAATCCTGTCCATTCCATAATTTCAGCAATTCCAACGATAGGCTGACTAAATAACTTCTGAACTATCTCCAAAGTTGACGCAGCTGATTTTTTACCAAGTTTTTCCATTGCTGCAAAATCCCGATCCCTTAACTCAGTTATTTTTGTACATGTGTCGATTGAAGCCTTTGCAATTTCAGCGACTCCCTCAATGAAAAACTCCAGCCATGCATCTACTTGCGCATCTTCGTCATGATACCCATCGAGTTTTTGATAATACACTTTTTGATATTTTTTAAAATAACTCGATAGATATAATACAGGAAGCTCCAGTAAACCAGCATGATACATATATAATGCAATAAGCATTCTTCCTGTCCGACCATTACCATCGACAAAAGGATGGATCGTTTCAAATTGCGCATGGATCAAACCAACCTTTACAAGAGAAGGGTATTGATCGTCTGTATGGATAAATTTTTCCAGATCCGCTAATGAGTTTTCCATATCTTCGGGGGCTGGCGGCACAAATGATGCATCCACAGGTGTTTTACCGCCTATCCAATTTTGGGAATGACGAAATTCACCGGGATACGCATGCTGAGTCGAACGAGCTCCTGTCATTAATTTTTCATGAATTTCCCGAATCAAACGAAATGAAATAGGTAATGTTTTTACCCGTTCAATACCGTAGTTTATTGCTGAAACGCAGTGCATGATGTCATCAACATCCGAATGCAATCGGGATTTTTCTTCAGTCACAGGTTCAGCAACCGCATCTTGTAATGTAGCTTTCGTTCCTTCAATTTGGCTTGAATATGCGGCATCTTTTTTAATAAACATGAGCAGGAAAAAATTCTTATCGGGCAATAACCTTGTAATACCGTCTAGCTTACCGACCAAACGAATGGCTTCCTCATGTTTTTTATGTAGCTGTGGGCTAATAACAAAACCACTTTTGGGCGGGAAAACAAATGGAGTAAAGGCTTTATAGCCTTCTTTCTGCAAAATATATCTACCAATTTCTAACTTATTGACTTTAGTCATATCAATGGCAACATAATATCATGTTTTATTGACTTTAGTCAAGTCAAAAGCAACAAATTTTATGCCTCCATTAAAAAATACGTCGAATAAACTCTACTATTCTTATCCAATCCGCTTCACGCGTCCGACTCTGCCATCTCTTAGAATAACCTTGATGCCATGCGGATGGGAAAAACCGGGAGATAAAATCCTCTCGACGATGCCAGTCGATTCTATACCCGACTGCTGATTGTGCTTTTCTATGATCACGACACTCATCCCCGGCGCTAATTCATCTCTCGTGGGATACATACTGTCCATATCCGGATTATACACAAGAAAAAGCGACAGTATAAGCGCCTATGAGGTACACTAAATATATGAAAATAAAATTTCTCGGTGCGGCAGGAACCGTGACTGGATCTTCGTATGTTCTGACTTCAGGATCCGGTCAATCGATCCTCATAGATCTCGGAATGTTTTTAGGAACTCAAAAAATCGACGCACTAAACTATGATCCCTATGACTTTGACTGTACCAAGCTCTCCGGTGCTATCCTCACGCACGCTCACCTCGACCACTGCGGAAGGCTCCCGATACTTTTACCAAAAGGATTTACCGGAAACATCTGGATGACGCCGTCCACCCTGGAACTGACAGAAGTATCACTCATTGATAGTGCAAAACTGGCAAAATATCAGGAGAAAAGCCATATCTTATTTGATACAAATCTGGCAGAACAAACATTTGCCCGATTTAAAACTACCCAGTATCATACGCCCGTTACTATCGGCAATTTCATGATCACGATGAAAGATGCCGGACACATCTTGGGCTCTGCACTGCTTGAAATAGTAGACAGCTCTGCCGATTCTGAGATAAAAAAGATAGTATTTAGCGGAGATCTAGGCAACTCACCTGAAGATTTACTCAAGGAAACAGAACTGGTAGATGATGCCGACGCGGTCGTCATGGAGTCTACGTACGGCGACCGTCTACACCCAGGAGAAATCTCCTCCGATGCACTTCTTTCCGAGATACAAGCCATAGAGTCTTCCGGCGGGACACTTCTTATCCCCGCATTTGCCCTCGACAGAACACAGGAACTTCTCCATATGATCATGCATCTAAAAAAAGATGGGAAAATACAAGCGCAAACACCAATATTTCTCGATAATCCTATGGCTGAAAAAGCAACATATATTTATGACAAATATCCAACAATATTTAATGATCACATCCAAAGTGAATTTATTTCAAACAATCCATTTACATTCCCTGGGCTTGAAATTATTTCCAAAGGAAAAGACAGTAAAAGACTCCATGCAACTCCGGGTCCGAAGGTCATCATAGCCGGCAGCGGCATGATGACAGGAGGTAGAGTCTTAGGACATGCCGCACACTACCTTCCAATCGCATCCACTCGATTATTTATCGTGGGCTACCAGGGCGAAGAAACACTCGGCCGTGCACTTATGGAAGGAGAAAAACTCGTAACGATAGACCGTGTTCCCGTACCGGTAAATTGTACCGTAGGTAATACTCAAGCCATGAGCTCTCATGCAGACCAGAAGCAACTACTGCAATGGCTAAAACACATAAAAAACGTAAAAAAAGTATTCCTCACTCACGGAGAAGACGGACCGAGAACCTCTCTGTCCCAAAAAATATCTGAAAATCTGGGACTCACCGACGTAACCATGCCGGTTATGAATCAAGAGATTCGTCTATAACGACGCCTTCGAGGACTTCCGGATCAACAAAAAGAGTCAGCAGCGCAAGATTTTTTTCATTTGCACGGTAGAAAAGATCAAAGATAAATCCGATGAACGGCAATTCTCCGAAAAGAAAATCAAGTAAGATATGCCAACTCATCTTGAGGTATACCTTTGTTGGAACATGGAGTTTGTAAGCTATAAAGAAAAGGTAACAGGAAACAAACACTCCTACAAAGCTCCCAAACCACGGCCAGAAATCGAGGATCGGATCAATCCCGAACCGGATACCAAAAATACTAAATTTGGTATCCATAAGATTCACAAGTCTCCTGGCAAACTGTAAGTGCGATTTCATATTATAATATTATACAGTGAGCGTGTCGCCATAATCCTTAAGCCATTTGCGGTGAATTTTGTAGAGCGGACAAAATTTTTCCACTCTCCTCCAGAACTCTTTCCCATGATTATGATGTGAAATATGACTCAACTCATGGATCACGACATAATCCAAGACAAGAATATCGGCAAGAATAAGTCTCCAACAATAATTTATCGACCCGGTCCTACTACACGATCCCCACCGTGACGACGTATCCCGTATAGACACCCGAGTAAATGATACACCCATAATTTCCGCATACAGTTTTGTCCGTGCCAACAAAATTTTCTTTGCCTCTTTTCTTGCCCACAGCGAAAAATGAAATGAAGCTTTCGATAAAAATTTCTTTGGAAAACAGAGAAGCGTTCCGACTTTCAGAATTGCCGATCCGTCAGTAAGTTTCACTATATATTTCTCTCCGGCAAGGGAAAGAATTGCACCGTCTTCATAGTCCACGATTTTGCTCTTTTTATGATGCTGCATCTTTTCCTTTGTCCGAACAATCCATTCACGCTTGGACGAAACAAACCGCCGGATCATAAAAAGCGGAACTAAATACGGGGCACGGACTTCAAGTTTTCCGTCACGGGTAATATGAAGCGATACGGAACTGCGATTCCCCCGCTTGAGAATATCTATCGTCAACTCGTCTTTCTCATCTTTCATGGAATCAGTATAGCGGGATAGATCGCATCTTGATATACTTCGAACATGTCCTTATATGTAAAACAATATGGAAAAATGCCTCAAAGAAACTATCTTCACATTTTCATCGGATTTCTATTTTTGTTTTTAACCATCGGTTCTTTGTTTTTCCTCGTACGGACACTTAGGAAAACAGAAACAGTCACACCGTTTTCTAAAAACTTTACAAGTGAACAAAAAGTCAAAATATTATTTCCGAAGAAAAAAAATTCGGATACTCTCAAAAAAATAGTCTCCGGGATTCTTTCGAAAAAATTTGATACATATTCAGTTGTCGTCCAATCATATGCTGAAGACTTTTCTCTCCGGATAAATGATTCTCTAATATTTACAGCCGCTTCTATCAATAAGCTTCCGATTGTCGTGACACTGTATGATGCAGTGCAACGCGAAAACCTGAAACTTGAAGACACTGCAACGATTCAGGCAGATGACATACAAGCGTACGGCACAGGGAGCTTACAATATGAAGGTTCCGGAGGCATATATACTCTGAAAACCTTAGCTCGACTCATGATAAACGAAAGCGATAATACCGCAGCGCATGTACTCGGATCGAAAGTATTGGGTCTGTCCGTCATCCAAAAAAAAATAGAATCTCTCGGACTGATATCTACGAGCATGGATGATAATACAACAACGAATTACGACATGGCGTTTCTCTTCAAAAAACTTTCCGACGGGGCAATAGTAAACTCAAAATATACTCAGGAAATTTTCGGATTTATGAAAAACACCGCATACGAAGACAGATTGCCGGTGCTCCTCCCGAAAGATGCCGTCGTCTACCATAAAATCGGTACTGCTTTAGGAGAGATCCATGACATAGGCATAGTCTCAACTCCGAAAACCACCTATTACGTCGGAATCCTGACCAAGGGCACACTGGATGAAACCGATGGGAGCAAAGTCATCGGAGAAGTCTCAAAACAAATCTACGACTTTATGATAAACGACTAATGTCTTATACCCGCTTTTTTAGGAGTTTCTTTGACAGCGCAACTGCGAGCACCTCGTCCATGTGTTCGACAAAATGAAACTCCAGTTCTTTTGATATGATCTCCGGTATATCTTCGAGGTCTTTTTTATTATTTTTTGGCATAATGACGATCTTTATCCCTGCTCTGTGTGCAGCAATAACTTTTTCTTTCACTCCGCCGATTTCAAGTACTCTCCCGCGAAGCGTAATCTCACCTGTCATGGCTACTACGCGCTTGATCGGTACCTTGGTCAGTGCAGAAACAATAGACGTTGCAATTGCGGCTCCGGCTGACGGTCCGTCTTTGGGTACTGCTCCCTCAGGAACATGAACGTGAATATCAATCTTCTGATAAAACTTTTCATTGAGTCCAAGTTCTTTCCATTTGCTCCGGACATAGGAAAGAGCAGCCTGTCCTGATTCTTTCATCACGTCTCCGAGCTGACCTGTAAGAATCAGGCTCCCCCGTCCCGGCATGAGGGCTACCTCTATAAAAAGAATGTCCCCTCCCGCTTCTGTCCAGGCAAGCCCGGTAGACATGCCGATCTCATCTTTTGTTTCAGCGAGCGACGATGCAAATTTATACGGACCGAGATATCCATGAAGATCCTTAGATGATACGGCAAACGATTTCGGATCGGTTTCTTTGGCTTCTACAATTTTCTTTGCTATTTTTCTATAGAGTGTTGCTAATTGACGTTCGAGATTTCTCACTCCTGCTTCCCTCGTATACTTCCTGATAATTTCATAAAACGCGTCGTCATGAATGTCTACGGTATTTTTTGGAATTCCGTGAAGATCCCGAAGTTTATCTGACAGAAAATCTTTTCCTATATGAAATTTTTCCTCCTCCGTATACCCCGGAAACTGAATAATTTCTAGCCTATCCCGAAGAGCCGGAGGAATAGTGTCGAGTAAATTACAGGTAGTGATAAAAAATACATCGGAAAGATCAAATGAAACTTCCAGATAATGATCAGAAAATGCAGTATTCTGTTCCGGATCTAACGCCTCCAGAAGCGCCGCTGACGGATCACCACGGAAATCCGCGCCAACTTTGTCTATCTCATCCAGCATAAAGACGGGATTTTTCGTCCCTGCAGTTTTAATACCCTGTATGATTCTCCCCGGAAGAGCTCCGACATATGTCCGCCTATGTCCGCGGATTTCCGCTTCATCCCGTATGCCTCCAAGCGACACTTTGACAAATTTTCTTCCAAGTGCACGGGCTATGGATTTACCGATAGATGTCTTCCCGACTCCGGGTGGACCGACAAAACAGAGTATGGTCGGTGCTGATTTGCCTTTTTTCTTTCCCTCAAGTCTCGGCTCTTTCCCTTTATTTTTCTCATCTACGACAGACTCTTCTTTCGTCTCTTCGACCATCAGAGACCGAAGCTTCATAACTGCGAGATATTCAAGAATTCTCTCTTTCATTTTCTGAAGTCCGTAATGATCTTCGTCGAGTACCGCGTGGGCTTCGGTAGTATTGACGTTATTCGGACTTGAAATACCCCACGGAAGCTCTATGATCCAGTCGAGATATGTACGAAGATATGATGCTTCCGGATTATACGGTGACATCTGAGTGAGCCGTGACAGTTCTTTCTCCGCTTTCGCGCGTACGTCTGTCGGAAGGAGTGCTTTTTTTATCTTATCCGCGAGCTCTTTGTACTCTTTGTTTTCATCGCCCTCACCGAGTTCTTTTTCGATCGTCTTTATCCTCTCTCGGAGCACCTGCTCTTTGACATTTTTTTCAAATTTTTCCTGTGTTTTGTTTGCAATTTTTTTCTCGAGTTCCAGGATCTGCGTCTCTCGGGAAAGATACATTATCTCTTTTTCCAGACGGTCCCGGATAGAACCTAGTTCGAGAAGTTCCTGACGCTCAGACGGCTTTATATCGAGTATGCTTGCCGCCTGATATGAAAGCTGCAGCGGGGTAATACCGGACATAATATTCATAAACGTGAGAAAATCCATGGATTTGCCGAGGTTCACCGCTTTGCGAATCTCGGTCGTCAGATGATGGGACAATGCCTTTACTTCATCTGATTCTTCGTTTATATCTCCGATCTCGACTACCCTCGCGACGAAAAATGGCTCTATCGCGTCATAGGAGATAATCTCCGCTTTTGAAACTCCCCTGACCAATGCATTTATCTCCCCTTCGTTTTTCATCATCTGCATGATCTCTGCCACTGTTGCAATCTGATACAAATCCGATGGGGTCGGATCATTGATGTTTGCATTTCTTTGCATGGAGAGAATGACTTTTTTACCGCTTGCGTATGCGGCTTCTATGGCGCTCACCGACCGCTGTCTTCCGAACGTCAGAATCATCTCTGTGCCCGGGAATACGATACCATCCCGTATCGGGACAACGGGAAGAGATTGTTCTGTTGTTTGTAGAAACGTTGTCATAATATTGTAAGAATCAACATATTAGGGCGCTGTATGCGCCACTAATCTCCGTAATTCTAAATAATTATGAAATTATTTAGAAACGAGATATTAGCACTCTAGTATATCTAGTGCCAATATATTCGTCAAGCATGAATTTATCAGATAAACTCACAAAGAAGAGCCTCCACGTCTTTCACACCCACGGGAGATTTTATCAGCGGACCGGAAGCAAGCGCACTCTCGCGCTCCTCACTCGTCATCCTATCTTCTTTATAAAATACTCCAAACGGAATCTTTTCCTCCCACTCCAGGGCTCGCTTAAAGGCTTCTATTTTATTGTCCGGAACATATCCTTCTTTTTCCAAAGAATATAGTCGTTGTCTATACCACTGATAGGTATGAATTTTGTCAAAACTGACACACGGCTGGAGCACGTCTACGATAGAAAAACCTTTATGAAGTATCGCTTCCTGCATGAGTTTTGTAAGACCAGGAATATCTCCGGCAAATCCCCGGGCGATAAATGTCGCCCCAGCGGTAAGTGCAAGCGTAAGGGGATTAATCGGTTCATCTGTCACGCCTTCGGGAGTAGATTTAGTTTTAAACCCAACCTTTGCCGTCGGCGATGCCTGACCCGTCGTAAGTCCGTATACCTGATTATCATGAAGGATAAGCGTGATGTCCGGATTTCTTTTTGCCGCGTGAATGAGGTGATTTCCGCCTTCGCCAAGACAATCCCCATCCCCTGCAATCGCGATCACCGGCAATTCATGATTGGATACTTTCACTCCCTGCGCCACCGGAAGCGTACGACCGTGTAAACCGGTAAACCCGTACGTCTTCATCCAGCTATACATATTGCCATGACATCCTATACCATAAATAAGAAGAGCATCATCTGAGCCGATGGAAAGCCCACTTAATGCAGACTTGAGAGATGTCCAGATGCCAAAATCTCCACACCCCGGACACCAGGTCGGCAAAATATGTGTTTTAAATTCTTCTGTTGATACTATTTTTTTAGTTTCGTCCATATTTGTTTTATTATAAATTCTGTATTACTGCTTCCAACACAGTCTTTGGGGTAAACGGGCGTCCGCTAAACCGCGTAATCTTATGTGTGCACGCAATACCCGTATATTCACGTATGAGTGAAGCAAGTTGGGATGTACCATTTTGTTCTATATCGATAATCGTCTTTACATCGGAAAGTAACTCCGTTACGGATTCGGTCGGAAACGGAAAACACCAGGTAAAATGAAGAAGTTTCACTGATTTTCCACTGACAATATACTGCACACTCTCAAGTGCATCGAGTACTGCACCAACCGTCGAACCAAAACAGGTAAGGGCAATCTCCGATTTTGGATCACCATATACATCCGGTGGACGGACTACTTTTTGAATTGACTGAAATTTTAAAAGCCGTTTCTGTGCCATTTTTTCCCGTACTGCCGGTTCTTCTGTCACATACCCAATCTCATCATGTTCGTAAGAATTTGCAAAAAACTGACCGCCTTTCATACCTGGTATGCTTCGGGGTGAGACACCATCCGGAACGCTTAGATCATATCGTTTAAATATCTCTTTTCCGAGATCGAGAGCATGAACCATTTTCCCCCGGTCTATGACGATATCACCCGAAAAAACACTCTTTGGCACACACCACTGGCTTTCATTCATATATTTATCGGTGAGAACGATGACCGGAATCTGAAACTTGTCTGCCAGATGAAACGCTTCTACGACACAGGAAAAAATTTGCCTGGCGTTCCCCGGTGCCAACACGATTTTGGGAAATTCTCCTTGTCCCGAATGAATAGCAAATTGAAGCTCTCCCTGTTCTGTCCACGTAGGCATACCGGTAGCGGGTCCGACTCTCATGCCAAGATCTACGACAACTGGAAGCTCTAACATTCCCGCAAGAGATAGCCCTTCTGTCATAAGTGCAAAGCCTCCGCCTGAAGTTGCTACCATGCTTCTCACTCCTGCAAGAGACGCACCGAGAGCCATATTTATCCCTGCGATCTCATCTTCTGGTTGTTTATACACAATGCCTAATGATTTGGCGTGATCGGCAAGAAAAGAAATGATCGCATTGATAGGCGTCATCGGATAGATAGCTGCAAATTTTAACCCTGCACGAACCGCCGCGACTCCAAATACTTCGCTCCCGTTTATGATAAGTTGATCTTCTGATTTTTGAGTAGTCTTTAATTTTGCAAACGTGACGGTTGAATACTTTGAAATCACATAATCATAACCGGCGCGCGCAATTTCCTGATTATGAGCCATGACTTCTGAACCCTTATGCTCAAATTGATCTTTGATAACCTCCAAAAGCGTTTCAGCGGGTAATCCTAAAAATGCAACAGTTGCGCCGAGGGCCACAGTATTTCTCATAACCGGCTCGCCATTGAAAGACTTCGTGATTTCAAAAAAGGGAACCGGACAGAGGGCAACGTCGCGGGTTTTAAGCTCAGATCCATCGGTATCTTTGGGATCAAAAACAACAACAGCACCGGGAAGCAACTCATCTTTATGCAGCTCCAATGTTTCTTTATTTAATGCGACAAGTATGTGAAGATCTTCATCGAGTGCATGAAATGGTGAGGATGAAATTTTTACCGTGACGATGTTGTGTCCACCACGGATAAGAGAGGGGTATTCGTTTGTAACAAATATGTGGTACCCGAGCCTCGTGCATGACCGAGCCAGCATAGTGCCGGAAGAGATAATGCCATACCCGGCCTCGCCACCGATTTTCCATGTTACGGTAGATCGTGTATCCATAAATAATTAGTCGATAGAGAGAATAAATTCACGCCATTAGGGAAAAACTTGATTCCCGTCGTTATCGGTTATAAATATCGCCATGACAGGACACCCTTTGGCCGCTTCCAGGAGCGTCTGGTCGGTCTCTTCTTCTGCTGTGTCTAATATGACTGCCTTTGCTTCATCATCCAAGACCCATGCCTTAGGAGCGATAGCAATACACGTAGCCGCACCGATACACAGATCCCGGTCGATCCGCATTTCGTAGCCACGGATTTTTCTTTTTACCTTTGGGTCATTTTCATCCATATTTCGAGTATACGAAAAAAAATACCGTACTTCAAACGCACTTTGCTTTTAAAATTGATTTTTGTAAAACTTCCAGAGACAATACCGCACACTTTGTCCGTGACGGAGTAAGCGTCGTTCCGAAATATGTATATACATGATCACTCGGAATAGATAAAACTTCGTGAGCTGACTTTCCCTTCATCTCTTCGGTCAACATCGATGCCGAAGCGATACTGATAGCACATCCTGCACCACGAAATGCAATATCTGTTACTCTACCATCCTCAATCAATATTTCCATACTTATCGCATCTCCGCAGGTCACGTTTCCATCCTCTACTGTGACAGTCTTTTTACTGAGGGATCCAAAATTACGCGGGTGTTTATAATGATCGAGGACGATCTCTCTGTATAAATCCATAGGGAATTATTAGGAAAAAACTTTCCTCACATGATCGATACCTTTGAAAAAAACATCGATCTCTTCGCGTGTTGTATAAATATAAAACGATATACGGGCAGAAGATGGAATATTCATGGCAGTATGAAATGGCATGGCACAGTGATTTCCGGACCGAATACAAATATTGTCTTCATTTAAAATCTGAGCTACATCATGAGAATGAATGCCTTTAAGCGTAAATGCAATCACCCCACCCCGCCTGTGTGGATCTTTCGGACCGATGACGGCGATGTCTTTGAACTGAGAAAATTTTTCCAGTGTATATGTCAGAAGATCAACTTCATGACGACGGATCTCTTCCATACCAATATTCATGAGATATTCAAGCGCTTTTCCAAATCCGATCACTCCTGCTATATGCGGAGTCCCTGCTTCAAACAAATGCGGCATGTCTTTAAACTCTGTTTTATCAGTGTACACTGCTTTTATCATCTCGCCGCCGTACATAAACGGCTTCAGAAACTTCCAGGATTTTTCCGACACCCAAAGCACGCCAATACCGGTTGGCCCTAACATTTTATGACTGGAACACGCCACTGCATCCACTCCCCATGCTGAAACATTCATCTCCATGTGCGGAGCAGCCTGAGCAGCGTCAACGATAATAAAACAGGAGGGAGAAATCTTCCGGACGCGCTTTGCAATATCCAAAACATCAGCGATTGCTCCAGATACATTTGATACCGCGGTAAATGTAAACACCTTCGTCTTCTGAGTCACTACACGTTCCAAGCTTGTTAGATCTAACTCTCCTTCGTCTGTAACCCCGATATATTTAAATGTCACTCCATATTCCGGGGATAGCTGTTGCCAGGGTACAAAATTAGAATGATGCTCCAGAAGCGTAGACACGACCTCATCGCCTTTGTGCAAAAATCCGCGAAAAAGACTATATGCAAGAAGATTTAATGATTCTGTTGTATTGCGTGTAAAAATTATTTCGTTCGCATCTTTTGCATGAAAAAATTTACTAGTAATTTCACGCACCGCCTCGTATTCTGCCGTTGCTTCCTCTGACGTATCATAGATACCACGAAATATATTCGCGCAGTATTTTTTATAATACTCATCTTCTTTTTCTAATACCTGTATAGGCTTGAGAGATGTAGCAGTAGAATCCAGGTAAACAATGGGCTTATTTCGAATAAGACGGTTAAGCTGTGGGAAATCTTTTCTGATAGAAGTCACATCCATATTAGGATAATAATACCGATACAGACTCCCCGTCAATTTTCACAGGATATGATTTTAGATCCTGTGTTGCGGGAGGAGTTAACACTTTGCCGCTCGTTATATCAAAAGACGCTCCATGGCACCCGCAGACGATAGTCTTATCGTCCAGCATCCCTTCGGATCCCAAGGAACACTGAGAATGCGTACAAACGTCGTCTACCGCAAAAAAATCGTCACCTACGTGTGCAAGAGCAACGTGTTTACCGGAAAGTAAAAAAGATTTCATGCTTCCGTTTGGAATTTCACTTACGGTACAAGCCTTGGTATAGTCTGCCATATTTTTTCTTCTAACTGCTTTACGAGTATTGTATCAGATACTCTCTCAAAGAGAGAATGTATAAAACCGTTCATAATCATCTGCTTCCCATTTTCTGGATCGATCCCCCGGCTTTCTAAAAACCAAAGCTCATCCGGATGTATTGAGGACACGGTTGCACCATGAGTACACCGTACGTCGTTTGCTAATATTTCAAGTGCGGGTTTACTTGACGCACGTGCATTTTCTGAAAGTAATAAGTTTTCGTTTCTCTGATACGCATCAGTTCTCTGTGCCTGCTTTTCGACCCGGATCGACCCGCTGTACGCATACGATGAAGAACCAAATACAATGCTTTTGACAAAAAGATCACTCGTTGTTTTGATGGCTTCGTGGCTCTGAAGAGTATTAAGATTAAGATGTTCCTTTGCACTGATGCTTACTCCGGTAATTTTTGCTACAGCACCTTCTCCGACTAGACGGACTCTCAGATGCACCAATGGATTTGTGTCAGATTGAAACAGGACAAGGGAAAGAGATGCCCCTTTCTCCACAAGATATGTACATTCACTGCCCTCGTGAAGAAATGTACTGGTAGTCCCTTGTGTAATAGTGATCTCTTTCATGCGGATTACCCTACAGATCCTTCCCCTAAACAACGCTTGCTTCTTCCCGAGGGCTACGTCCTCGCGCCTGCCTTGCCGGCGAGGCAGGTCAGAAGAGCGCGTGTTCAGGAGTGCGGATCAGCCGACTGATCCTTCCATTTGTAATGAGATAAGCCTGTTCATTTCTACCGCATACTCTAGAGGGAGTTCTCTGACAATCGGTTCAATAAATCCATTGACAATCATAGATTGCGCCTGTTCTTTCGTAAGTCCCCGGCTTTCGAGGTAAAACATCTGTTCGTCTCCAATCTTTGACACAGTCGCTTCGTGCTCTATGGAAACATCTTTCTCATTTATCCTCATATCGGGATACGTATCAGATCTGGATTCTTCATCCAATAGCAGAGCATCACAGACTACTTTACTCTTTACATTCTCCGCGCCTTTCTCCACTTGGACCAGCCCACGGTACGAAGTTCTTCCTCCGCCCTTACTAATAGATTTTGAAATAATCTGTGATGTGGTTTCACTCGCCAAGTGAATCACTTTTCCACCCGCATCCTGATGCTGACCCGAACCGGCATACGCTATAGAGAGCACCTCTCCCCGAGATTTCCGGCCTTTCAAAAATATACTTGGGTACTTCATGGTCACTTTACTCCCAAGATTTCCGTCTACCCACTCCATAATCCCTTCTTCATCTACGACAGTGCGTTTTGTCACAAGATTGTATACATTTTTACTCCAATTTTGTATCGTCGTGTACCGCACGCGCGCACCTTTTTTCACAATTATTTCTACCACCGCGCTGTGAAGAGAATCTGAACTATAAATCGGCGCGGTGCATCCTTCGACATAATGGACAGACGATCCTTCGTCTGCAATGATGAGAGTCCGTTCAAATTGCCCCATATTTGCCGCATTTATACGAAAATACGCCTGAAGAGGCAGCTCTACATGAACGCCTTTTGGTACATACACAAATGATCCACCCGACCACACGGCACTATTGAGTGCAGCAAACGTATTATCTAAAGGCGGCACGACTGTCCCAAAATATTGCTGTACGAGATCGGGATATTCTCGCAGTCCCGAATCCATATCCAGAAATACAACACCTTTTCGCCTGAGCATTTCATTGACACTTTTATACACAACCTCAGATTCATACTGGGCGCTCACACCTGCAAGAAATTTTTTCTCAGCCTCGGGAATACCGATTTTATCGTAGGTATCTTTGATTTCTGCGGGAAGATCTGCCCAGGAAGACACCTTTCCCGCGGTCGGCTTTATATAATAAAAAATATTATCAAAATCAATGCCTGATAGATCTGCGCCCCAGGTTGGGAGTGTTTTCTTGAGGTACCCCACGTAGCTTTTCAGCCGAAACTCAAGCATCCAGGGTGGCTCGCTTTTGTACCCGCTAATAGTCCGGATAACTTTTTCCGACAAGCCTTTGGCGCTTTTATAAAAATACTTTTCCGGCTTTGAAAATCCATACTTGTACGAATCATCAATGACTGTCTTTTGCATATTTGGCGTACCCTTCTTTTTCTATTCTTTCTGACAACGCACCCGTACCGTGTTCGACAAATGCACCATCTACCAATATATGTGTATGCGACGGGTGAACATAAGAAAGAATCCGATGATAATGCGTGACCACAATAACTCCCGTTCCCTGTTTTCTCAATTTTTCTATGCCTGTTGCAACGACCTTTAGTGCATCAACATCAAGACCTGTATCGATTTCGTCAAATATCGCGTATTTAGGCTTTAATATGAGTGCCTGAAGCATCTCAATTTTCTTCTTTTCTCCACCGGAAAACCCATCATGGATGCCACGCTTTAGAAATGACTCATCTATAAAAAGATCGCGCGCGACAGACTTCACCCGATCTATGAATTGAAGAAGCGTCACATCCTCAGCTTTCCAGGCTCTTGAAAAAATCGCATTTCCAAGATTCTCCTCAGATTTTTTCATAGGAGGATATATCTCCTGATATGAAGAACGAAGGAGATGCATGACACTCACTCCCGGAATAGACAGAGGAGATTGAAATGCCAGAAATATACCCTTTTTTACCCTCTCGTGAGTTGCAAGAAATAGAAGCTCATCTCCATCGAGTTGTATCGATGCCTTTTTCCCTTTAGTATCCGAAACAGTGTACGAAGGGTGACCCAATAAGACACTCGAAAATGTAGACTTCCCGCTCCCGTTTGGACCCATTATGGCATGAAGCTCTCCTGCATGTACCGTAAGAGAGACGTCGTCTAATATCTTTTTTTCTCCGAGAGATGCAGTAATATGTTCAATTTTAAACATATTTTTTTACAGCCTATCTGATACTTCATCATTTTTTCCCATGAACACTTCTTCTTTTCCGCTCATTCGGAGGATAAAATACTCCCGGTCAAAAAGCGGATTACCCTCAGTTGCGATAAACTTTTCGACGTCTGCAACCTGTGTCGCGTGGCATCTGAGCGCATCAAGTTTTTTCGCGGCAAATAGGTGAATATCTATAACAGTCGTAATTTTTTTGTCCGGCATACCATTCCACGGTTTACCAAATGATTCGGAAGGAATAATCTTCGCTTTTTTTGCGTATGTGGCAATACTCTCCGGCATACAGGCATAATACAATTTTGGTTCTACATGAGCCTGGACCATCTTCTCTACCTTTTTAAGCCATGGTTCTTCGTATCTTCCCTGTATACCCTTCTTCTCATACACACTTTCAAGCCATGAGACATATTCCTGAAATGAATATGTCGTCGAAAAACACATGCGGACATGATCAGGATGATTGCTGATGCCGGTCTGATCAAAAGTTATGACTGTATCCGGCAATACCTGGGTCATGTATTTAAAAATACCGTCTTCGATCTCTCCGGGATTACTTTCTTTGAGTTTCCCGTCTTTCTGATTTTCCAAAAATTTAACCTCAGAAATTCCTAAAACTTTGCTCGATGCTTCGAGCTCTGCAGTTCGGATCTCTGCGAGCTCCCCGGTCTTCACACTTCTGCCTCCTGATGCTCCTGCTTCACCCCTGGTCGCACACAGAAGACTCACTTCACTTCCCGCTTTCACATATTTTGCAATCGTGCCGCCGACAGAAAAAGTTTCGTCGTCTGGATGCGCCATAATGATGAGTATTCGTTTCATAGTACGTTAAAATACCTATCTAAGATGGTACAATGATACCATGGACTCTATCCAAATCGAACAGACAAACGATTTTAGTGAATACGAACTTCTCGACAGCGGTGAATATGCAAAACTCGAACGATTCGGAAAATATACGATCATCCGTCCTGATCCGCGGGCACTTTGGAAACCGTCACTGGACGGAAAAATCTGGGATACAGCTGATGCACGATATGATTTTGATGCAAGATCAAGAGGCACCTGGGTACGACTTCCGGACAACGCTTCTTGGAAAATCACCTTCAAAGGGATCACTTTTTCCCTACGTCCTACCGAATTTAAGCATGTCGGAGTATTTCCGGAACAGGCTGTCAACTGGAATTTCCTTGCAAAACAAGTCTCCGGCAAGAGCGTCAAAATCCTCAATCTTTTTGCATATACCGGAGGGGCGACAATGATAGGGCTTCAAAATGGCGCGTCAGTGACACATGTAGACAGCGCAAAAAGCGCAATAGAATGGGCGAAAGAAAATATAAGACTCTCAGGTCTTGAGAATAAACCAGTACGGTTCATTCAGGACGACGCATATGCATTTATTCTTCGCGAAGAACGAAGAAATCAAGTCTATGACGGCATCATTCTCGACCCACCCAGGTTTGGAAGAGGATCCAAGGGCCAGGTATTTAAAATAGAGGAAAACTTGCCACTCCTGCTTGAAGCGTGCAACACCATTCTTTCGGACAAACCATCATTTCTTATACTCAACGCGTATACTGCGGATCTCTCCGCTATCGCACTATATAACCTCGTTTCAAGTGTATTGGGAAACCGCGCCAGACAGATAACAGCTAGCGAAATCGCGCTCCAGGAATCAGGGCCACTCAGGAGACTGCTCCCGAGTGGTATAACCATACGGGTGACTTTTTAAGTACTCTCATAACCGATATATAAATATAAAAATACCGTACAAAAAAATATAGAGTATTATACCGAAAATTATCCTCCATATAATTTTAATTTCACTCAAAAAACCAAAATAATAAAAAATAATTTCAAATAAAATTATAATCGGAATTGGCAAAACCATGCACAGATAACAAAACTGAAATCCAAGAATTTCACTACTACCCGAAGACCCTGGCACAATACCGGCAGATGGAGTTGAAATCCCAAGTACATCAGTACCCTCACTCAAAGCTTCTCCTGTCTGTTCCCCAATTGATAATCCGCTCCCCTGCGGCTCGGTCGATGAAGTATCCGAAGTCACTGAGGCTGAAGATGAATTTGATGTACTGCTCGAGCTTCCTCCATTTTTAGAGTTATCCGCTACTGGTTGAATTTCCGTAAGGCTTACAAGCAAGTCAAACAAAGCACTTTTCGATTGATACTGATTCCCTGCAGTATTTGGCATGACTATCGTAAAGATATATGTCTCGGTCTTCGCTGAATCAAGAGTATCGAGAGTAAAAGAAGGCGTTGCAAAAAAAGTCTCAAGAGATCCTGAATATATTGTAGTGTTTCCATTCAGCTGACGTATCGTCATAGTTAGAACAGTATCAACGCTACCGGTAACCGAAACATTTTGAGTCCGAAGTCCCACAGACTGCTTCATGCCAGTGGCATTTTCTACCTGGATAGATTTTGAAACACTTGTTCCTGGTAGCCATATAGTCGAAGCTGGAAATAATCCTGTTACAGCATGCGGTGCGCATCCGCCAACTGTACATGACACATTGATATCTGCCGCATTCACCGACACACGCAAGAATCCAAAGACAAAAAAGAGAATCAGAATTCGTATCAATACTTTTAATCTCATGGTGACTCGCTTCCCTGAATTTTTATTACATCTCCGTTGCTATCGACAAGTGTCACGTGTATTGCAAGATTTTTCACGTCAGCATGATACGCGCAGATTCCTCCAGTAGAACATGTGCCAAGAAGAATGTCGTTTTTTACAAACTGTGAATCGCCGTGAAGTACCGATTTCCCGACAACACCCTGTGTTCCGATGGAAGAATCATACGTAAGCTCATACGAGAGAAAAACATACGAAGAGACATCTATAATTGTGAATGAAAGAGATTTTCCATCTGTTGATCGCGAAATCTCCACTCTTGGAGTAATCACTGCTTTTGTCGCTGACTGACTCGCAGATTGAGTACTTTCTGTCTGTATACTTTCATTACTCAATCGTATATATACCGCTGATATGGTTGCACTATCTGTTGAATATTGAACAATATCTCTATTCAATATAAATTGATGTGCTAGAGGTTCATTTTCTGACCTATTTTTTGCACCCGGCGTTCCTCGTTCATCCGTACCACCGTCAAAATAGTCCGTCGTCGAAGCGCTATCGATACACGTATACCAGTTGAGCGGATTCGCCCCATCACCTGGAACACCTGTTCTCTCCATGGAATAATACTTTCCATTGATAGTATCGCTGATTCCTTCTGTTGGCGCTGTACCATCCCATGCAGTATCGATAAGAATTGCACCACTATACAGCTTAATCTCAAGCTCAGTATCTGAAAGATTTACACCTGAATCAACAATATTAGGAATAACTGTATCCTTTATCTTCGATGAAGTATTTACAAAGTGACTCAAGAGAAAATATCCATATGGCGCAATCGTTTTTCCTACGAAACTTGAGACTGGAATCATAGAGACGTCTGCTCCACCTGCCAGTCGCGTTATGGATAAACCTGTAATATCTAACGTTCTATCCGTCATATTTTTAAGCTCAATCCATTCATCATTTTCGGTTATGCTCGATCCGGACCACATAAGTTCATTTATGATAATATCTCCCGGATTTATTGGCGATCCTACAAGAGTCGTAACCGATGATACATTTGATAATAAAGATGTATTTGGTGCTTCATCTTTCGCTTTAACTGCAAAATAATACGTCGTAGACGGATTTAATCCAATTATTTCAAGTGTTTCTGTTTCACCAACGGGCTTAGGAGCCGGTACATTTTCTACGCTCATGGCCGCGTCAAAAGATGCATCATCAGTGATATCCGTCAGAGAATATCTCACGTCATACGATGCGCTCCTAGTCGTTGATCCAGCACCGTCATTTCCTGGCGCAGTCCATTGAAGCGTTGCAGTATTGTAGGTCGAGGAAACAACGCTAAAATCCGTAATCACTTCAGGCGCATCAATATCTGTAATAACCTTTACAAGCGAAATTGCCCCAACATTTCCGGCATTGTCGACACATCGATACGAAAGATCATGGCTTCCCGAAGTGGGTATTTGAAACGCAGATGCAAATGTTGTCCACGTTCCGCCTGCTCCTTCTTTGTATTCACAATACGCCACGCCAGATAGACTGTCTGTACCTATCAGATCATAATCCGCTGTTCCCCGGGCAGTAACATAATACGTAGTAATTTTATCCAGATACACCCATGATTGATTATCTTTGTCGCCGGTATTCCCGGCATAAAATGCAAGATTTGTCATCGAATCTGTAACCAAGCTTAAGTTATATGTGAATTGATTCCACCCCGTTGATCTGGCATCTCCGAATATTCCTGCAACATCACCGGATCTCTTGGTAAAAATATTTTGACCGTTTAGCCGTATAAAAAAACCAGGATCGTCAAAAGGTGCATCGTCACGAGTAAAAAAATTATAATAAAGCGACAGACTCTTGGCGCCAGTAGACACAGATTGCATAAGTCTATTTTCCCAGACAAAATTTCCTGAACCGGAATCAGTCGTATCACCTACCCGGACCATTGAACTTCCTTCATATGGCAAAACCGAAGTTACAGGAGTCAAAACAGCATCAGAACTTAAAACGTTTACACTGCCAAATGTCCCCCATCCGCTTAAATCCCCACTTTCAAAATCTCCGTTTGATATTTTTTCTTCTACGACCTTATATCCTGATCCGGTTACAGAAAGTGACGCCAATGATGATGTTCTGTCTACAATTAGGTGCCGTGAACCGCTCGACGACACATTGGCATATTGATCCTTTGCGCGCACTTCCCACCAATACTCTCCTTCGGGAACAGAAGTGAATGTTCCCGATAAACCAACACCATACCCGGATTCTCCATAGAGCGTCGTGAGGCCAACGTCTGTATATACACGAACGTTATATGTGAGTGTCGCAATAGGACAACTCGAAGTTGTCGACGACCAACTAAACGAAATGTCCGTGGTATTTGTATTTGCATTATCCGGAGGCAAAAGCTGAGATACAGCACTTGGCGCCACCCAACAAGACGTGACGACCTCTTGATCTGTAGCCGATGTCGTATCGGTGAAACCGCTCATCGTCGTACCCATGGTTGTGGCAAAAAAACCGTAGGAAATCAAAAGCAGTAGTGCAATAACAGAGGTGTTCGATGGATTATCTTTCTTAGCTTTTTTCTTTCGTATCTTACTAATTTCCTGAAAAATAATTCGGAGTTCGTCGATAGCAATGACTGTAAGCGGTAAAACAACTATCAGAAGGACCCCTGGCCTGGTTTTGGTGAAACTCATTAAGAATCCTAACCACGGAATATGAAATACTACTTTTCCCCATAAGGCCTCACGTCTTACTGCCCAGGCATCTTCAGAGTCGTTCGCATCACCTTTGGTTTTGTAGAAAATTTTATCTTCCTTTGCATCTATCGAAACGATTCTATGAGTTACATTTTCCCGTACATTGTCCGGCCGGAAAAACGTAACGATATCCCCAGCCTTAACATCACTGGTTCTTCGATCCACAAACACGACTGATCCTTCCGAGATGGTTGGCCGCATGCTTCCGGAAGTAACGATAAATGGTTTATATGGCAGTTGCCAGGGCAAGCTAGTTGAAGCAAGAAGCGAAAGCAATCCAAGGCCAACAACCACCACAAACGCCGAACCCTTCGCAAAGTTCAGGATACATCCTATCCATTTTAATGCTGATCGCAAATACTTCATAAAGTTTTTGGCTCAAGAGGAAGCCACGACAACCCAACGGGAAGCCGTGACCCCAAAAAACCAAAAACTTATATCTGTGTTCCCATGGCTTCAATAGAAAATGTTACCGTTTTTCCTTGCCACGTATTATCTGCCGTTCCGTCAAGCTGAACCTTTATTCCGTACCGCTTTGTTACTCCATTATTTAATGTTGAGTTAAAAATTATCCCGCCTGCGCTGGCCGCTTCCCATTCAGCTAATGTCTTCCATGCTGTAGCATCTGCTGGAGTATCTATGTCATAAATCTGAATCAAAAGTTTTGTTTTATCCGGTGATCCGGCAATGACAGTAGCAGGAGTAATCCTTCCCCCTAAAGTAAAATTCAATGGACTTGAAGAAAGATTCTTTAGAGAAAATGCATACGTACCAGGACTGACTGGACCAGGAATTATCCCGATAAGATTAAACGCTGATGACATGGATGTCGTACTCCACGTAACTGCGTTATCTGTACTGACCTGCAAATCCGTCGTGCCGGTAACCACCTGATTAGAAGCAACCGTTACTGTGTCTGTCCAGACTGCTCGCGTCGTAGCAAAACCTGTGCCGACTGCAATTGAAAGTGCCGCGAGAGCAAAAAGTATTCGTTTCATATATATTTCACCTCCCTTCGGATAGGTTTCACAAACCTATAGTGTTTTTACAAAATGAACACAAAAATATAAATACAGGTATAATATAAGGTTAGATCAGATGAATCACAGAAGTAAAGAGGGCCGTGCCTACATTGTGAGGTATCTTACAATAACCGATAATGATTTTTATTTGCTATTTTTGAAGTACTCCGTCCCGCGTCTATAAAAAGTACTACTAAATCTGGTCTTTGACGCATGCTTTCCGTTTTAGATACAATGATTCATTATATGACGCTCATCCAAACCATAATTCTGTCTATTATAGAGGGAATAACTGAATTTCTTCCCATTTCCTCCACAGGACATATGATCCTTGCATCAAAAATACTTGGCATCACGCCCACGGAATTTACAAAAAGTTTTGAAATTATCATCCAACTCGGTGCAATCGGAGCAGTATTTTTCCTCTATGTGAAAAAATTTATTGCACATCCGGAAATTATAAAACCTCTCCTCTTTTCATTTATTCCCACCGCCATCGTCGGACTCGTACTCTATAAAGTCATAAAACAATTTCTACTCGGAAATCCGTATGTCGCTGTTGCGGCATTGTTTCTGGGCGGCATAGTACTTCTTTTTATCGACAAAATCATAAAACCAAAACCAGATACGAACAAATTAACGACGCTTACTCCCATAAAAGCAATCATTATAGGACTTTGCCAATCTCTCTCTGTCATACCCGGCGTCTCGAGAGCTGCGGCAACCATAATCGGAGCAATGGGTGTCGGCATGTCAAAAGTAGAAGCAGTAGAATACTCATTTCTTCTGGCGCTTCCGACCATGCTAGCTGCAACCGGACTTGATCTACTAAAAACCGGCTTTTCATTTTCTTCTTCTGAATGGATGCTCATTGGAATCGGAATGGTGGTGTCCTTTGTCACTGCTCTTGTGACAATCAGAGGTTTTCTCTCATATATAAAGCATTCATCTTTTTTTGGATTTGGGGTATATAGAATACTTATTGCCGTATCGTATCTCTTTTTGGTAGGATAAGGGTCATGGGTAAATATTTCGTCTATGGGGGAATCCTTGTTGTACTTGTCATAGTGCTATCCGGACTAAAATTTACTTTTCCTGCGAGTAAACCGGAGAAAAAAACTGAAACCGTAGAAAACAAAACACCACCACCAGCTATGGAACTTTCAAAAGATAAAACATATGCCGCTCTACTTCGCACAACCGCGGGAGACATAACAGTATCTCTATATGCGGACAAAATGCCCGTTACGGTAAATAATTTTGTCGCTTTATCCCGGAAAAAATTCTATGACAACACCATATTTCATAGAATAATAAAAGATTTCATGATTCAGGGTGGAGATCCCGATGGAAATGGATCAGGCGGACCCGGATATCAGTTTAACGATGAACTATTTGAAGGAGAATATACACGCGGCACTCTGGCTATGGCAAACAGAGGACCGGATACAAACGGAAGCCAATTTTTCATAATCCATAACGATACGAAACTTCCTAAAAACTATGTGATATTCGGCACGGTCACAAAAGGAATTGAAGTAGTAGACGCTATAGCGACAGCTCCGACGAAACAATCGGCAAACGGCGAATCTTCTACTCCTGTGACACCCGTCACTGTGACTTCTGTAGAGATAGTTGAAAAAGCGAAATAGATCGCCACTCCCGGCCACGACGGGATCACGATGACATATATCTTGACAAATGCAAGTCGTTTGCATATAGTATTTCCATGACTCGAGTATTGTTTATCCTCTTCCTTGTGACTTTTCTTGTATTTGGTATATCGCGTTTCGTGCCTGTCAATAAAACTCAAGAGACAAATACATCTCTCGTCGTCGTCTCCTCCATCTACCCTCTGTATGAATTCGCACGAGAGGCGGGTGGATCACATGTCACTTCAACGCTCATAACCCCATCCGGGGTTGAACCTCATGAATATGAACCAACGCCGCAAGACATCCTTACAATATCCAAAAGCAATCTTTTCCTTTATATGTCCTCCTTCCTCGAACCATGGGCTTCAAGAATAACCGTAAATCTTCAGTTAAAAAAACCATCGATACTGGAAGCAAGCTCAGTAACCACTCTTGATAAGAACGACCCCCACATCTGGCTCGACCCTGTCATCGCGATAGATATTGTCACTGCAATAAAAAACTCTCTCATTGATTTAGATTCAGCACATAAAAAAGAATATGAAGCGAATGCAAACGCGTACATAGAAAAATTAAAAATTCTTGATCGTGAGTATCAGTCACTCTCGAAATGCCCTATGAAGGATATCGTAACGACGCATAATGCGTTTCATTATCTGGCGAAACGGTATGGTTTCACGGTATACCCAATCGCCGGACTTTCACCGGAAGACGAACCATCAGCACAGAAATTGGCAGAGATCTCATCTCTTGTCAGAGAAAAACAGATCAGGTACATTTTTTATGAGACACTTGGGTCAAATGCCATAGCTCAAACCGTAACCCGCGAGACTAAAACCAAAGCCATGATGTTTAATCCGATCGAGGGACTCACTCCTGAAGAGATGAAACAAAATAAAACATATATCGATATCCAGAATGAAAATATAAAAAATCTTAAGCTCGCGTTTGTATGCCAACAGTAAGCTCACCGTGCATATCGCTCGTGGATGTATCTTTTTCGTACGGAACTGTTCCCATACTGGAACACATCACGCTCACCATACAGTCCGGTGAATTTATCGGCATCATAGGCCCAAACGGTGGAGGAAAAAGCACACTCATAAAATGTATCCTGGGATTACTGACTCCAGACTCCGGATCCATAGAAATATTTGGTGAAAAACTATTAACTCAATCTACCCAGAAAAAAATCGGATATGTCCCCCAGCGATCAGAATCTCAAAATGGATCATTTCCCTTTACGGTCCGCGAGATTGTTGACATGGGTTTAGCCGTAAAGTCTTCCCTTTTCTCTTTTCATCATCACGACGAAAAAGCTATACATAAAGCATTAGAAGACACCGGCATGGAGACTCACATAGAAGAAAAAATGTCTGATCTCTCCGGTGGACAAAAACAACGTGTTCTCATAGCCCGCGCGCTCGTCGGCAATCCGTCGATTCTGATACTCGACGAGCCGACGGTCGGCGTAGACCAGAAATCGAAACACGATTTTTATACACTATTAAAATCCCTCAATACAACAAAAAAAATAACTATACTCCTCGTATCTCATGATACCGATGCGATCACAGAAGAAGTGAGCACCTTAGCGTGCATAAATAAAGCACTTACCTACCATGAACCAACAAAATCCTTAAATAAAAAGCTCATGATGGAGTCCACCTATGGAAAATACACAAAAAAACTCGTACATGATCATTAACATATGATGGAAATATTTTCTTATCCGTTCATGCAAACCGCATTTATCGCGGGCGGGGCGATAGCACTCGTAGCGCCTTTAATCGGATCGTTTCTTGTCCTAAAACGATACGCCCTCATCGCCGATACGCTCTCGCACGTTGCGCTTGCGGGTATTGCCGTAGCGCTCATCACAAAAACAGAACCACTCTATGTAACCATACTTCTGTGCATTGGAGTTTCGTTACTCATAGAATTTTTGCGGCAGAAGCGGGGACTCCAGGGCGACGCCGTGCTTGCTATGTTTCTTCCCGGAGGACTTGCCGTCTCTGTCGTCCTCCTGTCCCTTGCAAGAAACCCCGGAGCCGGAATCACAAGCTATCTGTTCGGAAGTGTAACAACGGTTTCTTTAAACGATGCATTATTCATTGTCGCTCTGGCAATTTTTTCAATCATAACCATAGCATCCGTATACGATAAACTGCTTTTTGCCGCATATGATGAAGAAACAGCTAAAGCAAGCGGAATTCAAACGACATTTCTCAATACCCTCCTTATGGTTCTCACCGCTCTAGCCGTATCCATATCGTTTCGGCTAGTAGGGGCGCTTCTCGTAGGCGCGCTCATGGTAATACCGGTGGTTTCAAGCGAGCTTCTTGCCGCAAGCTTCAAGCAGACGATTGCATATGCCATGATGTTTGGAATAGCATCTATGTTTTTAGGGTTAATACTTTCTTTCTCTGTAAATATCCCAGCCGGAAGCACGGTCGTACTGGTTTCGCTACTCTTTTTTCTTCTGTCGTTTCTTCTGTCCTCGAAAAAACACGTGATTCTCGGAAACAAGTGACGCCTCAGCCGCAACAACTCCAAGAAGCGCTCCGCCGACAACATCACTTGGCCAATGTTCCCCAAGACTGATACGTGAAACGAGCATAAGTACGATAAACAGGATTGCTTTGATACGAATAAGCGTGTTGATCGGCTTATCCAACTTAAAAAGATTGAGCTTAGACAATAGAATATACACGACAAATACACTTCTATAGCTGTGCCCCGAAGGAAACGAGTATCCGGGGTGAAACGATGAAGTCGGAAACAAAAACGGAAGATCATACCGATGAAATATTCTGGGAGGTCCTACGTGAACAAAAAAATATTTCATAAATATTTCAATACCAAGGCCCATAAGATACACTGCAAAGACACGAAAAAATAACGCCCTGTCTTTCGGAAAAAGAAATATAAATAGAAAAAACGTTAGTACTTCAAAACTTCCAATGAGACTAAAGACAGAAAGCAGGCGATCTAGTGAATCGGGAACAGAAGACTGAATCCAGGAAAGAACCATGAGATCAACTCGTGTAAATACATGAAATACTACTCCTATAGACACGAGAAAGAAAAGAGCAATATATACAAGTAATCGTCGATGTGTGAACTGCATTTAAATAACGGCAAATATTTCCAACTGTCATTCCCGCGAAAGCGGGAATCCAGGCAAAAAATTACTGGATCCCCGATCAGGCTCGCCTCGCTGACGCTTCGGCGAAGCGGGTCGGGGATGACAATTCACTTTCCTATATGGCCTCAATAGAAAGCATATCATGGACTGATCGATTGTCGCTATAATATAAATATTGTATACTTCATGTAAGAACTTGCACATTTACATATATTGAAATTTAATAGAAAAGGAGGTGATACACATGTATACACCACAAACGCGGGGAGATAGAGACATCTCTTTTTCCAGACGCGTAACATTACACGAGCTTTGGAAGATGCTTGATCGCAGATACCCAACAGCTCAGATGAATACTTCTTCAGAAGAGAAATCTTCAAAGGTCTTCAAAAAGTAAACTCAAAACATCCTGTCAGAAACACTCATATTCTGAACAGGATTTTTTTGTGCAATTTTTTGGAAACTACGTTACCAGAAGTACACCGATGGTAGCGAGTATAGCACCGACAATTTTTTGCCCGATATGCTTAGATTCATGAAGAAATACACTAGCAAAAATTACGGTCAAGACGACGGACGCGCGCCATACTGCGCTCATCTGGCCGACTAGCGCTCCATTTTCGAGACCCTGATAAAAGGCAATCGCAGCCAATGAATAAATTATGCTGTAAATGATTAAATTTTTGTCAATCTTGGGAACTGCCCTAATAACTTCAGAAAAACGATTAAAATAAAATATCAAAAGCAATGTGCCGGGAATAAAAGATGCAAGTGGCAAAAATGAAACCGCACTATACCTTTTTACTATGTATGAATCAAATACCACAGCAAACCCGTACGATACCGCACCACCTAATGCAAGCCACATACCAGTGCTAATTTTCACTTCATTTTTCCTCCACGAGATAATTACAACAGCTAAAAGTATCAGCGCCGCCCCAAATAACTGCACCAAGGTCAACTTATCTGATAAAAATACAATAGATGCGAAGATTGTAACTAAAACTGAGGAACCACCAAGAATGGTCATTTCCGAAGCTTCAATATATTTTATTGCGCGAAAAAAACAGATTGAACCTGTCGCATAGAGAGCTCCACTACAAAGAAAGTACGGAATCAACGAAATATCAGGAAGATAAAACCCTTTCGTAATGGTGAATAAACTTGTGACAATTCCAAGGATAAACTGGAAAAAGATCGCTGATATAACTGGATCGCTTTTTTCATCCTTCATCGCAATCTTCTGGAAAAGATTGGCTACCGTAATTGCAATTACACCAAAGATAGCAAAAATAATCCAATGCATAGTAAAACTATATCACACAAAAACCACTCAACAGCATAGACCAATACAGAATTTTTTGAAACTGGATTAGAAAAAATACTTGGATAATTTTACTTCTCTTTATACCAATTGATAATATCCACTAATGCATTGGATGCCTTATCGATTTCCTCCAGTGCTATGCTATTATTCGAATCGTGGTAATTTGGTCTAATTGGTATTCCATAGTAAAAAGTTTTGAACCCATATTTTTTGCCATATATGATCGTTTCATCTTCAGTCGGTTCAAAGTAATTTTTACTGATACGAATCCGATGGCCAAATTTTTTTATTAATTCTTCTGTATTTATTCCATAGATATTACCAATATATCCCTCCCTACCGTTACTTGACTCTGTAGTCGTATCAACGACGATAACCAATGTCTCTTTATCCAATCCTTTGGCGATGGATTCCGCGCCATCAAATTCTAATTCTTCAAAATTCGTATATTCTACCGGAATTCCTGTTTTTCTGGATGCTTGATATGAAGCAAAAACTCCTGCAAAATTATCTATCAATCCGAGAAGACTTTTGCCATCCATTCTTATAGACATCACAGGCCTGGCAAGATCCATGTGCGCTGATATTAATATATTCATATAAATTTAGTATATCTTAAATTATCTTCATCGCAATTTTCTGAAATAGATTGGCAACCGTCGACGCCATAACCCCAAAAACAGCAAAAATAATCCAATACATAGAGATAATAGAACAAAAATAATTTGCTGAGCGGGCCGGTCTAGAACCTTTCTATCCTAATACCTGAAACCGCTTCATTCAATAATTCTGGAAATTCTTCAGTCCCCATGTCTTTAAAAACAAAATGACCCATTCCCTTGAGTTCTATAATTTTCCCGCCCAGTGCTTCTTGGAAAATGCTCAGACTTTTTTTGCCGTTTTCCTCCTCATTATCCGCCGTAAACATTGCTATTTCTTTTACACGTTCTTTAATCGTCCTGTCGATAGGATATTCATAAAATAGTTTTCGCCATTTGTCATGTTTATTATTAATTTTCCAGGGTGCTACAAGTATTAACTTTTTTATTTTTCGTTTTGTCTCTCCCAACCATCGAACCAGGAATGCACATCCGCAGGAGTGTCCGATGAGAATTGTATATTCTGTAACGGAGTATTTCTCGAACTCCTTCTTGTATGCTTCATAGTCAGGAAACCAAGGTTGTGGCATGAGGGGAATTTCTGTTTCTATTCCTCTTGAGGTTAATTCTTTTTTTATCCATGACATCCAATGTTTGGCATATTCCCTAGTTTTTTCTTCACTGGAATCAGAAGGACAGCCATGAACAATAATGCAATTGATTTTTTGAGATTTTCTAATCATGCTGCGGGACTTGGATTCCCTTCGGCTTCGCTCAGGGTAAACTTCCTCATCCAAAACCCCAATACTTCGTCAACCTCACAATAGTGAGCTTGTCGAACTATGCTGCGGGACTTGGATTCGAACCAAGATAACATCCTCCAGAGGGATGCGTACTACCATTATACGATCCCGCAAACATTCAATGTGTTGCTATTATATCGTAAATTCGACTCGATCTCACGAACTGAACATTGACACACTCTTCGAAGCTGTGAGTAAAATATCATACACAGCGTACAATAGTACATACTCTTTCCATTCCTTGACAAAAACATGATCGATCAGTGTTTTGTCAAAAGATGATTTATGAAGAAAAAAATATTGATACTCATTGGCATATTCATATTTTTCGGTATAGTCTTTATTTCCAATCAAAATTTGAAATACAAAACCCCGCTCACTGACGTAATCCAGAAAGCCTCAGAATCATCGATCTTGCAACCATCGCCCTATGAAGAAATCACCATTCCATACCTTCGAAAAAAAGAATATAAGAGCAAACTCGGTGAGCTCAAGGAGGTGGCTCAACACCCAAATTACACTTCCCATCTTACAAGCTACATATCTGACAGACTGAAGATAAACGGACTTCTCACAAAACCAACTGGGCCAATTCCCGAGGGCGGTTTTCCGGCTATCGTTTTTGTCCATGGATATATCGCCCCAACAACATACATAACACTTGAAAAGTACGAGGATTATGTGGATTATCTTGCACAAAACGGATTTGTGGTATTTAAAATCGACCTCCGGGGTCATGGAGATTCCGAAGGAGAACCAGGCGGCGGATACTTTGGGGCAGATTACGTAACCGATACACTCAATGCGCATTCAGCGCTCGAAACCTCTGGCTTTGTAAATAAAAAAAATATTGGCCTCTGGGGTCACAGCATGGCGGGAAATACCGTGATGAGAAGCATGGCGGTAAAACCGACCATACCCGCGGTCGTCGGCTGGGCAGGAGCTGTATATACGTATACGGATCAGCGAGAGTACGAGATAAATGATCAGAGCTATCGCCCAGCGCAAGCGAGAACCGGAACAAGGAACAATAGGCAAGAAATGTTTAATACAGTTGGAAGCCCAAGCGCCGAAAGTGCATTTTGGAAAAGCGTCGCACCCACAAGCTTCCTAAACGATATAAAAGGAGCTATTCAGATTCATCATGCCAAAGATGATACGGTCGTAGATATTCGTTACAGTAGAAATCTCATGTCCTACTTAGACAAAACATCTATCCCCCATGAGCTATTTGAATACGACTACGGTGGGCACAATATCATAGATTCAAGCTTTTCTATAGCCATGCAACGAACTGTCGAGTTTTATAAAAAATATCTAAATAACTAAAATTGTTTGATATTTATTCAAAATATACTAAAATCAGCTCACAGGGAGAAAAAATATGCAATTTGTTATTTTTCATGGATCTCTCGGCTCAAAAGACGGAAATTGGTTTCCTGATCTCTCCCGCAAATTGACGAGCATGGGACAGGAAGTATTCTGTCCCCAGTATCCGGTAGATGAGTACAACAAGATAGCCAATGATCCGAATGCCAAAACGATTCAAAGCCTGAACTCATGGATGAAGACATTTGAAAAAGAGGTGCTCCCGCATCTCTCTTCTTCCAAAAAAATATGCTTCATAGGTCATTCACTCGGAAACGTATTTATTCTTCATGTCCTATCGAAACACAAAATAAAACTTGACTGTGCAATTTTTGTCTCTCCATGTTTGGATAAACTTGGACTCGTACCATGGCAATATGACAGTGTAAACACTACATTTTATAAAACTGATTTTGACTTTACGACCCTTGTAAAACAAGCTCCCACATCTTACGTACTTTATTCTGACACAGACCCATACATCGAACCCCGCCGTGCACTTCATTTTGCAAAAGTCATGGAAAGCTCACCGATCATGGTAAAACGGGCTGGACATTTAAATGCCGATGTAAATTTAAACGAATTTCCATTAGTTTTTGACCTATGTATAACAAGACTTGATCTTAACCTTTATCAACATTTTGTCTTAAATAGAACCAAGGATTCTATAGCACAAAATATCATACATTCGACAAATAAATTTATTCACATCAGCCCCGAAGAAGGAAACGACGAAGGGCGTTTTCACTTTATGAATATCAGTAAAACAGGTTTTGCGACATTTCCCTCAGATGCGGAAGATTGGAATCCAAATGACATGTATTTTACTGATGGAAGAAAAGCAGCTCAACGAGGAGTCAATTTCATCCGGACTTTCATAATAAAAGATATTAAAGATTTAGATCGAAAAGTTTTACAATTACAAATTCAACTAGATCTAAAATCCGGAATCAAAGTTCATTTTATTTCAAGCAAAGTGTATAAAACACTGGAAACTGAGGAAGATTTTGGTATATGGGATGATGAGTATGTTTGCATTATTCATAGAGACAAAAATGGTAAACAACGAGAATTACTACTAGACTCAAGAATCGAGTCAATTGCAAAGACTCAGGCGTGGCGGGAAAAAATACTCAAAAATTCAACAGAAATAAAATCCGTAAAAGAAATACAATCATGGAAATCGCATTAGAACCCATCTCTCAATCTATTCTTCGATCCGCCAGTTGACGGAGAGAAGTTCTCACTCCGTTCGAACAGTAGAGATTTTCGAGATTTTGAGATAAGTACTAATCTCCAAAATTTTACCTGGGAGTTGCCATGGTGGAACTAAACCGCGCAAACTCAATAAACAATAGCGTAAACGCTACCATCATGATGACCGGCGCAAACATAGATAGATAGTTTTTCTTCCCCGGCTTATACCTTCGAAGCAGAAGCGAATTACTCACTACAGAAACGGAGCTTAATGCCATGGCAAGACCCGCAAGCTCCGGCTTTAATACTAGTCCAATACCTGCAAAAATACGGGCTGCTATCGGAATACCGATGACATTATAAAACAGGGCAAAAAACATATTCTGTTGAATTTTTTGTACCGTGGTCTTGGACAGATCAAGCGCGTGTACGACATCCCGAAGATCATTTTTTATGATAACTATCCCACCGGTTTCCATAGCAACATCAGTGCCGGATCCCATGGCAATACCAAGGTCTGCCTGAGCCAGAGCCGGAGCATCGTTTATACCATCTCCCACCATGGCCACCTTTTTCCCAGCGTCTTGAAGCTTTTTCACTTCATTGGCTTTATCCTGCGGTAACACCTCAGCTAATACCTTTTCAATTCCAACCTGAGATGCTATCGCTTTGGCTGTTCTCATATTGTCACCGGTAATCATCCATACTTCAATGCCTTTTTTCTGTAGCATTTCTACCGCCTCCCGTGACGATTCTTTTACCGTATCTGCAACAGCGATAATACCCAACACGCTCTCTTTTGATGCTAAGATCATAGCCGTTTTTCCCTGTTCCTCCAGTCGTATCATTTTTCGCTCTATTTTATTCATATCGTGACCGAGAGTATCCTTCATCAGTTTCCTATTCCCAAAATAATACTCTTTCTTTTCTATAATCCCTTTTACTCCATGTCCTGGGATAGCTGAAAATCCTTCAACCTCAAATAAATGTACGCCTTCCTCATCGGCATACGAGCAGATTGCTTCGGCAAGAGGATGTTCTGATTGTTTTTCAAGGCTTGCAGAAAGTGCCAATACCTCGTCCTCATCTAGATTTCCTATATCTTCTATATCCGTGACTTCAGGCTTTCCCTTGGTAATAGTGCCTGTTTTATCAAACACAATTGTATTTATCGTACTTGCACTTTCCAAAGGCTCTCCACCCTTGATCAATATGCCATTTTCTGCCCCAACTCCGGTGCCAACCATAATCGCCGTAGGAGTTGCAAGACCGAGTGCACACGGACAGGCAATAACGATGACTGCGGTAAATGCCATGAGGGCGAATGAAAGAGAAGACCCGAGTACAAAAAACCACACGACAAACGTAAGCGCTGCGATCACTATGACCGCTGGTACAAAATACGCAGAAATTCTATCAGCCACAGCCTGGATGGGAGCCTTGGACCCTTGGGCATCTTCGACAAGCCGAATAATCTGGGAGAGAGTCGTCTCGTTTCCAACTCTCGTAGCCATAAATTCAAAACTTCCAACTTTATTTATTGTGCCACCGATGACTGAGTCTTCGACATGCTTCTCTACCGGTAAACTTTCTCCGGTAATCATGGATTCATCTACTGAAGATGAGCCTTTGACGATAACACCGTCGACAGGAACTTTTTCCCCTGGTCGGACAACGATAATATCGTTTTTTACTACCTCTTCGATAGGAATATCCATTGTTTGTCCGTTTCTTACGACCCTAGCGGTTTTCGCTTGAAGCCCCATGAGTTTTTTTATCGCCTCTCCTGTTCTCCCTTTGGCTTTGGCTTCCAGAAATTTGCCTAAAATAACAAATGTTATGAGAAATGCTGCTGTCTCAAAGTATAATTCAGGAATCTTTGCTCCATTTAATCCAAATATTGATTTCGTCGTTAGAAAATATTGGATAAAATTGATTGCACTATAAAAAAATGCAACCGACGTACCGATGGCGATAAGACTATCCATGTTAAAAGTGCGCATCTTCAGAGCCGATACCATGCCTTTATAAAAACTAGAACCGGTGATAAATTGAACCGGAGTAGCAAGAACAAAAGAGACAATGCCAATATAGGGTAATAGCGTCTTTGCCCCGGGAAGAAAACTGAAAAAATCCAGAAGCATAAAATAAATCATGGGAGACGACAGGATAAGACTAAATAAAAACTTATTCCACTGGTGGGATATTTCCGATTGCTGTCTTTTTGCCTGCGCCTTTGAATCTTCTGAATCGGCAGGCATAGCTTTGTATCCGGCTTTTTCAACTGCCTGTATGAGGTCTGCTGACGACGCGATACCAGTATCGTAGAGTATAGACGCTTTTTCTGCCGCAAAGTTCACTCGGGCCTCAGTAACTCCCGGAACTTTTTTCAATTGACGTTCAATAATAGATGCACAGGATGAACAATGCATGCCGGAAATAACCAAGCTCGTTCGTTCTGATTTCGAGCTTTGAATTTGTTGATCCGGCTTTGCTTGTATATGATTACTTACCGATTGAAGATCATTATTTGCTTCTGAACCGAAACGCAATTTTCCTCTAATAATGAGTTCCCCATTCTCATTTTTCCCTATTTTTCCTTCAAGTTCAATTTCTTTCGGAAAAATGAAGGACTGCAGAGGCGAGGTCTCTTTTACAAATGGAATTTTTGAAAAACCATTACTCGTTTGATTGGTTTGCACTATCGATCCTTGATAGCCAGCACTCTTTATCGAGTCAAGTATTACTGAATCTGAAATCTGACCATCCGTGGCCACGAGTGATCCGGAACCGGTTTTATGATCGATAAAAATATCCGTAAGCCCGGTAAGCGCAGAAAGTTCGTCTTTTATGAGCATCTCACAGGACTGACAATGCATTCCATTTATTTTTAGTTCAACCCTTCGACTTTGCTCAGGGTTGATACTGAGTGTATCAAGCGTATCAATCCGCTCATTCATATGATTTTCCTTTACACAATAATTTTATATGGCGTATCTCTTAATACCTCTTCAATTTCAAACTTCGATATTTCTCTATCGGCACACAGTGTAGCAATTCCTGAATTTACGACCACTTCAACACTTTTAACATCGCTTATCCCTCCGATTTTTTTCTCGGTAATTTTTTTACAAGCGGGGCACGTTAATCCCGACAATGTCACTGTTTGTGTTTGCATAGTATTCTCCTTTTAGTTTACCCGTATCTGACCTCTCGGAATTCCCATGGCGCAGGTAATATTATACGTTCCTGCAATGGTCGGGGTAAATTCAAAGACAACCGTTTGTCCTTTTGTAAACACTTCAACTTTTTTTGAAAGACTTGGAATTGTCACACTCCCCATGCATCCTTGCCCATCTTCTTTTGCCTCAATTTCAAACCGTACCGGTTGTTTTGCGTTCACTGTAAAACGATTTGGAGATATATCTCCGAGTGAGGTATATGTGGCCTGTATTACTTGAACATTTCCCTGCTCAATGGTCTCTCCGGCTATTTGATTGATATTTTGCGCAGCTGCTTTTCCGCCTCCGCATCCGCATCCTCCACCACCTGCACCGCAAGACGATGCGCCGGTATTTGCTCCTTGGGTTGTATCTGCCCTGAGAGCTGAGGGAACTGTTGCGGTAGTATTTTCATCTACGACGGCAAAAGAACCGTTGTACATTCCCATAACACATGAGAAACGGATCGTACCTGTTTTTACAGGGGTAAATTCAAATATATTTTCGCCAAGCTCCAATCCCTTGCGGATGCCGAGTTCCTGGGAGACAATGCTGCTCGCACATGAATAAATATCTTTTGATGTCACAATCCATCTGACAGGAACACCTTTTTTAATCGTAAACTTGTTGGGAGAATATCCGGAAGATCCTTGTGTCATGCGGACAACCTGAACACCATTTTCCAGTGACACATTTGGATCCTGACTAGGGCTTAGCGCTGAAGTATTTGAAGTAAGCGCTGCAAGCACTTGAGGAACACCGAGTAGATTCAGGCCGTTTGAGACATTAAAAAATGCAAGTGAAATAACGACAACACCTGCGGTCTTAAAAAATAACTTTGCTGTACCACCTTTTATAACCGACGTCAATCCTCCTACACCCAGAAGCCCCGGTGCTGTACCAAGTGCAAAAACACCCATAGTCAAAGCACCGGTGAGAGGACTACCGGTACTCATGGCGTATAGCTGCATGGCCTGAGTAAATCCACAGGGAAGAAAAAAGGTCATAGCTCCCATAAGAGCCGCATTTTTATTGCTATATTGATCTTCCGATTTTTCCTGTATACCAAGCATTCGATGAATCCCCTTTGGGAGTGTAAATGAAATCTTCTTCAAAACAGGAAAAATGTCTATCAACTGTCCGCCAAGAAGCAGCATAACTAAACCAACAGCAACAGTGAGCGTTCCTAGTACTGAAGTCGAAAGCTGAAATAGAGATCCGGCATAGCCAATAAGCCCTCCAAGAACAACATATGATGCGATACGTCCAAGGTTAAAAAATACATGAGGCTTGAATTTTTCCAGGTTGGTTGCATGTGGATTTTGCGCCGAAAAACGTGCAGATGCTCCAAGAACTAAACCTCCCACCATCGCCATGCACGTAGATACGCCGGCAGTTACACCGATCAAAAAGACAATCGGTAGGCTGGAATAACTACCGGAAATGGTACTACTCAAGTTAAAAATTCCGAGGGTCTTTGCCATTAAAAATAATGCCGTTGCGATAAAAAACGCGATGCCTAAATCTATATAATCCCTATGGTTACGAGAAAATAAATGAATTTTCCCATCCTGACCTATGCTGTAGCCGGCACTTTCCACCGCACTGGCAACTTCCTGTCCGTCCAGTTCACATTCACACTCCACATCCGCAACTCCAGTCTGATGATTTACGGATACCCGATTTACACCCCGCACTTTTTTCAGTTCGTCCTCTATCAAAATTTCGCACGATCTGCAGTGCATGCCTTTTATATAAACCTTTTGGGTATTCATATTTCAATAGTGTATAAGACACCGTATTAAGATTTGATTAAGATTATCGGCCTGCAATCAGACTTTTTTCTACTCTTTTGAGTAGCACTGCGTTGACGGCCACGATAATAGATGAAGCGGACATTAAAAGTGCCGAAAATTCCGGACGCAATGTTATGCCAAATTTCGGATATAATACCCCAGCGGCGATAGGTATGGCCAAAAGATTATAGACACTTGCCCATACTAAATTTTCCTTCATTTTTCTGACGGTTGCTTTACTAAGCACTATTGCCCGAAGAATATCGAGAGGATCAGATTTCATGAGGACGACATTGGCGGTTTCAATCGCAACATCCGTCCCTGCGCCTATGGCAATACCTATATCTGCTTGAGCCAGAGCCGGAGCGTCATTTACTCCGTCACCGACCATAGCTGTAAACTTACCCTCAGACTGTAACTTTTTAACATAGGATGCTTTATCCTCCGGAAGTACTTCAGAAAAAATTCTATCGATTCCGAGTTCCTTACCAATTGTTTCGGCAGTCTTTTTGTTGTCTCCGGTAATCATCGCAATTTCTAGTCCCATTTCTTTCATTCTCAAAATAGCAATTTTTGCGTTTGCCTTAATCGGGTCTGACGCTGCTGCTACACCTGCAACCTTTTTATCTACTGCTAAAATCATTATTGTTTTCCCTTCAGTTAATAGCCTGTCGATATCTGATTGTATGGGTGTCATATCTACGTTCCAGTCATTCATGAGCTTGGTTGTGCCCACAAGAACATGTTTGCCATTTACTACAGCCTCAACGCCATGACCGGCCAAGTTGTTGAATTTTTCTACCTTTGATGGAACAGCAATCTTTCTTCGCTTGGCTTCCTCAAGGATAGCCATGCTTAACGGATGGGAAGATTTTGCTTCGGCTGCGCTA
>JBBTTM010000012.1:0-2656 GCA_038064255.1 Patescibacteria group bacterium | reverse complement strand
GTAAAAGAACGGAGGAGGTCTATGAAAAAGAGGACATTTTAACTTGGTGTTGACACCCAATAAAAAGATCCCTCCTTTTGCGCCTATGCAAAATTTGGGATCCTTTCAAAAATATCGTATTCCGCCTGAATCCTGAACGGTAGCGCTCCGCGCCTACCCCTCAAGACCAAGGCGGATACACGAACAAAAAACTGAAGCCGCCATGGCCAACGTATACAACTATCTCCCATCTCCTCTTCTAAAAATTTCAAATACCGTAATTGCGATTAATACTATAGCGACTGGTGGCACAATCAGCGAGATCACAAAAATCAGTATAAATACAACTAATATAACCAATGTAATCCAAAGTTCAACCGGATCAAAAAATTCTTTCCACGTAAACTTACCAAGCTTCCAATATACCTCGCTTATGAGAAACAGAAGCCCGACAGAAAGAAGAGCACCGAGTCTGAAAAGCGGTGCGATATACAATCCAACTTCGATATACACCACAGTAAAAACAGCTGAAATTACCAACACACTGATAGAAAATATGTGCTGAATAGTACGGTTCTCTGACTTTGTTTTTTCAAGTCCTCCGTTGGAATCTCGTTTAATTTTTCCTTTTGCCTGGTTTGATTTAGTAAAAAAACCCAACCTCCATAATCCAACAAGCATACCTGTTCCGAGTCCCGCGACCAACGCAAGGACAATAAGTGGTAGATCTTTCCACGCTGGCATGACGAAATTATCCTTTCAAAGTTCTGTGGGATGTGATCCCGAATTTGTAGCGTTATATAACGCTAAGAGGATTATAGTGGTATCAATGATAATTGCAAATTGAGCGAAGCGAAATCCCTTGCGGATCACCCCAAAATCTTCGCCACGTCTTTTAGGCTTTTAGCAGATGCCGGCGAGATGATGTGGGTAAATCCGAGGCGTTTGGCTTCTTTTATTCTTCGTTCTTCAGACCCCACTCTTCGCACTTCACCAAGAAGTCCAACTTCACCAAAGACTGCGGACTTTGCATCAATCGGAATATTTTTAAACGATGATAGGATAGCGAGCGACACTGCCAGGTCCGCCGCCGGCTCCTGCACCTTTAGCCCGCCGCTGACGTTTATAAAAATATCAAATGTACCAAGCGGAATGTTCAACCGTTTTTGTAATATAGCGACTATTAATTGAAGACGGTTGCCATCGAACCCACTTGCGACTCTACGGGGAAATGCGAGCTGCGTAGACACAACTAATGCTTGTATTTCGACCAGTATCGGGCGTGTTCCTTCGAGAAGTACGGTAATAACCGACCCGGGTACACCTATTACTCTATCCTCTAGAAATAGAGCGGAAGGATTGTCTATCTCCTTTAGTCCTTTTTCGTTCATTTCAAATATACCCACCTCTTCTATGGCACCGAAACGATTTTTGAGCGTTCTCAATAATCTGGCGTTTTGAAACCTCTCTCCTTCTAAATAGAGGACCGTATCGACCATGTGTTCCAATATTTTCGGACCCGCGATGGCCCCATCTTTTGTGACGTGGCCAATGATGATAACGGAGATACCAAAACCTTTTGCAACCGTTGTAATTCTTTCCGCACATGAGCGTACCTGTCCCACAGAACCGGGCATTCCTTCGAGCTCATCACTTTGAAGCGTCTGGATGGAATCTATGACGACAAGCATCGGAATATTTTTCGTATTTTGTTTTTGGATTTCCTGCATAGCCGCAGTGATAGATTCCACGTGTGTCTCAGAGAGAATCATGATCGCATCGCCTTTTATCCCAAGTCTATGTGCCCGAAGCTTTATCTGCTCTGCTGATTCTTCACCCGAGACATAGAGACCACCGACGGCACCGATGACATGAAGAAGAAGCGTGGATTTACCAATCCCAGGGTCGCCGGAAAGTAGTGTCACCGATCCCGGCACGATTCCCCCTCCTAAGACCCGGTCAAATTCACCAAATCCTGTTTTTATCCGTGCTGATTCTATGTGTGTGACTTCGGAAAGAAGATGCGGCTTTTCTCCGGACTGATGAAGTCCGCGACTCGATGTTTTTTCTTTCCCGGTCGCTTTCACCGTCTCGACGAGACTATTCCACTCAGAACAACTCGGACATTTCCCGTACCATTCAGGTGTTTCATACCCACACTGCTGACAGACGAAGGAAGTTTTTAACTTCATAATAATCCAATAAACAAATAGTCAAATAAACAAATAATCCAATATGCACTCATAATCTCTTTCTCGTATTGGCAATAATAGCACTTATGATTCGAATAAGCTCATCGTTTTCTTTGAGTAAATCTCCTAATCGCGAACTGAGCTCACTGTAAAGATTCTCAATAATTCGTAACCAATACTCTGTTTCCTTAAGTTCTTTCCGAACTACGGTATACGCGTGTATAAAATCTTTCTTTGTAGACGTTCCATCAGCCTCGTTATCATTTGCGCCCACGGAAGTTAATGCGCGTACATATTGATCAATGATAATTCGCGATTCAAGTGTTCGGGGTAAATGACGAATAACTTTTAAACCACGGGTAACAAATGTAAAAATTCTTTGATGTATGTCGGTTGCTTGGCTCATCAAGAAGATTATATCCTATTTCTTTATTAGACCTGTTGCTAATTAACCCTCATTAGCCTCATACTGGATACATATGACT
>JBBTTM010000011.1:0-41109 GCA_038064255.1 Patescibacteria group bacterium | reverse complement strand
TAAACGGAAGATAAAAATATACGAATGAGGCAATGGCAACAAATGCTCCATAGAGTATCTGCCGGAATTTCTTTACTGGTGAAGTCATAGGTTCCGGAAGCATAACTAAGGCAAAAAAGAGAACTGTCGGATCTACCAGAGACGTAATCGGCGAGACAGTGTGGAGGAAGAAACGTAACGCTGCATAGACAAACAAGAATGCACATACGCTTCCGCATCGTTTCATTCGAATGCAAGAAACGTAGAGAGGAAGTAAAAGAATAAAAAAAACAAAAAAATTGTACCATGATAATTGTAAAACTTGAAACGATACTCCCCACCAACTCACAGTGCTGAGAAGAAATATATTTCCAAAAACTAATCCGATGGCAGCAGGATTAAAAATGTGACGGTTGGAAAACCGTAAAAAATGCTTTGTTCCCATCGCGATGAGAGAAATGAGAAAAATGCCATACCATGGGAGATATGGATGTATGGTAAGGCCGAAGATAAGTCCGGTCACAAGAGCTGCATACGGCGTATAGACTGTCTGCTTTCGAAAGTAGTTAAATAAAAGATCTAAACCGATGGTATACAAAACTGAAAGAATGATAATTCTCGTGACCGTGAATACAGAAAAATTCAATAAAGTAGAAAAAACTAGCAGCAATAATATCAGAGTAAGCTGAAATTTTGGAAATCGAAGTTGCTGGTGGAAACCCATACCTATTATTATGTCACGAAATTATACGTTCGAATATCACCCGAAAAAAATCTTATAATACAATTCTATTCATACATACAAATGGGTAATTGTTCCCTCTCGTTCTAATCCTTTTCTAAACTGCCTTGGACGAATATCCTGTATTTTTTTCAGAAGTTTGACTTTTGCAGGATAAATCTTTTCTGTTACACTATTAGCATGAAGAGCAAAGCTGTCCGCATGTTTCCTTCATTAGCTGTTTTTATCCTTGTCGTACTCGTAATGACTGGTGGTGGTTTATCCATCTCGTATAACAAAATCCCATTTCTTCAAAAATTAGTTACCGGAGTTGATAAAACCGATCCTGACTGGAAGATGTCGTACTGCAATAAAGAACTTGTCAAAATCCCTGGTCCGCCGTTTACCTATAAGAAAAAATCAGATCCCATCAGGACCGGCCCAACACTGTACACGAGAAAAATGATGCCTGAAAAACTAAAATACTCTGACATTGCTACTTGTTCTTTCTCCTATACATTTGAAGAGAAAACTGCCTGGTCATCAATTGGGGTTGAATACACAAATCATATCGATAATGCGAATCAATTTAAAGACACATCAGCAGCCCTATTTGTAAATAGTATGGATGCAAGCTGGAAAAAGCTTCCGCGAGTCCCAAAAAAAGATTCAGGTACTCCTCATTATGTGACTGACTCTTTTCCGCTTGTTTTTACCAGAGAAAACCGCAAACCCGGAACAGTGGAATATCTTGATGTATTTCCTGCGGTAGATTTTTATGTCGAGCTCTCTGTTTACGAGAAATAAACCGCACGCATCCAATTATTTCGCTTCTATTTTCCCCACCCGATGCATAGCGCACCTGCAACCATAAGAATTCCGCCTATAAACGTGCTTATAGTCACTTTTTCTTTTAATATCAAAGCCGCTAAAATTATCGTGAAAATGAGGCTCAGTTTATCGATCGGTGCGACCTCAGACGCTTTGCCAAGCTGGAGTGCCCGGAAATAAAAAAGCCAGGATAATCCGGTCGCAATCCCGGAGAGAATAAGAAATACCAGCGAAAATCTGGAAAGTGACTGAAGTTGTTTGAATGTGCCTTGGTACAGGACGATACTCCAGGCAAACAGAAGAATGACGACTGTGCGTATCGCGGTAGCAATATTTGAATCAACTCCTTTTATACCGATCTTTGCTAAGATAGCTGTAAGGGAGGCAAAAAAAGCAGATAAAAGCGCATACGATAACCAAGACATACAGTGATTGTATCACTCATGTATGGCTATCAGAAAAAATGAGTATAAAAAATAATGCATAATTTGGTACTATAGACTCATGCTTCTGTTTAAAGGGATGAATTCTAAAAATACTGGGTTACTTGTGATAGACGTCATCAACTCGTGTGCAGATGAATCATGCGAAATAAAAAAATGGAATATCACATTTTCTAAAATCAGAACCATGGTTCCGAAACTGGAAGCGTTTATACATACATACAGAAAAACAGTAAACACAAACGTGTTTCTTACAAATACCGTTCCCTGGCAGAAGGAATTTGTAAAGAAAAACATAAACGAACTCTATGAGGATGAGCGAGTCATATACTACACCGCAGACCAATCTGGGTTTGCAGAAAAATTCTACGCTCTATCCCCTATACCTACTGATACTGTCATTACGAAAAACACCAATGACGTTTTCTCCAATAAAGAATTCATAAGCGAACTCAATAAACGAGGAATAAAATACTTAGTCACGACAGGTATATTTTCCGACGGGTGTGTCCTTTCATCCGTTATGAGCGGATTTTCCATGGGGTATAACTTTGTCGTTCTAAAAGACCTCGTCGAAACCACAGATTCAGAAAACAGACAGAAAATTCAAAAATTATTATTAGATTTCACATTCCCCTGCCTCTGCGCCCGTGTCGGATCATCTGACGATTTTCTAAATATCTGGAAACACAAAATTTAACACTGAATTACGCCAACACTATATATGATCCGAGGAATCCTTTTCTGCGTCTAATTTAGATATATGGATTGTCCCATCCTTATGATGCGGAGGTGAATATACTGTGTAAAGTTTGAGCGGATATTCTGAAGACGTATTGATCACATTGTGCTTAACACCTGCAGGAACCATTAAGACATCACCATCTTTTATGGTATGTTCTTCCCCATTGAGAATTGCTTTTCCCGCTCCAACTTCAATACGAATAAATTGATCAACGATTTCATGTACCTCAAGCCCAATATCCTCACTTGACTGGAGACACATAACGACAAGCTGTGCGTGCTGTGAGGTAAAAAGCACCTGCCTGAAGTTTGTATTTGCACGCGTTACCTGCTCTATGTTTCCTACAAATCCTGTCATGTATATATTGTACTCCGTTCCTGCAACTTTTAATCACCGCGCAAACGGTAAAGACCGTTTCCTTTCTTAGATAGATACTCCATGGACTGCTACATACCCTTCGAGAGGTGCTTCTTCTCTGGTGATCCGCTCATATGCAGCAATATGCCGATTCCAAGGGGTAATATGGGTAAAAAATAAAGCCATTCTTTGGCAAGTGCTACTTGGTCTCCATAGGAAAGATATATATAAAGGAAGGCTAAGCTGACTATCCGGCTCAGGCCTAACGCCATATCGCGCTCCAATAATAAATGATATTTATTCCGAAAATGATCTGCGATGGTATCCATAGTCTGAAACCACAGACTCGAAATCCATGTATTAAGAAACGGACCGGTAAATCCTGAAATGATGACAAATATCCAAAGCCCAACCGGATTTTGAAAGAGGGCAAACACAACGAGTGCCGCTGACAGCCCGATAGCCCCTACCCAAAAATACCTATGTTGCTTTTCTAATAGCTTTGCGCAGGTTACTCCACCAACTGTTCCCAGTATATATCCGACTGTCTGCACAGCCCCAACCCAGACTTCCTCTTTCAAGATGAGATAAAACAAAACACCGGTCACCGTGCCTAATGCGATATCATACATCCCAAACAAGATATGTTGCCACAAAACCAACGTCCATCTCCTTGATCTGTGTTTGGTAAACATGTGCCGATACGAAAACAATGGCATCTCATGACTTGGTAATTTACCGATGAAAAATATCATGAATGCACGCAATAAAAATACGAGGAAAAATAATATCGCATATCCGGCGCTTGCCCCATACCAGAGGCTACTTCCGATGAAAATAATCACACCGCCTAAAAACGGCGCTACGGCGCTCAGCATGTTCACCAAGGCGCTCGAATAGCCAAAATACTGCTCTCGCTTTGCTTCATTCGAAAAGATATATTGATTGAGATTATATGCAGCCCAGTAAATCCCTATCCCAAACCCATTGAGTAAAGCGAGCGGGATGAGATAACGTATTGTCCGATCCTGCAGGATAAAAAGAAGCAAATAAAAAAGTGCGCTGGTAGCGACACTGAGTTTCATATGTGCACCGGATGAAAATTTTCGCAAGGACCATCCTGAAAGTTCGAAAAAAAACAAAGTAGAACTAAATGTCCAGAACTGAAAAAAAATCGTGGTTCGCAGATCGCTATGTGCGAACAAAAAAATCGTGACGAATATGGATGCAAGCCCGCCCGCAAAAAAATACAGTCCTTGGATAGCGATAAGATGTCGTTCTTCGCGGTTTAATGAGGTCATGAGATACAGTATACTTCTCTTATTTAAATCTGGAAACTCCAAGATATGACAGCCTCGTTGTCTTTATCGGAAAGTATAATGAAAAATTACTTGATCAAACACTAACACGGGAATATAGAGAGACGCAATCAAAAAAGAGTTCGGAATGTAAAGATTAATATTTTCGCCAGATCCATTGATTGGTGATCTCATGATGAAACAAAACTTCTCCGTTCTTTGTATTCATCTCAACAAGCTCCCTCTCTCAATTTTTCTCAATTTTTTCCCAATTAAATCCCTCTCTGCCAAAGTGGCCATACGCGGCCGTAGTTAAATATTGCGGCTTTCTAAGATCAAGCTTTTTTATAATGCCGGATACCGACGTATCAATAAGCCGTGAAACAAACTCGCGCAGTATCTTAAAAGAAACCGTTTCTGTACCAAACGTTTCTACCTCCTGCATCAGAGGTTTTTTGACCCCTATGACATACGCAAGTCTCACCTCAGCTTTTTTCGCCAACCCATGGGCCACAATGTTTTTAGCTATAAAACGCGCGGCATACGCGCCGGATCGGTCAACTTTCGTCGGGTCTTTCCCGGAAAAAGCCCCGCCGCCTACTCGCGCGAAGCCTCCGTATGTATCTACAACAATCTTTCGTCCTGTCACACCCGTGTCTGATGCAGGTCCGCCGATATGCCACACTCCGGTACCGTTTACTACCAAGTCTTTCGCAAAAAAAGTAAACCCATATGTATCTAATACCCAATGAACCACACTTTGAAATACATCTGATTTAACTTGATGAAGTTTTACTTTTTCACTATGAGGAACCGCTATGACTACGCTTGTCACTTCTGCGGGTTTATTATTTTTATACCGTATGCTCACCTGTGTCTTCCCGTCGGGTCTAAGATATGAAAGCAGACCAGATTCCCGTACCTCATCCAGACGCATCGCCAAGCAGTGAGCAAGCTCTATGGGTAGCGGCATGAAATTCGTCGATTCATCTGTGGCATACCCAAACATCATCCCCTGATCCCCTGCCCCGGCCTCATCTACACCCTGTGCAATTTCACAAGATTGTTCATGAACGTTTACATATACCGGTGAATTGTCAGTAAACCGATACAATGGTTCTGTGTACCCGAGCCGTTTTATTTCCCGTCTGGCTATTTTTTCATAGTTCACTTTTTTTTCGGAGGTCACCTCGCCCGCAATGACCACCTGATTTTCACTTACCAATGTCTCAATAGCAACTCTGCCATAGGGATCAATGCTCAATACCGCATCGACTATCGCATCGGAAATCTGATCGCAAATTTTATCCGGGTGCCCTGCACAGACTGATTCTGAGGTAAAAATAAAATCTTTTTGCATAAAAAAACTCCTCTCAAACTTAAGAGGAGTACAAATATATTTTTGTATGAACCGTAAGAACGATTCATACCACATCAATCCTCTTAAGATTTTTAGCACCGTGTTCTTTGTATAAAGTCTCGGTTGCCGGGCGGAATATCTCCGCCACTCTTGATGCACATTTATACTAACAAAAATACCCCTGAATAACAAACCCACTCTTTTTGATATAATGACTCAACTCTCATATTGAGGATAAAAAAAGCGATACATGAATAAAACAAAGCTGCTGTTTATCTTTTCAATAAGCGTTCTTTTCCTTGGTGTTTTTGGTGCAAAGAAACTGCTTCCAACTGCAAAACCAATTCCAGCGGAAAAAATCCACTACCATGCAGGTTTTGTCGTATTTGATCAAAACAAAAAACTGGATTTTTCGGATACCAAGTTTATGTTCCTAAAACCCTGTCTTACAAACGGTAAAGAAGATACAAACAGTGAAAATATCCAATTAGAAAAAGCGCATCTCCACGATAATGTCGGAGACTTGGTACATATAGAAGCGCGGGACGCATTCTGGCAGGATCTCTTTACCAACATAAAATTTCCGATGGACTATGCCAAAACTGCAGGGTATATAAACGGGGAAAAAGTATCAGATTTCCAAAAAATTCCTATCCGTCCAGATGATAGTCTCGTCGTCTTTGTCGGAGAGAACGACGAAAAACTTCTCGATCAAAAAGTGACACGGGAATATATCGAGACTCAGTCAAAAAAAAGCGTAGAATGCGGAGACTAATACATCCTCTCTTCTTCATATCTCACTATTCACATGGTAGTATGGATTTGTGATACATGAAATTTTTACCATGGTGATTCCTGTTTTTCTCGGAGGTATCACTTTTATTTTCTTCTTAAAAAGTTCACTTTCCTATATACTAAATATTCCTCTTGATGGTGGATGTACTTTATTCGGAAAACCTATCTTCGGTAAAAATAAAACGTTACGAGGTCCATTGGTGATGTCGGTATCAACTGCATTTTGGGGATACATAGTCTATGCAATTTTTTATCCTTCAGTCATGAGCCCAATGCAAATTGTTTTTCGTTTTGCCCTCGTCGGATGCGCCTATCACATCGGAGAATTGCCGAACAGTTTTGTAAAACGGCGGTTCGGTATTCCTCCCGGATCGCATCCCCCAAAAAAACCCTATCAAATACTGACCAGAATTATAGATACGACAGATGGATTATTCTCTGTCGGAGTCATGTATTATTTTATATTTACTTTTTCTCTACAAAGTATTTTGGTTGCCGTTTTCGTGGGAATATTTCTCCATCAAGCTACAGATATGCTTATGGTTTCCCTTCATTTAAAAAAATAAACTAACAAAGCATACACGAGAGGTATCGTCAGATTGTCGGTTCCATACCCGGATAGAACTTCAGCCATAGACACCAAGCTTGCAATGAGCAGTGACTGGATATTTCCGAATATGAATCGGGAAGTAGCAAAAGAACAAACCCATACTATAACAAAAGCAATCCAGCTGCTTTTTGGAAGTTTAAATCTATATCGTACAAATCCTGCACACGTATCAGCAATACCGACAATAGCAAGTCCAATCAGCATCTCATATACTCTGCTGTATAAAAAAATTCCTATAACTATAAATCCAAGTGGTAAACAAACGCTACCATACGTGAACCGATCCACACCTTCTATACTTACTAATATTTTTTTCCACCGTATATACAGAAATATAACAACGAATAATATATTTATGTATATAAATACATCCCGACTCAGAATCTGGGAAGCTGCCGCTGCAATGCAGCATGCTAATACATGCGCTATCTTTCGCGAATATTCTGCATGTATAAATCCGCTGCGGTATATCCACTCAAGTAAGAGCAACAAATATATGACGATTCCGATTATTATGATTGCAATCATATTTTTATATATAAAGCACTCTCTGATTTCCGACTAAAATTTAAAATATCAAACAAAGACTTTCTTAATAGATATCTAAGTAATATACCTAAAGGTGTAATATAAATATCTACCTTTTTAAACCCTTGTTCTAAGAATACTGATGATAAAAATGGCTGTACGAGCGCGGTTACATACTTCTTCTGTCTATTTTGCGTTGCATCGGCAATGAGTCTCTTGGCAATTCCACGTTTTCGACATAGCGGATCCACCCACAAACTCTGCAGCTCTACAATACCATTAGTTATTTCATGACTAAATATAAATCCGATAGGTTTTGTTGTATTGTTCGCGTCAAATGCCATATATATACAATTCTTTTTTAAAAAAGTTTGAATATATTCTCTATTTCGGTTTGTTAAAATTTTTTCATTTTGTATTGATGTATATATATGTTCTGACAAAACATGAGACGGTATTTTACTTTTTGTAGAATAAATCATCTTCATACCGATTAAAAAGTTACTAACACTGTCACAAAAATAATTATTATGCCGAATGCTAATATCCCAGATGATACTTTTCTGCTTTTATATTGTGACAACATACCAACTGAAAAAAGAATAATTGCAAGTTGCACTAGGATTGCCGGAATTCCAGATCTAAACATTGGAATAAGATATGAAAGAACAATGAGCAGGGCCACATGAACAACAGTAATTCCACGATAATATAAACCTGATGAATCTTTCAAAACGCCAACTTTTACAAATCTCGAAAGCCGTATTGCACCAAGAACTACTATGAAACTCGCACACACATACCCAATAAATTGATTAGGATTTATAAATCGGACGATAAAATATGCTGAAAAAATACAATACGTAAAAAAATCTACTATAGAGTCTATAATTCTACCCAGCTCACCGCCCATCTGAAATCTCCTTGAGACATATCCATCCAAAAGATCAAATAAAAACGCTATGAGAAAATAAAGTATAGACCATTTCGCCGAACCCTCATAAATTTTAGAAATACTATTGAATGCAAATACGAGAGAGATCATGCTTATCCCATCTGCTATACGAAGTAATCGAAAATATTTCATACTTTTTCTAGCCGGTGGATCTCTCCCGTAGTACCATTCATGAAAATTCTATCACCAGATTTTAATAATTCCGTCACTCCCGACACTCCGACTATGCATGGTATCTCAAGCTCCCGCGCGACTATAGCAGCATGAGACAGCATGCCCCCATACTGAGTTATCACTCCGGAAAGTAGTGGAAACAATATAGTCCACCCTGGGTCTGTAGTTTTAGTAATTAATATCTTCCCAGCTATATCTGTTTTCGTGTCAAGCGTATCCATAACGACAACTTCTCCTTCCCTAGTCCCCGCTGAAGCCGGCTTTCCTGATAAATTTCTATTCTTCTTTACGCTTATCTTAGATTGAACTTTTTGTCTGACAATAGTCCCTGAAGAGTCAGTCAGAACCAATTGTGGGAGTATATATTTTGCATATTCAGACTGAATATGTTTTCTTTTTTGAACAAGAGAAAATAACGAGCCAGCCAGGGAAGGATGAAGAGCACTGTCCATAATCTCATCATGAGTCAGAAAAAAAATATCCTGAGATGTATGTAATTTTTTCCGGTTTACAAATCTACGTGCACATTCAAGATAAACATTTTTTGCAACTCTAAACGCCTGTAACCGTCTCAACCGGAATAATTCCCTCTGATGCATAGCGTCAGACACATACCGAGTCAGTGAATATAAGATTAAGCGTTGCCACCAATGTTTTGATGTTTCAGAAAAAAGAGTCCGGTCCTTTTGGATTATTTTCTTATTTTTGGCATATCTTTTTAAAAGTTCTATAAAGCGGATCGGATTTTCCTGAAAACTTGGCTCTTCAAGCTTTAATTCATTTGCCATACGGTCTCCATACTGTTCAAGATAAGCATCTATCAAATACTTTAGATCTCTGAATGATGGGTGTGACAATTTTTTCCAAACTTCTGTCGCATCGGTCTTTTGAAATAAACTGAAATAGAGAGGAGTTTCTCGTATCATGTTTGCTATATGCTGTGAATCACGAAGGATGATAACGCTGATGGGCATACTTTTATACGTAGACAATCGACGCAACACTTCATCTGGATCAGACACCCATAACCGAGAAGCTTGAACCAACATTCCGTATGACACCATGAGACGGAAATCATTTATTATGGGTATTGCCCATACAGACAAAAAACGATCTTCTAAGACTCTAAACCATCCGATTAATTCCTGATCAATCATCTGTGAAAAATGTGCAGAATATCCGGAAGAAAACAAAACAGAACTTTTTCTATCAAATTCTCTTCTTAGAATCGGGAATAAAACACTGAGGATTGCAAAACGAACACCTATATATATACGGTATATCCGAAAGGGAAATGAATATTTTCTATCCGTTATTTCATGAATTGATCGACGAACAACCGGATCAAGCATCGTGTCAAACCAAGTGCTGGTCTGTCTTTCTCCGGGGAGAAAGGACAACAATTCATACCAAGAGCGCAGATTATAATACAACTGGCCGTGTATATGCCCTACCAGATTTTCAAAAATATAATTTTTTTCCCGAATTTCAGTAGGACTTACTCCTATGCGAAGACAAAAATTTTTATATACAGCCTGATATGAGCGTCTCACAAATGAATATGTGAGAGGGCTGGTAATTCCCGGATAATTTTCTCCGATATTTGTTTTATCCCAGATCGTATATTTAATCATAGCGAAAAAAAAGCAACATACATGGAAGCAATAACGTTCCGAAGAATGTAAATAATAAGTAATTTTTTACGAAAACTTTTAGATTTTGGTACAGCATAACTAAACAAAATACACCAAAAGAAAAAATGAATATTATTCCACTCGATCGTATTAACCCTGTATTCCAACCTATGACTCCGCCGACAATAAATAATGCGGAAAATACAAATATGGCCTGTCCTTCTCCCCACTCATACGCATATGTATCACTCGTTTGGATACCCTTGTGACTTACTCTATGCACCATCTTTCTTCCAATTTCCATAATGACAACCGGTAAAATCATATATATAAGTAAAAAAACATGGCTTGCATCAAGTATGAATTGATATCCCCCCATTACGACTGAAAATATATATATCCAGAGCGGCACAAACACAATCTCGTGACTTACCAAATATATGACTATATGCTTTTTTAACCAGTCGTGGCAAAAAAACTCCTTGAACATACAGAGTGTATACAAAAAGACAAACACTGCAAAAACCCATATACCTCCCAGGAAAAACACACAAGCTACCATACTTAAAAATGTTACGAAAAGAAGAATCAGCAAATCTTTTTTTGAAACTAATCCCCGCTGTAGCGGACGATCTTTATGATGTGTCTTGTCGTAGCGAAAATCCTTAAACTCATCTAGAATTCTGAGGTATAAAAAAAACAAGAGATACAATATTGTAAGCGCGAATAATTCTCTTGGACGTACCAAGTCAAAATAAATACTCCTTACTGAGAGAAAACAAAAAAGAAGCAACAAATGCATGGGAAATCGTTCCCGAAAATATAGGATCCATTTCATATCGGTACCATATTACTCCACCCTTACATTGTATGATACTATCTGATTGTCACAGTCGTTTTCCCGCTCAAAAGTATGACAAACGTATTTCATAAAATTATTTCTGCGATTAAGCTTCGATATTTTATCGCGAAACAATCGATTCCTTACACTTATGACTACATCAAACTTTTTTATAAAATATATCTCAACCACGAAAAAGTGATTCATTACCGCGACGGGTACCCTGTCTACTCCCTGTCAACACCCGCGGTATTTAGTAAACCCATGGCACATCTTGTTGCACGAAGTTTTTACCGAACTGTACAGAATAAAAATATGCCTAATCTGATGAGTTTTGCCGTAAACGATACATGTGACGCTGCGTGCGAACATTGTAGTTTTTTCCAGGGAGTACACAATCCAAAGAAAAAAACAGTTACACTGGATCAAGCCAAGCAGATAATCAAAGAAGCTCAGGAACTAGGGGTTTCTATGATAAATTTTGTCGGCGGAGAACCGCTCCTTCGGGAAGATCTTCCGGAAATTATAAACTGTGTCGATAAAACCACGAGCTCTACAGCTCTTTTTACAAACGGATCACTTCTGAAAAAAATGGCACATATTCTTCGTCAAAATGGACTCGACGGAGTGTATGTCAGTATAGATGCAGCCAATCCTGCGAAACACGATTTTTTCCGCAAATCTAAAGGACTATATGATAAAGCTATTCAGGGAATCCTCGAAGCGAAAAAAACCGGTATGTCAGTCGGTATTTCAACGACTATGACCCCTGAAAGCTATAGATCAGGAGAACTGGACAAAATCATCGAGCTTGCAAAAACCCTCGGTGTTCATGAAGTTATCGTCTTTGACGCCATGCCAACAGGAAGATATAAAAAAAGAAAAGACCTCATAGATAATCACGATTGGGTAGAAGACATGATAAGGCATGTGAAACAGTACAATGAAAATCTCACGTATCCCGGAATATTAGTCTATGCATACGTTACAAGCCACAGAAGCGTGGGTTGTTCGTGCGGAGCGAGTTACTGTTATATATCCCCGTATGGGGAGATGATGTCCTGTGATTTTAACCATGCAATATTTGGAAATGTTCTGGATGAACCTTTGTATAAAGTGTGGGAACGAATGACTTCACATGAACAATTTGCATCTTCTAAGTGGGGAGGGTGTAAAATAAAAGATAGCACTACCAGAAACAGCAAAGACGTGAGTGACCATAGTTGTCAGTGTTCGTAATATCTGTATGAATCTCTTTTTAGAACTCTGTGCAAAAATACCGAAATGTAGCAACATCCCAGGAGTTTCTCAGATCGATAAAACTCTCACCCCTATGAGTACAGGATTTATTGCTGTGGTAATAATTTTTTTTGTACTTAATATGCTGTATCTTAGGAAAAACTTTGCTGACTTTCTCAAACGATTTTTTATCATGAGTACTGGAGTTATATTATTCCAGCTTTTTACCGCTCCGATGTGGAACATACATCATCTCGGTATGTTTGGATATATCTATATGGATGTAAGCTGGGTCATAACGTTATTCTGGAGCACACTTCTTCTCCTTATTACTACTCAAATAGATCAAAAACTTAAAAATACAAAAGAGCATCAGAGGTTTATCATCTATATCCCTCCCATATTAATTCTTGGAATCGTATTCGAAATTCTCTTATCGACACTTAGAATCCGATATTTTGCACCTGAAATAATCTCGACTTCATTTGGCATGGTAGGCTCACTTCCAATGGAAATACTTTTCTATCTCCCGGTATTCGCAGGCATTGTCATAAGTTTTTATAAATTTTGGGTTCTCATCCTATCGCCTGCTCTCCTGGTTCCAGGACATCATAAAATAACTCTAAGAAATCTACTCACTGCAGCATTTTGGATATTTCTGCTTGAAATTATCATATCCCCGCTCGTTGTAACAAAAGGATTACCAGAGTGGACGTATATCTATAGAGATATAAATGTTCTTCGGATATCTCTCTGGATTTTTACAATCGTACTCACTACCGGTGCCGTAGACTTCGTAGCGTCAAAATTAGATACGCTAACTCATTTCATTCTATATGTCATAACCGGGAGCTTTATCTTTTATCAGATCGAGGGAGTTGCCATAAATTCTGGCATGAGATGGTTTACTTCATCCGTCGTACAAAACTTTTCCGGATTTAAAACACCTCTGTCACATATTCCCATAGAAGTAGCTCTGGCTATACCAATATATGTGATCCTCGCTATATCAGTTATCAGATATTGGAGAATTGTATGGGACAACAAACTGTAACTTCAACAAAGGAATCGAAAAAAAAGCGGAATATAATTGCCTTTATATTAGGTTTAATAACATTTATTCTACTTGGAATACTTGATTCCTATATCGATAAAAGTCAAATAATTTCTCTTTTGCCAATACTCATAATCTGTACAGCAGGTGTTGGAGGATGCATTCTATTTGGTCTAATGATGTTCACTGGTTACGCTGAATTAATAATATACGAATCTTTCATCAAAATAATTAATAAATCCAACTCAGAAATCATACCCATATTCAATCCGCAACTTCAACAATATATTTCTCAGGCGAAAAAAGCAAACCTATCCAAGAATCAAATTATAGAGAATCTTCTCCACGTCGGTTGGAGCAGAAAAACTGTAGACCAGGCGATCGAAACTAATTATCTTCAAAAAAACAATTCTACATAATCAACGTATGAACTATCTTCCGTACGCTTTCGCTGCTCCGATCCTCATGGCAATAGCCAATATAATCCAAAAACTCGTCGTCAGTGATGACAAAGTCCATGGCGGAGTATTTGCCGGAGCATTTGGATTACTCGTCGCAGCACTCACACTCCCCTTTGCATTTTTTTCCGAATCACTAAACCCTCAGATATTTACTTTTAATGTTGTAATGGTACTTATCCTCATGACAAGTCTTTACGCCGTTGCGATGTGGGGATTTTTTACCTCCATGAAACATGTGCCAATAAGCGAGATCGTGTTCCTTGAAAGTGCGACTCCTCTCTGGGTACTCTCCGGCGCGGTACTATTTTTAGGAGAAACCTTTACCTTCTATAAATTGCTAGGTGTATCCATGATCATACTGGGGATACTCATCGCATTTCGATACAAAGGAACCAAGAGATGGACCAAGTATCATACACTGGGTCTTTTATCCGGAACATTCTACGCAGGAGCGTATATGACTGACAAATATTTATTGCATTTTTTGCCAACTCTTTTCTACCAGGTATTATCCTTTGGATTACCTTCCATAGCACTTCTCATATTCTTTCGTAGAAAGATATCGGATCTTCGATATTTTGTAGTGAATAAACGTGCAAGACGGATCATCTGGTCCGCGATCTTTGCGGGTTTAAGTTTCTATACATTATTCAAGGCATATCAGATAAGCGATCAGATTAGCTTGATAAATCCTATCTTTGAAACAAAAGCGCTTTGGGTCATAATGTTGAGTATTATTCTTTTGAAAGAAAGAGAAAATATGTATCGAAAAATTGTTGGAATACTTCTCGCATTCACTGGGATTCTGATTATACACATATAATTTATTGTCATTGCAAAGCGCATAAGTATATAGTTAAATAACGATATGAATGTCCCCAAAAATATTTTTTCCTCAAAAAGAACATTGCTTTTTTTATTAATATTTTTCGCTTTAGTTGCCTCCGCCATTACGCTTTATGGAAACTCGGTAAAAAAAAGTTTCGGAAAAGAAATTGAAACATGCAACCGTGCCCCTTCAAACGCACGTTTTTCCTGTTATAGAAATACGATCGAATCGTATTATAAAAATAATATTCAGGGACTCCTCTCGGCTATATAAAACGAAAAAGGATTGGTGTTCGAAGACCTCCAAAAAGACACTCCGAATATTTCATATGCTGTATTCGGAACGAACTGTCACTCGTTTTATCATTCGGTCGGAGATTTCATCGCAACAACCAGTGACCAGGATCTGGATACAAAAATAAAAATGTGCAGCGCATCCTGCACCAGCGGATGCATCATGGGACTCTTTAAACGGACGGCTCTCGAAGCAAACTTTGAAAATCCTACACTTGAAAAATTCTATCCAAGTTGTCCGGATGATATGAGACATCAATGTGCACACGAAGTGGGACACGTACTTCATGATAAATACACGTCATCTATACTGGGTGTCATAGATCCGATAACAGAAAACACATTTCAGCTTGCACCGAAAAAAACATACTCGTATGTCACGAATAAAAATCCTGATCTCAACGCTCCCTTTGAAGACTGTAAAAAGCTTGTGCCGGAATCTGAACTTGCGTACTGCTATACCGGCATAGGACATAATCTCTTTTTATTTTCAGAATTTTCAGCGGATGGATACAAACAATCCGTCGCTGAATGCAGCGGGACGGATGAATCACACAAGGGAGACTGCTATTCATTTCTGGTATACAGAATCGGTATAAACAACGCTTCGACAAAATTCCTGTCAAAAAAATATGAAGAAGGTATATCTGTCTGTAGTGACATCGCAAAAACAATCGGCAGACCGGACCTCGAGAAACATTGTTACCTCGGTGTAGGGGGCGGGATAGGGTTATTCATAGATTCTGAATTTGCAGGAAGAGACATAAATGCCAAAAATTTTCCGGTGATGAGAGAAAAAATCTACGAACAAATTTATTCCTGTGACAAGGCTCCTGAAAAATTTCAGAAAGATTGTTACACCGGACTCCTTGGAACACCGGTACGAAAACTCTATAAAACGTTTAATCTGGAAATCGAAATAATAGACAGCATTCTCCCGACAATCGACAATGGATTTCAGGTAGTAGGATAATCTCGTTCCTACCTAAAATAGGTTTATCCCAAACAATATACGAAACGATATAACTCTTGACGTCAGAGCTACCAGACATTATAATATTTATATATTCAAATATTTCAATAATTAAATATGAATAAGCGCATCGTTAATATTTTCAAAGCGCTAGCAGACGAAACAAGAGTAGACATTCTCCGTCGTCTTTCTCATAAAAAAGAACTTTCTTGCCAGGAGTTAGCAGGTAGTTTTTCCCTCTCTCAGCCTACTCTTTCACACCATTTTAATAAGCTCATCTCTGCTAATATTTTAAGCGCACGAAAAGAAGGTTCAAGCCATATTTACAGTATCAACAGTCAATTTTTGAAAACGGTAGGCATAAATATACAAAAAATAGTGGCACATAATGCCTGAAAGGAAAAATCATATGAATACCTGGGACAATCTTGCTGATGAAAAAACTCTAAAGACTACTGCTGCGGCATTAATAGCAAATGGGATTGATGTACAGGTTACAGAAAATAAAGAGACGGCTAAAGCAAAAACCCTTGAGCTTCTTCCGCCAAAAAGTGAAGTCATGACCATGACATCGGCGACGCTTGATAGCGCCGGAATAACTCAAGAAATAAATAGAAAAGACGGAAACTATATGCCCGTACGAGACAAGCTCTATGCTATGGATCGAAACACCCAGGCTCAGGAAATGAATCGCATGGGTGCAACGCCAAATATTGCAATAGGAAGCGTCCATGCTGTCACCGAAGATGGTCATATACTCATTGCGTCAAATACAGGCAGTCAACTTCCCGCGTACGCGTATGGTGCGCTCAAAGTTATATTGGTAGTTGGGACGCAAAAAATTGTAAAAAATATTGATGAAGGAATGAAACGAATATATGAATATACTCTCCCCCTCGAAAGTGAACGGGCAAAAAAAGCGTATGGAGTACCGGGAAGCTCAGTGAACAAAATCCTGATCATAAATAAAGAAGGAACACCGGGAAGAATTACTATAGTCTTCGTCAAAGAAAATCTCGGTTATTAACACAACAATATCCGCACGCTAGAAAGATTAATGAAACAACTTGGGGAACTGTATATGTGTGGGAGCTACATGAATCGCCGCTTTTGTTCTCTCTGCCGCATGAATCACCCGCTCTGAAACCATGAGGTCTTGTTTTGCCTGATCCAATATAGAAAGTTTTATCATTTGCTTAAACGTAAGCCACGAATAAATTTTACCGTGTTTGGGAGTAAATTCTTCAAGTTTTCTAATTTGCCCATAAAAAACATATATATTCCTATGACTGGAATCGTTTGTAACATAATCATATACAGGGAAAATATGTTTTTCTTTTAGCTCTATGCGAAAAGTTTCAAGCATCATGCGGGCAAACGCAGCTTTTTCATCCTCTCCTTCTTTACTCATGCCGCAAAACATATCCAACGGAGACGGTGGAGCGTCTGGTACTATAGTTTGTTGCAAGAGAATTTGGTGGGTAGCTGGGTGGTAAAGAAATCCGCTTGCATAAATAGGTTTATGCACAATGTAAGTATACCATAAGACGGCGCACCCTATATGACCAAAAACTCACTTAAAAGTATACGAGAAAAAGACCACAAAACATCAGAGCTACTGATACTAATTTATGAGCTACAACAGCTTTTTTGATATCTTCTTTTATAATATGCGGAAACCAGACTGTTAACAGAGTTCCAAGTATCAATACAATAACAGGTTGAATACTCCAGATGATATGAACCAGGGGTACGGCAACCATGGTGACAGCAATAGATTCTGATAACTGAGCCAGCAATCCAAGAGAGTGACTAATTACGATGACCCGTATGGATTTTTTTATCTCTATTAATCGTACAGCAAACCCATGTCGTACTCGGGGAAACAATATCAATAGCACGCCACCAAGCCCCGTACCTATGTACTGATACGATACAGCCGCCCAAAAATTGGTATCTCTGGAAACAAAACGAAACAGAACTGCAATCGAACCGTACATGAAACTAGATAGAATCATAAGCCAGAATGATTTTCTGGGAAAAAATATAGATCCTTCAATCTTCTTGATCGAAATCAAAATCCCAGCCCCCACGACCAACACCAAACCAAACACCTGTTTGGCACTCAATGCTTCCTTTAAAAATACTGCGGAAAGAATTTAAGTAAAAACAGGTATAAATTGAAACAATGGGATTACGCGAGAGGCATCGTCGAACTTAATGGCCTCAAAATACGGTATAAGATAAAATATTAGGAGAACTCCCGAAAACACCAACAATGAAATCTGAAGCACTCCGATTTGTTGAAACCCCGTAAAAAATCCTAGAATTACTCCAATTAATCCAGTCACGAATCCTGAAAGTGCCGTAAGAGTAAACGGATCTTTTATCCGCTTTTCCAGGAGAAATTTATCAACTATATTATTAATGCTATAAAACGCTGGCGTAAGAAATGCGAAAAAATACCACGGCATAGATATATCTATTCTACTGGAGCGATGGAGTCCACGTAAAAAGTCGTCCCTGAATACTGTCCTTTTACCTCAACTTTTTTTCCGACAAACTGATCAAGCTTTATCGTATATGAGGTAATTCCGATAGTCTTGCCTTCGCTAAAAAGTAAATGGTTGTAATCATCTCCATTTCCCGGTTGGATAGTACCAACTTTTACTACCGCTTCAGTTTTGAATACGGTACCGGTAGATTCTCCTGGAGATTTTGATTGCATCGAAAGAAAAAATACCCCTCCTGCACCCAAGATGAAAAGAACAACAATGCTTACTAAAAATACTTTCATAAGTACAAGACTACAGTGTTTTATATCCCTCTTCAAGAGATGAAATACCTCTTGCGTTTAAGTCTCCTCTGGTCCTACGATAGATTCATGAGTCGTATGACATTGATGATCTCGATAGTAGTACTCCTTCTGGGTGTATTCATAGGCAAAGACATCCTTCCGTACGCCGCATCCCCCCAGACACAAATCGATGAGAAAACTCTGACTGGTCTCTATGACCCAACATTTGAAAACGGCGAATTTCATGAACATACTGTTGTATCTTCATTTCTTCCGTCTCATTTTGCCTTTGCCAATGTTCTCGGATCATCGTCAGAAGAAAAACGGATTGAAGTCGATCTCACCAATCAACGGCTCTATGCATTTGAGGGAGGTCGAAAAGTGTATGACTTTCTCATATCTTCCGGCCTTTGGGGAAAAACACCAACAGGAGATTTCCGCATCTGGGTGAAACTAAAATATACCCGTATGAGAGGCGGCAACAGCGCGCTTGGAACATATTATGATCTTCCAAATGTACCGTACACTATGTTTTTTGCAAATGACCAGATACCCCGTTCCCGAGGATTTGGACTTCACGGTACATACTGGCACAATAACTTTGGTCACCCCATGAGTCATGGGTGCGTAAATATGAAAACATCAGAAGCAGAACAGATATTTAATTGGGCTACTCCTGTTGGAAGCGGATGGGGAGTAAACGCAACTGTGGAAAATCCGGGAACACGTATTACCATCTATGGTGTTGCTCCAAATAGCTAATTCCACACCGTAAAATTATTCCAGGTAATCTTTTAATTTCTTACTTCGACTTGGGTGTCGAAGTTTTCGTAGTGCCTTCGCCTCAATCTGTCGGATGCGCTCACGGGTGACGCCAAACTGTGCGCCCACTTCCTCAAGCGTCCGCGGACGCCCGTCTTCAAGGCCAAACCGCAAGATCAACACTTTTTTCTCACGATCAGAAAGTGTAGCGAGCACTTCTTCCATGTGTTCTTTGAGTAACTGTCTCGATGTTTGATCATACGGAGACGGACCCGGATCTGAAATAAAATCTCCGAGATGACTATCTTCTTCATCTCCGACAGGAGTCTCAAGGGACGTGGGTTCCTGAGACACCTTCATAATCTCACGCACTTTCGTGACATCTACCTCCATGACCTTTGCAATCTCCTCAGGGGTCGGCTCGCGGCCCAAATCCTGCATGAGTCGCCGCGATGCGCGAATAAATCGATTGATCGTTTCTACCATGTGCACAGGAATACGGATGGTCCTCGCCTGATCTGCTATCGCGCGTGTGATGGCCTGACGGATCCACCACGTGGCGTAGGTAGAAAATTTAAATCCTTTTCGCCAATCATATTTTTCGACTGCCCGGATAAGTCCCTGGTTTCCCTCTTGGATAAGGTCAAGGAGACTCATCCCCCGTCCAATATATTTTTTCGCTATAGAAACCACAAGTCGAAGATTAGACTCTGTCAGTTTTTTCTTCGCCTTTTTGTCTCCTTTTTCATACCGCTTTGCAAGAGACATTTCATCGGCAAAAGTCAGAAGTGGGATACGACCGATTTCCTTCAGGTACATACGGACGGGATCAGATACGTTTTCAGCACTTGCCCGTGCCAACGCTTCTATCTCTTTTTCCAAATCCTGTATGCTTTTCGCAGCTTCCTTCTCTACATCCTGTGTCATCGTTTCAAACACATCTACACCGTCCCTTATTAGGGCATCGTAGAGCTTATCTAGTTCCTTTATGTGTTCTTCCGGTTTTGGATAAAGCGCGAGGATATCGTCCTGGGTTACAAACCCGTTTTCTTTTCCTTCACGAAGCAGATCTGCTGATGTTGTCAGTACTTTTTGTTTCATACCGTAAACCTTTGCATTCTCACGAATAAAGGAGAAAACCAACTTTATCGATCAGAAAACAAATGATTTCGCTTGAGCATTTCTTTATTATATCAAAGCGAGGCTGATTTTTCCAGAACTGAAAGTAGGACTATGGAAGTATTGAGCTCTTCCTGTAAAGTCTCTGTAGACGGATCAAATACTGTTGTGTCCGTTTCGTGTGACCGTTTTTGTATGGTTGTATTGAGATATCTGATTTTTCTCCGAAGCACGAGAAGGCGCAATTGACGGAGTGATTTCATCCACTCACGTGCACTCAGTTCATCATTTTCTGCGAATGACGATGTATCATACAAAAGCACCTCGTCTATCGTTGGCATAAGCTCAACAGGCACAGTCTCAAGAAAATCTTTCAAAAAAAATGGCTGGCTTTTTCGAGTCACCAAAAAAATACTCAATGTTTCAAGTACCCGTTTTACTGCAGGATACGTAAAATCATTTGGTGATAGAATCTCCGATAATTCTTCATATAGTTCTAGAGTTTTTCCCTGAAAGAGAAGTGCCAATACATATACTTCAACCATCTCATCCCTTCCGCGTGACTGTTTTTGTAACACATTCTGATCTATACTCGTCCCCGTAGGTATAGCAACTTTTCGCGCCACCTGTCGTAATCCTTCTGATATCGCAGATTCCGATATACCAAGAAGTTCACTTGCTTTTTTTATATAATGTCCAAGAACTATCGGATTTTCTATCCGTACAAAAAATGGCAAAATTTCCTCACTCGCTTTTTTCTTTCCGAAAGCAGAAGAAAGATCGTGACGCTTTAACACTGAAGCCATAATATAATCGTATATCGGCAGTGCCTCTGTTATTGCTTTTTTTAAAAGATGCGGTTCACTCCGCGCTACATCATCCGGATCTTTCCCATCTACGACCTGTGCGACCCGGATATCTAATCCCGCTTTTTCCGCTATCTCTATCCCCCTACGGCTTGCCTTGTCTCCGGCAAAATCACTGTCAAGGCAAAGAATGATCCGCTCAGTATAGCGTTTTAGAAGGTGAACATGTCCCTCTGTAAGCGCGGAACCTTTTATGGCGACGACATTACTTATCCCCGCCTGAAACGAAGAGATAACGTCAAATTCTCCTTCCATGATGACTGCTTCCCCTGCCTTTGCAATTGCATCTTTTGTAATATCCAACGCGTACAGTATCGAACTCTTGTTATACACCGGCGTTTCATTGGTATTGATATATTTTGGTTGCGCCTGCCCCTCCGTAGCTTGAGTAGAGTGAGATCCTTCGGATCGAAGCGAGACGAAATGCGAAGGGGGGAGGATTCGACCGGAAAATCCAGCGACATTTCCTCTGTGGTCTTTTAATGTAAACATGACCCGACCCCGAAATCTGTCGTACCACCCGCCACGGTCGCTTTTTACTACAAGTCCGGCAGTTTCAAGCAATTTCTCGTCGTATCCTTTCTTTCGGAGGTACGAAAGCACTCCATCCCAACTATTTGGACTGTAACCAAGCCCGAATGTTTTGATAATTTTTTCCGATACTCCCCGATTTTTAAGATACTCCCGTGCGTTTTTTCCAAGACTATGAGACAAAAGAAGATATTGAAAATATTCACCTGCAAGATGATTTGCGCTATATATCTGCTCTTTGAGCTTTCCGCTTTCGGTGGTGCTCGCTTTATGTTCAAGTGTCACACCCGTTTTTTCTGCAAGCTCTATGAGTGCTTCTGAAAACTCGAGATGCTCAAGTTCCATGAGAAAATCTATCGCCGATCCCCCTTTCCCACACCCGAAACAGTGAAACACCTGACGGTCCGGGGAGACCATAAATGATGGAGATTTTTCGCTATGAAACGGACACAAACCCTTAAAGTTTCTCCCGGCTTTCGACAACTTCACACGACTCCCTATAAAGTCTATTATATCGATCCTTGATTTCACTTCGTCTATATCACCCATAGCAGTAGGAGAATAGCACAATATAGGTTAATACTACCAATAACAAATACTACCCGCTTCGCCAGTGCGCAAGCGAGGCGAGCAAATAAACAAATAAATAATTATGAAAAAATAGGAAGAGGAACGTGTTTCTTGCGGTATTCTAAATACTTTTTTATCGATTCGCCGTGATCGAAGGCAAAAAGATCCAGATCCCAGAGTTTATCTATCGCTATCCATTCCACTTTCGTAGACTCGCTATCTTCATTTCCAATTTTTTCTAAAGGTGAAACGATAAAATCTACTGCGACATTTTGTCTATCTTCTTTGGGACGATTTGGACTTGAGTTTATGCGAAATAATGAGAGTACTTTTGCCTTCCACCCCGTCTCTTCAAGTACTTCCCGAAGCACACACTGTTCGAGTGTCTCGTCTCGATCAAGAAATCCTCCAGGCAGTCCCCACTTCCCGCCCTCAAGCATATCTATCCGACGCTTTCCCAACAGTAAACATCCGTCTTTTTCCACTAACGCATGAGTCACTATGTGACGTAATTTTGCCGGATGCCCGTCTTCAAATGCACACGTAATCATAGAATTACCCTGTAAATAACGGAAGCAAACTAAATACCACTACACCTGCAATCGTAATAAAAATCCCAATCCTCTGTTGAATACTTAAAGGATCATGGAAAAATATAAACGATAGGATGAGAAAAAGCGATGGATACGCACCGGCAATCGGCGCTATGATCGTAGAACCGTATAAGTTTAACCCAATATTAAATGATATTTCAGCAGTTCGAAGACTCAATGCAGAAAACAGTATCGGAAGAAAAGCATTTTTTTTAAATGGAGATTCAAATGAGATATTTCTTATCCGAGCATAAATAAAAAATATCGGAAAAGAAAAATATCCTATATATACTGGCCAGAACCATCCAACTTTTCCCATAGGGAGCCGTAAAGCCGTAAAATACACCGCAACCATGAGCACTGAAATAATGCTTAAGATCACGCCCTTGTCGCGAATGCCGTTCCCCTTTTTAATATCATCAAAATTAACAGTACAGAGAAATACACCTATAAGCACAACGCCTATTATCACCCACTGGAGAGGACTCACTGTATCATGAAAAAATAAAAGAGATAAAACGAGAGTTAAAATAGGGATAAGAGATAGTATTGCACCGATAAGGGAAACACTCGAAAGTATCAACGCTTCATTTATAAGGATATTTCCAAGTATAAATAGGCTTCCAAGGGCAAGCGATAAAATTACGATCGGCATGGTAACGCCCTGAAGCTCTGATAATGCAAAAGGGATATATAAAGATAACAACGCCATGCCAATGAGAATAGCCCAAAGTGTTGTCGTTGCAGCACCAACTTTTCGGGCAGCTGTAGCTCCAAATATATCACCAGTTCCCCACCCAATATAAGTTATAAAACCTGAAAGTATCGCACCCATGGAGTTATTATATATATTTACTTCCTTCTTTTATATAACACACCTCGAGTTGACCCTATTTTTGTTATATACTTTTCTTTTATGAGTTGTTGTACATCATAGTGCAATGTTCGCTCGGAAATCCGTAGAAATCTACGCCTGATAAAATCAAATGATACTACGCCGTGGTCACAAATAGTTTTATATATCTCTTCTCTTCTGGGCAGAAGATCATTTGTTTGAACTAAAGTATCAATTGATATATTTGAAAAACTTTTTACAACTTGCTCGTGAAGCGCTTCCAGGTAAAAATCTATAAAGAGACTCACATCCTGTGTTTCTTTTCCAAGAGCAGAATAATATTCACTCCTATGACTCTCTAAATACTCTTCAAATGATACAAGTCCTGAAAAATCGTATCCTCCATGAGAAAGAATCCAAGATGATAACAGCCGGCCTACTCTTCCATTTCCATCTAGAAACGGATGAATTTTTTCAAACCATATATGCGCTACCGCGGCCGTAATCGGAGCCGGATCTCTTGAGCATGCAATATATGAACATAGTTCAGTGGTGAGACTTGGTACATGAAATGGAGCAGGGGAAAGATACACGGCAATTCCTGCTTGATTAAAAATTGCAGATTCTTCATTTCTAAAATAACCGGCACCAGAACTTATTCCTGAAAGAATCCACCTATGGAATTGTTTTAAGAGGGTAACGTTCATCTCTTGAGTAAATGTTGATGGTAATTTTTCATAGGAAGATACGAGATTTCCGACTTCCTGTATATGAATATCCGTATCAGAATCATGAACAGATATTTCTTCTAGAGTTAATGGATTTCCTTCTATCCGGGCAGAATAGAGAGAACTTTTTAAAAGCGTTTTACGTCGTAAGTGAATCAGCACTGAGGGGTCTATATTCTGTAAGGCAAACGAAGATTTATGAGCATTCAATTTCTCGACACATTCCCTTGCTTTTGTGGATATGATATATATTGGTGGAAATTTCATTGAGCCAACTGTATCCCAAATTGCAAGATGTTGCAAGATACTTCAAGATGTTGCAAGATACGTCTTATTTCTTGCCTAATTGGCCAGCTACCCATCCCGAAGCCCACGCCCAGGAAAGATTGTAGCCACCGACCATGCCGTCTACGTCAAGCACTTCGCCCGCAAAATATAAAGATTTTATCTTTTCTGATTCAAGCGTTTTTTTATCAACCCCTGCTCCGTCTACCCCTCCGGCAGTAAATTCTGCCTCGTTCCATCCGCGCGTACCCGTGACTTCAGATTCAAACGATGTAAGCGTGCTTACAAGAATATTCATTTCTTTCTCTGTCATCTCGCTCGCCTTTCTCTCAGATGATATCCCAGCGATGACACAAATAGCGTTTGATATTTTTTCTGTGAGAAGTCCCCAGAGGAGATGGGAGACAATATATGAAGGATGCTTTTCTTTTCGTTTTTTCAATTCTTCCGATACCTCTTCTCTAGAGAGCCTAGGGAAAAAAGAAAGACGAAGCGATGCTCCTGACTTTTTCTCTCTATTTATCCGAACTGAAATCTCATAACTTACATCAAGCATTGCAGGACCGGAAAAACCATACTGTGTAAACATGACATCTCCGACAGATTCTGAAACTTGTTTTCCATCCAGAAACGCAGTCGCTTTCATAACCATCTTTTCACCCTGAAGAAGTTGTGATAATTGATTTTTTGATACGAGCGGGACCGCACAAGGAACTGGTTCAACTATTGTATGTCCCACACTTCGGGCAATCTCGTACCCTGACCCGTCAGACCCTAAGGCTGGATATGTTTTCCCTCCGGTTGAAAGGATGAGATATGAAGATTCAAAAATTTGGTCCTTCGATGTCACCTTCCATCCCATATTGGTTTTAACTGCGTTCTGAACCGGAGTGTTGCAATATACCTGAATTCCTTTATTCGTCAATTCATCGAGAAGGATATTTCGCAATGTCTTTGCATTATCTATATATGGAAATATTTTCCCTTTATCTGTCTTTTTTTCTTCGTAGAGTGGAACTCCAAGGTTCTCTAAAAAAATCATTATCTCTTTGTATCCAAGCTGAGAAAAAACAGAGGAGATAAGCGTCTGATTTCCGTGGTAGAAATGAGCCGGCCCGTTGATGAGATTACTATTTGATACATTCCCTCTTCCGGCACCGGCTATAAGAATTTTTCGCCCGAGTTCAAATGTCTGATCAAGTATGGCTACAGAAAAATCCGGATGATGCTCCTTTACCGAAAGCGCCGCCATAATCCCCGCCGCCCCACCGCCAATGACAATGACATCAAATGACTTTACAGAATCTGTTTCCATGATGTGATGGTACGCCAATCCATCAAAACATAGCAATATCGAAGCCAATATTCACTAAATAAATGCTATAATACCTGAATCTTGGAGAGGTGTGATAATGGTCGCCTCTAACAACAGGAAGGGTCGCATAGTGGTCTAGTGCGCGCGCTTGGAGAGCGCGTGTAGCCGCAAGGTTACCGAGGGTTCAAATCCCTCCCCTTCCGCCTTCGTCCCGCTTCGCGGGACTACGGCGGACGCGGTCCGCAAATAAATCGCGAAGGAGAGATTCGGTCGCAAAACTTTTAGCGACGGCGACTTTCGTTCATGAAAGATATAACTAAGGGTAAAGAAAAGGTTGTTATTCGTGGGCGACCTTCGGCGGACGCAGTCCGCTATATATCGCGAAGGAGAGAAATTCAATAGTTTGTTTAGCTTTGAGGCTAACATGAAACGGGATTAGAACCTAAATATTGGACACTAGCTGCCCTCGTACGAGTTCGGCGTTTATTTTTGCTATTCCATCAATAATTATTTTCTTAAATTGTACTGGTAATGCATTTGCTTTATGCATCAACGGTCCATCTTGAAGATTAAAATGAATATGAGGTTGAGTCGTATTTCCTGTATTGCCACATAAACCTAATACGTCACCTTGTTTTACTTTTTCACTAACTTTTACTCGTATTGAATTGTGTTTAAAATGACAAAGTAAACTATATTCACCATTTTGGTGATCGATAATTACTGCATTGCCTACACCGACACTTCTATCACGCTCCTCTGGGAGTACGTCAACTGATCCATTAATTATTTGGATTATTATTCCGTCCCCGGGAGATAAAACTTCTTTTCCAAATACTGTAAACTCTTCAAGTTTTGTTTCTTTTCCTGTACTTTCCATTCTAAAATCATACGCTAAAAGTTGGTTTTGTGGCCCTTGTTCAGGAGGACGATTGTGATTATTTGTTTCCGCTGTTCTACCGCCATTACTTACCATCCATGTACCTTTAAAAGGTAAAATGAGCGATGTTTTGGTTTTATAGTCCATAGTATACATACTTATTGACCAATTTCTTTTTTTAGATACCTCGCTTTTTCAAGAAAGAATGATCTCCATGCTGTTTCTTTAACCGGAAGAATCATACATGGGAGTTGTCCAATATTTTTTGCAATTATTAACTGGCTTCCTAATTGCAGTGGGTCAATAACCGTATCGAATTTTATTCGAGCAAGTTTTGGTAGATTATCCCACGCAATACCCGATGATTGGAGGATACAGAATAAGTCGATAAAATGGCGGCTAGCGGGTTGTTGATAGATGGTAAAGAATTTGTTGACGGCAATATCTAAGAGTGAATCTATATGGAGATTGTCAGCTATCATCGGTTTTTCGACCTGCGTGAACGGGAAATAGGTAAACTCAGTTTTTAAAATAGTTTTTCCAATAGTAAAAAAAGCAAGATTCCTGTTAAAACTTTGTTGGAGATCTTTTTTCGATGCCCCAACGGTGGATTGTATTTTACCGGAAAGTGTGTTGAGCCATTGTACGTCGATTTCGTTTTCGCTAAAAAAATCCAAATCCTCGGAAAGCCGATGATGGAGATAGTATTCTGCAAGCGCTGTGCCTCCGGATAGATAAAAATGTTTTCTTACAATCGCGTCGGCGGCAATTGTACTGATCGCCTTTCGCTGGATGGGTGTTAGGATAGTTTTCCCCATAGGAGATAGTGCAGATACTGTTTTCGTTTTGGATCAAGAGAAAGAGACTTCCAATATTTACGGATTAAACGAAAATTCAATTTTGTCCCATTTAAACCGAAGTTGATATGTTGATTAAGCTTCCAGATTGTTGTCTGTCGTGATGTAGTCAAGTGTTTTGTTGGCGTGTTCCAATTGTACATACTTTCTCTATTATACCATTGTGACGTTTCAGGTATAAATCTGGTAGAATCTGAGTATGAATTTTAAATTTGGCATGGTAGTGGCATATATTCCCAAAAGCGGAGCTGACATCCGTAAGGCCGCCGGTGAATTCTTCGGGAAATATACCATCAATCCGGATTCGGAAATAATTTCTTCATTGTTTAACGAATGGCTCATTTTCGATTATAAGATACCTGGGGGAACGACGGTTATCACGGAGTATTTTCTGAAGAATCCGGACGCGTTGCCGGAAAATTTGATGGATGAACTGCGGCAGATTATCCAGACATCGGTCTATGATCTATTTGAGGTGGAACGTAATGTACCAGGCGTATCGGTAACCGTTATCGGAATATTTACCGGAAAACGGTACACGGTATCGGAGCGGTCACTCTCCCTGCAGATGGAAAATCGGAAAGGTACGTTCTATAACAGAGTAGCGCGGGTCGGAGATGTGTATTATTTTGTCGGTAGTAACCCTGCGTTTTACCCGATGACGTATACCGAGAGGATGAAAACGATGCTTCGGAAAGAAAACAAGGAGCGCATCACTCCAAAGCATGCAGCCCAACTCGTGCTGGCACCCGCTAAACAGTCTCAGAAGAAGAACATTACGAAAACGGCAATCCGGCGGAAACGACTCAGTGTGATCAGGCAGTTTGCGCAATTGAAACACACATACGGGTTTACCACTTCATTTGAGACACTGGCGGATTTTCTTTATCAGGAAGATTATCGGGGTCACTATGCGGATTTTTATACTGACCTGAAGAAAATCGGGATTGGGTACAACGTCGTTGTCGAGAATACCCGGTTCTTCGAGGATTTCTGGAATTATTTCCCTCACAAGGTTTTAGACGACCGCTGTCCGACGGAAAAATACCAAGAATATTATGGCTAAGATCGCATTTACCGAAGATCTGGCGTTTTCCGTGGCGAATTTTTCCTCGTTTGAAAAAGGGAAAGTATACTTTGATGACGGGTTGGTCAGCGCATTACGGAAAGACGGAGAGGAATTTACGGCAACCGTGACGGGAAATGAGCCGTATCGCGTGCGGCTGCGTTTTGATCATGACGAACTTACGTACTCTTGCAGTTGCCCGTACGATTTCGGCGGTGCATGCAAACATGTTGTGGCTGCCATATTGGCGTTTGCTTCGGACCGGAATGTTGCTCATCCGAAATCAGGCGCTTCTCATAATGAAAGCGAAATCAAGCGATTGCTCTTAGAAAGTTCGTCTGGTGATCTTCAGGATTTTTTATTAAAACTCCTCAAACGGAAACCAGAACTGGCGGAAGATCTGAAGATATTTCTTGCAGGCCCACAGGAAACGCCGGTGAGAATTTCGGAGTATACAAGCCGTTTTATGAAAGTACTAAACGGATTGGACATGAGACAACTTCTAGAGATGTGGTATGTGGAAGGAGAAGACTACTACGATACCGACGGGTACGGAAATTATTACGAAGGAGCATCGTTGGGAGATATCGTTTCGAATTTCATCGACGAAGGCCGGCAGTACGAAGAAAACGGCAACGCCGCCGAAGCGATGAAAATTTATCAGGCTGTATACGAAGCGCTGGATGAAAAGCAGGGCAGTTTGAAGGGAGAGTATATTGATCTGGCTGATGCGTTTATTGCATCTAAAGAGGAAAGCATTGATCGATACGTATCCATATTAGTTCAAACGGATAATACTGCCTTACGGGGCGTCGGTTTGCGGTTTTTTGGTTCGGTGTTTTTGAACGACACCATGTTTCAGGAGCAAATATTCAAAAGCATCAAAACGATACATTTGAACGGCGATGATGCAGGCATGATGATTGATCTCCTTACGAAGTCCGATCACAAGGACATGTCGTCTGCCAATAGCGGTCTTCTGGCGTATCTGTATCATCAGACCGGAAACATGCGGGAATTTGAAGCGGTAAGCATCCGCGCCCTGCATGAAAATCCCGAATTAGCACCCGATTTGCTGGCGTATTTTCAGAAAGTCGGTAGAAGGGACGATGTGATCCGGTATGCCCGGGACGTATTGTCTCAGCTCGCTTCCCGTGACGAGATTGATTATTCGTTGCTTGAAAGAGATGTTCAGAATCTAGAAATCACCATACGGGAATTTATGAAAACCGTTTACTCACCTACGAACGAATATCTGTCGTTTATCAATAATCTGGAGCGTATCCATTTACTGACAGGATCGTTAAAGGATTATCAGGAGCTGGTGAAGTTCTACCGATCAGCACAGGAAAAGGAACAGTACTGGCAGAGGATGGAAACGCATTCTGTGAAAGAACATGATATCCTTCATGCGTTTAAGGTATACAAATACGAAGATCAAAAAGACCGGATACTGAAGTTGGTTAGAACGCATCACGACGCTGATTGTTTTCCGGATATGGTCAACGCTATTGAAAAACACTATCCGGCCGAATGTTTCGCGGAATATAAAAAGAAAATTGATGCAATGCTTGTTGAAACGGATACCCAGAAATATCAGGAAGCAGCACACCATTTGAAAATAATGCAGGGTATCGGAATGGATAAGGAATTTTTCGCATATGTAAACGACATAAAAACGAATTACCGGCGCAGACGCAGATTACTGGAGGAATTAAAAGAGAAAGGATTATAAAGGCTAACGAATATTTGAGACAGGAGTGGTTATAAGGATACTTAGGTTCCAGACCAGCATGCTCCGCCTTCGTTATGTCGTCTTTTGTATGTTTATAGATGGAATAGATAGACACAATAAAGGCGATGTTCCATCAATAAAAGAAAGATTACCAATAAAGCTCATTTCTTATTTCGCTTTTTTCAATAAGTACACTACATTCAATTTTGAGAAATATTTAAAACTTGATTCAGGAAGAGCATTTTTGAAGAAACATGATATTATAACTTCAGCCTGACAGGTTGCCTTCGTTAAAACTACGGCGAATGAAAGAGGCGGGATTCGAACCTAAATTCTAAATTGATACGCCACATTATAGTTTATGGCAAAAACAAAAAATTTATATCAGACTCTTGAGGAAATTTTTCAGATCCTATCTTCATGTAAAAATTTAGAGTCTAGTAATTGTCCAGTTACGGTTGATGATTCACAAGTAATTACTCCTATTGGAAACGTAACTCCGATTTTATTTAATCAAAAAAGCAAATTAAAGGATGGGTTAGTAGATTTAATTTTATTAAAAAATTTTATAACTGCTTTGGATAGTAATAATTCTATTGTTAGGCTTAACCATGTTGGTTTTGGTTATCGAGTCAAATCTCAACAAATTGAAAGACAAAGGTTAATAGATTTAGCAAGAAAAACAGACCAATACCTGTATGAAGAAGAATCGAATGATTTTGGGTTATGGTTATTCTTAGGTAATTCCGAGGTCTGGGAGAACCCACTTCTCGAATTCGTTCCGGTTGAGGCAGATGACCCACAAACCGATTACTTCCTTCCACATATTCAAATTGATATAGATACAACGTTAAACGCAAGTGAAATAGAAAAAGTAGTCAAAGAAATTTTTCATAATGCTATTACTTCGTATCACATAGCAGTAATTAACGGGATCACGTATATTGTCCGGAATCGTTTGGGAGTTATTGACGGAGTAAATATTTTTATAGATTTAGCAACAAATTCAAGAAACGTTAAATTTCATCGTCAAAATTACTTGAGAAAAATTAGTTAGTTATTTTTTAAAACAGGATATAATTCAATTGCTTTGAGAGAATCATTGCAGTCATGAAATAAGTTCTAACTTTGTTAGTTCTCCGCCATCATACGCCAAGGCTTCAGCGTCGGAGTACGGACGAAGTCCGCAGGTAGATCGCGAAAAAGATGCAAAAAATATGAAAACTAAAAAACCAAAAAAATTTATAACAAAAACAGACTAGTTTAAATGGGCGTTATTGAGAAGCTGCGAGAGTGCTATAATCTCTCCTATGAATGTCGCGCTCACGTTGTCTACAGCAAACTTAAAAAAAACGAAGGCGCGCGAGGCTGTTCTCGAATATATTTTTCATGAAAAAACTCCTGTCTCTATACAGGACATAGAGGATACTCCGATCATAAAAAATCTCAAGATAGACCAGGCGACACTCTATAGAATCATCCATATACTTCTCGATAATCACATTATCCGCCAAGTCGACCTCCATGAAGGAAAATTCAGATATGAACTGGCGGCACTTCCCCACCATCACCATATCGTCTGTACCAAGTGCGGCACAGTAAAAGATATCTCGGACTGTCTAGATCCAAAAACAAAACAATCCATAGAAAAAGAGACAGGATTTTCCGTGATAACACATGCACTGGAATTTTTCGGCCTCTGTTCTTCGTGTAAAAATTCTCTCTCAGTATGAAGTCACTCTGCCGAACGAATTTATCGTACAAACTAGGCTCTACTAAAAAGTTAGTATAACTTCAATATAGAACCGACTATAAAATCATATACACTGTAAAAAAGCCTAGTGACAATATTTAAATTCACATATGGCATATCGAGAGATACATATGTATCATTTGAAATACCCAGATCATCTGTTACTCTCAAAACTGCCACAGGATAAAATTCATCCCTCGGATATCTATGAGATACTCTGGAAGTTTTCCCTCCATTTGAATCACCAAAATCCCACTCATATGTTTTAATATTTCCTAGCGATTTTGAGGCATCAAATAGAATGTTTCTACCTGGACTGAGAGTTACCACATCCCGCGTTGAGTTCTCAACTTCTTTTCCATTTACTATTATGCGGGCACGTGGACGAATATATTTTTCCTCCGGCATAACATCAATTTGAACAGTATTTACCTGTTTAAATTCATCTTCTTTTCCCTGAAACTTCGCAAGAATTTTTACTATATACGTTCCAGGTTTTTTATAGATATGACGAACAGACGAACCCTCAGCTTTTTCTCCCCCGTCTGAAAAATCCCACTGAAATATCGGTCTCACAGATGGAGATGAATTCGGAAAGATTTCCTCGTCAATTTCAAAAAGCATCTCTTTTCCGACAAGATACGCAGAGGTGGTACTTTCAGATCCGACTGTAAATTTTGAAGGGGTAATAGTACCTACAATAGGATTCTCAGGAATATATTGTTTGTTTATTTTTACATACTGAACTTCACCGCCGTGTGCATATATGTGAGTTCGAATTACAAAAAATAATGAAAATAAAGAAATAATACCAATACCTAAACGTATAAATTTTATCATGACTCACTCCTTTGTTTTGAAATTCCTACCCAGTATACTCCCATTAATATACATAGGGAACCGATAATAAATTTCAGAGTAAGACTCTCTTGTAAAAAGACTATACCAGTGAGTCCTCCGACAACCGTACCAATATAAAGCATCATACTTGCCATAACAACAGATCCGTATTTTATACCATATTGATACAGAAATATCATACCGACTCCAATGCCAAGACCTAAAAATAAAAGCGCCATCTGGGTTTCTAAGTGCAATCTTCCGATGGATAGAAACGGCAGATATCCTTCAAACAATACCATAAGTAATCCAACAATGATGCTTGCAACGACTGCGGAAGAAACCGTCAACACAATCGGATCAATCTTCGCACTTAATTTCTTGGAATATAATAGATACAGCGACCAGGACAATGTTGCAATAAATATAAGCACATTTCCCTGAAACAATCCAAAGGATAAATCCTTTACCGAATCCATAAATAATATACCCATACCGAGTAATCCAAGAGATATTCCGATAATTTGGTTTCTCTTTGGACGTGTATGCAGAAGAATCATAGACTCAACCAGTGTCAGAAGCGGAACACCGGCATAAAGCACGCCTGATGATAATACCGTAGTATATCGAATGCCGACAATAAAAAATGCGACATTTCCCGACCAGAAAAGACCAAGAAGAAGGAGCGACTTCCAATGTGTTTTAAACACCGAGAGTTTCCGGGAAACAAACGGAAAAAGAACGACGAGCATGATGATAATTCTGGTAAAAAGAATAGTAAAGGGCGGTAACTCCCTCAATGCAATCTTTGCTCCTAATCCCGCAAACGCGCCGACTATGCCCGCGGAAAGAAGTGCAAGAGAACCGAGAGAATAATTTGATTTTTTATCCATGTGCTTCTGTGCAGAGTCCCTGCCCGCCATCGCTACGCACTCAGGCGTTTGCAGGCGGGGAACTGCAATCTCATTTATCGAAACTATTTAGCGCTTCTGTGCAGAGTCGAACTGCAATCTCAGCCTTCGGAGGGCTATATTCTATCCATTGAAATACAGAAGCTACTTCCTTGCATGTTACCAAAAATATCCGGTATGAAATACCAATTCATTTTTTTAACACTATGGGTATCGGGGCTTCAATGACTGCAAATTGCGCTGAACCGTCCGGAAGAAATATGGTTGTTTTTATATTGGAAATTAATTCCATAGGTACTTCCTTTATATCCGAAACCAAAAGGGTATTTGGAGCAAAAGGGTCTCTTCCCCAGTCGATCGGTCGAAAAGAGAATCTTCCAAATCCTGACACATCTCTGAATCCATCCCGAGAAAGAGAATATCTCGCTGCTTCTCTCTGGTATTTTACAGGACTATAATTTCCATAAAACAGCAGATATATATAGGGCGATGACTCAGGCGACGTCATAATCACCTGTTTATTTTCATACTCAGACTTGTTCAAGAATGCAGATAATTGTTTATATGACGAACCCCAATATTGTGCTTCTTTTAAAGGAAAATGAACCGTGTATGCATCTGCATAGAGCATAAGTGATCCTATATATGCAGCCGTGACTACGATCGGTAACAATAGCTTCCATCTCGAATGCATTAATACTGAAATATAATTCATTCCCAAAGCAACGATCATTGAAAGTGCTGGAGTCACAATAAACATTCGATTGCTATGTGGTGCGTCTTTGGTTATTGCTGGTGCAACGCCTGCAACGATGAACCACCATAAAAGAAGTATATATTGTCTCTTTTTTATATTCATAAATACAAAAACTACTCCGAGAAAGACAAAGATGCTTTCAAACAGATGCATATTCGCATACCCTTCTATATTGTGAGCGTGGTTATTGCCGCCCTTAATGAATAAAAATTCAGGAGAGTATGATTTCAAGTAATTTTGACCCATAGTTACAATCGTATAGACAGGTCTATTGTGAATAATTCTTGAAAAAAACGAATCCGGATTCTGATGCCCTAGGCGGGGAAGTTCCATTTTTTCATGAACCACATTCGGATTTCCAAAAATACCAATTCCAGAGATTTTAGTTTTATTTGCGCTAAATAATGTAAATGTCAGAATAATAGCCAAAAAAATAAACGAAATTCCTGCAGCTATAAACCATTGCGGAATTTTAAACACTTCCCTGCGATAAAGCATAAGCATTCCTACAGCATAGAGGGAAGTAAAAATATGATTTCCGTGGTATGTATAATATGTAGCAACGAAAAGGAGACCGGATATCATCAGTAATATGAATCGTCTTGAAGCCAATGCTTTCAGAAACATCACTGTGCCAAGGGTCACAAAGAAAATCGCAACATTTGATTCTGATTCTACCCGAGAAATGTGAATATGCCAGGGGCTCAATGTCAGAATCAATGAAGATAAAAGTGCAAGATATGTATATCCAAATAGCATACGCACCAGCACAAACAACACGCCAACTGTGAGAGTGCCTGCAAGCACCGAAGGCAAACGAACAGCAACCTCAGTCATACCAAATATCTTCACAAATGGAATCGTTGAATATATATAGAGAGGAAGTTTCCAGTCTCCAAAAGATTCAAACGAAAGTGGAAACAACTTGCCATATTCATCTTTTCCAGTTTGCATCAATGAATATGCCGTATACCCGATACTTGCTTCGTCTCTATTTACTCCCGGAGGAATTTCAGCAAGACGATAAAATCGAAACATAAACGCAAGGAAAATAATGCAGATGAATAATAATTTCTGAAAAAATTTCATGAAATTTTTTTACTGTATATCAGTGAGCAGAAAAATAAAAATAACGAGAGAACGCTCACCCAGAGACCCAATCTAAACGAATCTGGTTCATAACGCAATAGTACATCATGTTTCCCCGAAGATAAAATAACTCCACTCATCGTCCAGTTGACCCGAAGGAGAGGTGCTTCCTTTCCGTCTATATATGCCCGCCATCCTGGATAATATGTACTGGCCGAAAGCATCATGGTAGTACCATCAGTCTCAGTGGATGCTGAAATCCTGTCAGATCTGTATTCGGTGAGCGATATTTTCCCGGAACCTGAAAGTACCGGGAGTGACTGATCATGAAATACCACATCTTTTGATACATCAAAATCCGGTTGGAAATATATTTTTTCAAATTCTTCTCTGGTCTTTCCGACTTTTGACTGTGATGCAATTCTCACTATCGCAGGAGACTTCAAATCTGTTAGGATTCTCCAGTCAGATATTTTTGATTGCTCAAATTCTCCTGGAGGGAATGTTTTGTCCGTTGTCCCGTTTTCAACTCTGTCTAGTATCATGGAAATACCAAGAGACCGCAGGATCCGTTTTCTAAACTCATTATCCCGAAAATCCGTTTCACCGAACCCAGAGATAATTCTTGCATCCGACCGGGTATCATTGGTAAAAGAACGAAGAAGCTTCCCGTCTTTTGACGCGCCGATAAACTCTCCATACCATTTTGGATAAAGCGGATCATATCCATCTGGGGAATACGCCCGGAAGTATGTTGCCAGATTTGCATCTATAGCGGCAGTACCATACCCCCAAAACCGCCGGGGTTCCTTCCCGTCTGCCATGAGCTGAGTTATTTCATGCGGAGGAAAAACATAAGATGAAGGGACAAACGGATTGAATTTAAAAAAAGCATACGAAAGATCAGCAATATGAATGAGAAGAAGTATCCAAAGCACACCTGACATCCAACTTTTTCTTCGAATTGCAATATAAAAAACTACGAATGTAAGAAAGGCAAATACACCCGCATAAAGAAGCGCACGCAGTGCAACTGCTGCATGTGTTCTTAGTCCCGAAACCAAAAGAAATACCGCAGCAATTACGATAATACCCATAAATACCTGTATAAAACGAGCCACCAACTTTTTCAAGGAATGCGTTTCTCTCTTCCATCCATCGATACCAAAAGATGTCAATGTTGCAAGACAAAAAGAAAATAAAAATACCATGAGGGTCGGGTTGCTGGATGAAATAAAAGGAAGAGGAAATAGATATAAAAACGACGTGAACGGGTTAACTGTAATAAAGATACCAATAACCAAAGTCGCAATGATAAAAAATTGTACTATTCTGACTTTCCAAAGACGTATTGCCGAAAGTAAAAAAAATAATGGCACCAATCCTATAGATGTAACTTTGCCTACGTACGTATCTGATAGCCAATATGTTCGGGAAACAGGATTACCAAAAAGATTTGGGAAAAACAACATAAGAGTCTGCCAGGGTTGTATGAGATTTGCCTTCATCATTTGTATATATGAGTGATTTGCCCGAGCGGAAACGCCCATAAGTTCAATCCCCGGTATTATTTGTATTGCAGAGAGTCCGAATCCTAATAAAATTAGGACATACGTAAATAATCTTTCTCTTCCTTTGAGACGAAATAAACCATACATTGTAGTAAAAAAAATGGCATAGAAGGCTACCTGTGGATGTCCGGCAAGAAGCGATAAGAAAACCGAAACTGTAAGAAGTGAATAACCTAATACAATCCTGTTATTTTTTTCCGATATGATTTCTATAGATAACAACTGTAGAGGAAACCATGCCATGATATGTCCGACAGTATTGTACTCAAGCCACACCGTCATAAAATTACTGAGGCCATAAGATACCGCACCAAAAAGTGATGCGAGGACGCTTACACGAATTGACCGAAAATAAAGATAGGAAAATAAAAGTGCAAACAACGGTTGTATCGCGACGAGAACCGTCCAAGACCAAACTTTCGAAAAAAATAAGAATATACTATTCAAAGGATACATAGCAGCTGACTGAAAATTTGCAAGAAGCGGAGTACCGGAAAAATTATATGGATTCCAGAGGGGAACTTTCCCTTCCTGCCACTGGCGTATAGCTTCAATGCGCCACGGATACATCTGGCGGATCACATCCGGATACTGCGCTTTATTTGGAATACTTCCGGCAACATACCCATCATATGAAGAAACCTGCCATGGCTTAAAGGAAGACAATAATACATCTCCCGGAAAGGGTATATATCCTTTAATAATAGATTTATGGAAAAGAATTCCAACAATCAGAAAAATGAAAAAATAGGCAAAAAGATTCTGTTTTTTCATGATGCTTTCTTCATACACGCTAACCCGTCAAGCATAGTACGACTATTATTATGAAACAACAATGTTTTCATTGATTTTTCCTACATCTCCTCGTAATATAATTGGCTGCATCGCATGCATCTCCGTCTTATACTCCATCTCCGGAATGTTGTGCAGGAGATATATTTTTTTCTGAAGATAAAATGCGAGTCCCATCTCGAGAAACGTATTTCCACCAATATATCCTTCTATCTCTTTTTTCTTGTAATTTAATACGAGGATCGCATCCGAGTCCTGAATCTTACGAAAATGTTCACGGATAAAATCGTACTCTATTTTTGCTGCAACGATTTCATCTATCGACATATCATCGCGTGCTTCAATCGGGATTTCTTTTTCTACACCTTTTGGAAGAATTGGAGTATGCCCGAGCCTGATGATGCTTTCCTTTATAAGCCGCATCTCCTGATAAAACTTCATACTCCCGCAAACGGTAATTCTCATGAGTGTATTATACCTCGGGGAAAGACTATGGCACTAACCAAATGTAAAGGCAAAAAGCTCTGCATTTCCATCTTCAAACTCAAGAGTCATTGTGTGTCTTCCGGGAATGGGGAGAAGGATAAGCTTGTAAAGCCTATCTGAATCGACAGTCACTCTACCTTCTTTTGTATCTTCTCCAAAATACTGTTCTTTCCCATCTACCAATACTTTAATCCTGGCAGTATCTTTTTTCGGACGCATCACAAGGTAAACTTCTTTAGCATCAAAATTGAATAATAACCGTGAGTTCTTCTGTGGGTTTGCATATTCACTCATGACAGTCCATTTCCCGTCATATGCGAATGTATTTGCAGAAAGAACTGAAGGCACAGTATAGAGAGACTCTTTGTTTTCTGATATATTTTCAGGCGAAGAAAATCGATCAAGTCTCGCGTACCCAAGGTACGACTCAGGAGTACGGGCAAAATTCTGTACCGCCGGATCATTCTTGATAATTCCTGACACATCTACCGAGCCAGTTTCCTTTAATAATTCCTGAATCCATTTCTCGCTCTCATCATACCCGCCCTCACCAAAATGGGTATACCGGATATTTCCGTCTTTATCGATAAAATATTTTGCCGGCCAGTAATGATTATTATACGCTCGCCACGTTTCAAAATCATTATCCTGGACAATGGGATATGGAAGCTTGAAGTCTTTAATTGCTTGTGCAAGGTTTTTTTCACTTTTCTCAAATTCAAATTCCGGTGAATGCACACCAATTATTACCAGGCCCTGATCTTTGTATTTCTCATACCACTTCTTTAAGTATGGAAAAGTCCTTTGGCAATTGATACAGGTGTACGTCCAGAAATCGATAATAATCACCTTGCCTTTCAACTGTGCAAGGGTGAGCGGGTCACTATTAAACCATACCCCGCCTGGAATAAGTTCAGGAGCTTTTGGGTCTTTCTGTTCTGGTAAGCTAAACGTTGGTTTACCCATATCTTCTTTTTTTACCTCGTTTCCACCGATCATTTTTAGTTTATTTTTTATTGTTTCATTATCTTCAAACTTGGTTAATCCTACTCCATATTGAGGAAATGTGCTTATAATAAATGTTTGGAATTTTCGGTCAACATTTAGGAATATCCCAATGGCTGTAAGAATCATGAGTACCCCAAACGCTTTTTGAATATTGGCTGTATTTGCAAAAAGCCAAGGAATTCTCCGCAACGCATTTTGTCCACCAAGCATGATAAGAAACATAGGAATTGCAGTACCTAGGGCATATGCCAAGGTTATGAGAAACGCATCAAAAGTGACAGTGCCGGTAATAGCGAGGGATATAACTGACGCCAATATTGGACCTACGCAAGGAGTCCACAAAAGTCCGACCGAAAGACCTATCAGTAAACCACCGCCAAAACCCTGCCTGCCAGCAGGCAGGCTGTTTCTACCTTGACTACTTGGCATAAATCCTGCCAGTTTTGAAAACAATCTCTCAACTAATACTTGAAACTGGGGAATAAGAAGTGAAACACCGAAACCCGCTATGACTACTACAGAAATAAGTCTGAGAATATCAGCTGAAATTCCGCTTAATTTGACTATAGTTGAGAGAAAAAGAGTGAAGAAAGTAAAGCTTAAGATAAAGCCGATAACTACTCCCGTTGGGCGCGATTTACCGATATTTTGACCACCAATAGTTGAAGAAAGAATAATCGGCAGTATCGGTAAAATGCAGGGAGAAAGAATAGTAACTACTCCTGCCAAAAATGCAAATGCAATGAGTAAAATCATATAATTTTGTTTAGGCCTCCGAAGGGGTCTTAATTAACCTCTGATATGGTTTATTCCTAAAGGAAAAAACCACACCACAGACTACTT
>JBBTTM010000010.1:0-4965 GCA_038064255.1 Patescibacteria group bacterium | reverse complement strand
TTTCACTCAACCCGCGAAGTCCTGAGCTTGTCGAAGGACGAAGTGGGATGACTGGCTTCGCGAGTCTAGCAACCATCAATTCCCCAAGGGGATTTCATTTCACTCAACCCGCGAAGTCCTGAGCTTGTCGAAGGACGAAGTGGGATGACTGGGCGGGTGTTTGGATGATTTCTCGACCCGGTGAAGCACCTCGCTCGAAATGACAGAGAAGATTGCCACCCATTCGACTACGCTCAGGGCAAGCTATCCTCGCAATGACATTGGGACATATGCTACGATATGGGTATGAAAACTGTTGAACCATCAGGGGTTCAGTCGATCCTCCGTCCCGGTGGGACGGTGGTGGATGTGTTGAAAATGCAACTGAGTGCGTGTGCGAAGGAAATGGGTGCTGAAGATGTGGAATGTGCCGTTACCGTCTCTGACAAACCGGAGCATGGAGACTATGCAAGTAATATCGCCATGGCGCTCGCGCGGACGATGAAGAAAAATCCCATGGAGATCGCCCGAGAGCTCCAAACGATACTGATGCGGGATTTTTCTTCTCAATCCCCGCAAGTAGATCAGACCCATGCTGTACTCCATCGGAGTGCGGGAAAAGATGACGAGCTTCCTACACAAAGCAGTGAGATGGTCGTATTGGATAAGGTTGATGTGGCGCCCCCCGGGTTTATAAACATACATCTCTCTTCAGAGACTATTAGCACTCGATTGAATAGAGTGCTAAATAGAAAAGAAGGCGATGGAAAGAGGAGGGGGGATACAGCTATCAGCTATCAGCTCTTAGCTATCAGCTTTAAGACTCAGACAAAAAATTTTAAAAAACAACGGGTGATGATAGAGTTTGCCGACCCAAATCCGTTCAAAGAATTTCATATCGGACACCTTCGCAACATCGTCCTTGGGGAGGCGTTCTCGCGGGGATTGGAGGCTATAGGCTGTGATGTTCGGCGTGTAAACTATCAGGGGGACGTCGGCATGCATGTCGCAAAGTCTCTCTGGGGACTGCGGGATATGAAAGAAGAGAGCGTCAGATTGCGGGATACGGGAATAGATCCGCGCGTGAAAGCCGCAATACTGGGGCAAGCGTATTCCCGCGGATCGATACACTATGAGTCGAGCGATATAGCGAAACATGAGATCATCGACATCAATAAAATGGTCTACCGGGATGACCCGTCGATACGGGAAGAGTGGAATTTTGGCAGGCAAATATCCCTCGATTACTTTGATCTCGTCTACACACGTGTCGGAACAGTATTTACCCGGTTTTATTTTGAATCTGAAGTGGCGCCGAAGGGGATGCAGATCGTCCTGGATCATATAGAGGACGGTGTATTTGAAAAGTCTGATGGTGCAATAATTTATAAAGGTGAAAAAGCAGGGCTCCATACGCGGGTATTTGTGTCGAAAGAACTGTACGCGACGTATGAGGCAAAAGACCTGGCGCTTGCACCATTAAAATACGGTGAGTATCAGTATGATCTGTCTATCATCATGACCGGCAACGAGCAGTCGCCGTATTTTGGCGTCATGCTTGCCGCCTTGAAAGAGATTGATCCGGTACTCGCGGGAAAGACTCGGCATATCCCGTTTGGCATGGTCAATCTCTCGACAGGGAAGATGAGTTCGCGCACCGGACATATTCTGACTGCCGAATGGCTTTTAGACGAAGCGAAAAAGAAAATCAACATCATACTATCTAAAAACACATCAAAATATACTGAAAGCGAAACAGAAGAGATTGCGGAGAAAGCTGCCGTTTCGGCAGTAAAATATGCCATGCTTCGGGTGGGAGCAGCGAGTGATATAGCGTTTGATATAGATACGTCGATATCTTTTGATGGAGATAGCGGGCCATATCTCCAGTACACGTATGCCAGATGTAAGAGTGTGCTTCGCAAGGTGAAGGAGTCGTCAGTCGTCAGTCGTCAGCTGAAAGCTGAAAGCTCTGAGCTATTCGAGACGCTCAATCTCGAGGAGCGGGCTGTGGCGATGAAAATACTCCAATTTGACGATGTCGTGGCGGAGTCTGCGGTGAATTTTGCGCCGAATACTCTCTGTACCTATCTCTTTGAGTTGGCCCAGAGTTTTAATACCCTGTATGCAAAACATAGTATATTGGGGGAGAAGATAGGAAGTGATAAGATCCAGTCTGATATAGTCTCTTCAAATAATGATATTCAGAGCGTCACAGCAACCTGTCAGAGAGGTCCTCTCGCGCAAGGCGTTGGGACGGCCCAATCTGCACTGCGTCTTGCTTTGACTTCCGCCACGGCTCTGGTCCTCAAAGACGGATTGTATCTTCTGGGTATTGAGACCGTCGAGCGGATGTAGATGAAAACCTCTAAGGTCTCACCTTAGAGGTTCCTTAGAGGTTCATTGATACGATATTTTTACTCTTCCTCGTCTTCAAGCGTAAGTGTAGAGTCGAGTGATGCATCTTCTTTGTCCCATTCGACGAATGACCGGTAATCTTTATGTTTCGTTTTTGTGACCGGATCGCTTTGAAAGTATGAAAGAATGGTCGCCGTGTCGATCCATGGGGCGTGCTTGAGACCCAGGTAGTAGGGATAGGAGGAGTAGGCGTGAGTGAGGTCTTTTGCGTAGGACAGGCCGTTTCTGTGGATATACCGGGAGAGGGCGAGAAGATACGGTTCGTCTGAGACGAGAGCCCCTTTATAGCAGTTTTGAAAGAGGCTTCCGGTTCGTGTGTATCGTTTGTTAAAATACATGCTGTAGCGCGTAAGAATGGACTGCATGAATTCTTTGATAGCTTGAAGTTCTGCTTGTTTCACCAGGAGATGGATGTGATTTGGTACGAGACAGAAACCAAAGAGTTTCACAGTAGAAAAGAAATTCTTTGGCTTTTTTCTCCAAGAAGGTTGTATAAAACCCTCTAAGGTCTCACCTTGGAGAATATGTGCTGTGTCGATGGTGTCGATTGGGAGTGAGAGGGCATCTTTTAAAATACGAAGAAAGACAGTGTAATCTTTGTGATCGAGAAAGATGGTGCGTTTTTCTACGCCACGATTGTAGAGGTGGTAGATTCCGTCTTGCACGTACGGTTTAATGATATTTCTCGATGGCATATCTTGAGTATACACTCGAAGGTCTCACCTTGCAAGTAGATTGATCTGACAGCCATACTTCAAGGTGAGACCTTAGAGGTTCCAATCCTGTACAGAAATTCCGAAGGCCCATAGGTCCCTCAGGAATGCGGAGGACGGGAATGCGGAGGAAATGAGAAGGGTATCACGCGTTTGCATGAGCGACGAGATGCATGGCTGTTTCCATATTTTTAGCGATTATAAGAGGGATTCGTTCGGACGCCCACGGTTCGCCTCTGTAGTAGGCGGGAATACGTCTTTCCCAGTCTATCTTTGATCCTGTCCGTGCATCAACTACTATGAGCCCGGATTTCTCTGCAAGCGGGCTCCAGATATATGCTTCGTACGGCGGTTGGCCTTTCCATGGGTCGATGGTCGCATCGAGTTCCCCTGAGAGAATCTGTAATACTCCCATGCCGCCAAAGGTATCGATTATTGGTGGATGATCCAGAAAATACTGAGTTGGTGGAAATTCTCTGTCAGTCAGTCGTTTTGAAAGCATTGAATAGCGTATGTCTTGTAGCCCTCTCTTCCTATCGAGCGTGATGTCTTTTCGTGTCAATTGTTTTGTTTCTTCATCAAAATCAGAGAGTCTGAGACCTGCTTTGGTATAAAAAAGTATCGTTTGATCTACTAAGCTTGCTATACCTCCGGCGACGAGATCTCCATCCAAAGAATAGATCGCGATGCCTGTGGTTTGATATCTCATTCCCTTTTCAATCTTGCTGGTTTCATCGAGTGGGTCGAGTATGGCGATAACATGTTGTGTACCAGCTTTTAGCACTCTAAATTCATGATCCTCCTCAATGCGAAATGCCAATGTATCTCTCAGCCGAGATCGATTGAGAGCGAAAAGAAATGCATGGGCTGCGAGGCTGTCTATGGCTCTGTGTGCGTTGTCCGTAGGTCCGCCAGTGACACAATTGAGATTCGTAGTTTCGATTGTTTTTCCTTTAAGAACCGGTCGGATCATGGAAGCTCCCGAAAGAAGCGTGGTCATGGCGAGCTCTCCTGATTCATTGAACCCTAGGGTTTCAGATACTCTGAAACATGTGAGAGTTTCTGTTTGTATGGCATATTGCAGAAGTGGATTTTCTCTTCCCATGAGATAGTCATGGAGATTTTCTTGGATTGGCATATAGGGACTAGAGTATACAAAAATGGAGAGGAAAAATAAACCGTCGCATATTTTGACATGCAAAAGAATATAGTTATAGGTTAATAGTTGGGAGGCATTTTGGATTAAGTAAATGAGAAAAATTCTGTAAAAAAGATAATAAAAACACTTTTCACATTTTTGCATGAATTCTGGCGGAAAGACGCCCCGGAATGCTCTTTTGAAAGGTGGATGGATGATTTTAGTCCTATAACAATGAGTTAAAAGTACCCTATAGTTTAGCTTCAAAACGCACGAATTCCCGCACCGTATTTGACACCAGCAGAGATACTCTATTGTAATAAGAGCATGAGGGAAAACCTGCTTCACAAAGTATATCAAACCGCACAATTGTTTGTTTTGTTCTTTCTCGTCCTGAAATCGGCCTTGGTTTTGTTCTACATCTCCTAATATGGACAACATTTCTTCTACAAAAGTATTTACTATCGGCCAAGTGGCAAAACACCTTGGGGTTGCGAAGGGGACAGTGCGGCACTGGATTAAAACCGGGAAACTGCACGCATCTGTCGATGCGCATGGCATGCATAGCGTGACAGGCGAAGATCTTTTAACGCTTGGGATGAAGCGGGGAGTGAGTATGCATCAGCCGAAAGTGACAGGAGGCTTGCCAAAGCGGCACGGAGGAAAACTGCTCAGTGTGTCTGCGGCTGCTTCTGAGCTTGGCGTGTCGAAAGAAAC
>JBBTTM010000009.1:0-6797 GCA_038064255.1 Patescibacteria group bacterium | reverse complement strand
ATAGGCGCTTAGGTCGCTCGTCCAAATTCAGGAGTTTTCCGATCCCTCGCTTCCGCTCGGGCCCCTTTGGCGGAAAACTCGAATTTGTCCGATCTCCCCGCGCCTTAAGAAATTTTGTTCGCTCCCCGCAGAAAATTTTTCTGCTTCGAAAATTACATATCTCTTCGCTCTCTTCAGAAATTATACTCACACCGCAATTTACTCTAATTTAAGAGAAAGTGAAGCCGGACGAAGGTGAGGTTTGAAGCTAATCTACCCGTCGGGTTGATGAGCTTATTATTTCCGCAGTTGGACTTTGAAGATTGTCACTTCGGGATTTTGATATTGAATTTCAAGTTTATCAGGGTAAAAGAGTGAAGTTTTGGTTGCCATGACTTCTTCCGGCCCGTAAAAGATATAGGAGATATTGTTTTCTGACAGAAACCTATCAACTTCGTCTTTCGACATTTTGCCGGTATAAAATTTGTGTGACATATCCCGCCGCTTCCACCAGTTGACGTAACTATATGGGGGTCCGGCGTAGACATGTACAGGAAAGTACGTCGGGAGGAGTTGACCTACATGCGGGAGGACCATGATATTGCTTCCACTGGGGACATCCCGAAGCGCCATAATGCCGTCCCAGAGTTTATTTGTGGGATACATGATCCATCCAAAGTCTTCTTTGTCCCGGAACCGTATGTGATCTTCAAGGGTTCTTTTCATATAGGAGGTTGTGAGAAGAAAAGAGAAACCGAGAAAGAGAAAAAGCATAGTCATGAGAATGTTTTTAGCATATCGAAATGTTTTTACTGTTTGCCAGAGTGTGTAGACACCCAGGGCAGAGAGGATACTCATGGGAATTTGCGACACGTCTGACGCGATCCGTCCGTTGGCGATAGGAAACCAGGGGAAAGCGGAGAGAACGATGAGTCCAAAAGGAAGGAGGCTCCAGCTTCCTATGAGAAAGAGTATACGACGCATGGCTTTGGGCCAGACTTTAATAGTAAACGGAGCGAATATGAAAAGGAGGATGATGAACGGGTAATAAAGACTGAATGATTGTATGAATTGTACAAAAATTTCACGCATGGGCCACCAGGATTTTTCGACTGAAACGTAGTCACTCCACGGTGGGCCTTTGGCGAATTCAAATTTAATCCAGAGTCCAGCAAGAATAATACCCGCTGATGCAAAAAATATGGTAGGGAGAGTGTTTTTAATCGTTTTTGTTATATATGAAAAGGAGAGCCACGGGATGAAAAGACATGTCAGAAGAATGACAAAAAAAGGAGGGGCGAATGACGTGCCGGTAAACGCGAGGATCCCGATGACAGGATAGAGACGTGCAGTCGGAGATTTGATAGCTCGAACTATAAAACAAAGAAGGATAAGACCTAAGGCCTGTGAGACAGAGTGATGTGGGAGAGCGAAGGATCGAGAAATAATAGATGCCCCCGGCATGGCGGCAGACCAGTGGGCAAGAGGTTTTGAAAGTATATCTGCCCACGCGGGTCCCGTATCGATGAAGAGGGCAAAGATGAGTGTCAACAGATGGAGGGATTTCGGGAGCAGTCTCGTGACACTCCAGTAGATCGAAAAAATAAGGAAGACCCCGCCAAAGATACGTGTGAATTCATACATCATGACTGGGTCAATCTGAAAAAGTGCTGCGATTTTTCCTGCGAGAATAAAAAAGACATAGGCATGGATAGCCGGAGTGGGGAGGGTGGTGTACGGATCTGTAATTGTCCATGAGCCAAGCTTGGATTGACGGATGATGGCGGGATAATACAAATCTAACGGATGCATGGTGTGGACGTGGCCCTGAGGAGTAATAGTATCTTCGTGACGAATAAGGAAAAAATAGACGGTAAGCTGTATGGCTAATGCCAAAAGGACGAAGAGGATTATGCGGTGGCGGGAGAGAAAAGCCATAGTACAAGGGTACGGAAAGGTGCGGGAGTTAGCAAGGGGAATTATTTATTTTTTATCTCTTCTGCTTAGGTCGCAAATAAAATTTAGATACACCTTCAGTTAAATCATAGGCGCTTAGGTCGCTCGACCAAATTCAGGAGTTTTCCAATCCCTCGCTTCCGCTCGGGCCCCAACGGCTGCAAACTCGAATTTGTTCGATCTCCCCGCGCCTTAAGAAATTTTGTTCGCTCCCCGCAGAACATAACTTTGTTTCGAAAATTACATATCCCTTCGCTTTTCGAGCACTTTAGTTGGCTAACCACCCACCATCGACGTATAACGTCGCGCCGGTGGTGTAGCTCGACTCGTCTGCCGCAAAGTAGACGACTGCAGAAGCAATCTCTGCTGCTGTGCCGGGGCGTTTGAGCGGAATGCGTCCGGTAAAGCTTGCCATCTGTTTTGGATCATCGATCATGGCTTGAGTCATCTCTGAAACGATGACACCTGGGCCGATACAGTTAACAAGAATTCCCTTTGGCGCAAGCTCTATAGCCATTGCCTCTGTCATGCCAACCACGCCGCCTTTACTGGCGCAGTAGTCTGAAACACCGCCAAACCCAACACCAACTCCGCCTGAGGCGATAGAGGCTATATTGATGATTCTGCCGCTTGAAGGGGTATTTTTTTCCATGGCCCTCACTGCTTCCTGGGTGACAAAAAAGTAGGCTTTGAGATTTGTGTCGATGGTTTTGTCCCATGCCTCTTCCGTAAGTGTTTCAACAGTGGAAAATCCGACGACTCCGGCATTATTGACAAGTGTATCGAGTCTGCCGTATGCAGAAACTGCCGTGTTTACTGCGTTTGTAATGTCCTGTTTTTTCGTGACATCCATCTCTACTGCTGTCGCTTCTCCTCCGGCTTTTTTGATTTCGTCGACAAGCGTTTTGAGCTTATCCATTCTCCGTGCTGCTACGATCACTTTGGCTCCTTGAGCGGCTAAAGCAAGAGCAATGCCATATCCGATACCACTGCTGGCTCCCGTGACGAGGGCGACTTTGCCTGTGAGATGAAACATATGATCCTTTCTTTTCCCCTGCTTAGGTCGCAATTTAAATTTTGATCTGTCTTCAGATTCAGGCTTTTTCACTCCATCTATAAAATCCTAAAGAGAAAGTGAAGCCAGACAAAATTTAATTTGCTCCCCGCAGGGTAATATTGTATTTATTTTACTGCCTCTTCTACTGCTTTTATGAGCTCTGCTGTATCGTAGACTGTGAGCTGTCTACCGTTGAGGTAGAACGTCGGCGTACCCGGAAGCCGGGCGGTATCGGCAAAAAATCTGTCGTCATCGATTTTCTTTTTTGTCTCATCACTGTTTCGATCTTTTTCATATTGGGTGGTATCAAGCGTAAGGGAGGCTCCCGCTTTGGTAAAAAATTCATCGGAGAAATTTGTTTGATTTGCAAAAAGATACGTGCTAGCCTCGAAAAATTTTCCTTGTTTGCCCGCGGCCTCTGCGGCAGCAGCTGCCGTACGGGAGAACGGGTGCTGGTCAAGCGGAAAATGGCGGTAGGCGAATTGTAATTTATCCTTATATTTTTCTGCGAGTGTGTCTACTACTGTGGAAAAAGCTTTACACGACGGACACTGGAAATCTGAAAATTCGACAAGAAAAGCTGAAGCACTTGCAGTACCTTTTGTGTTGGTGCCTGCTGGGATAAGTTGTTCACGGGTATATGTAGGAGCCGGTGGGGTGGGGCGGGACATGAGAACTGCAGCAGCGACGATGATCGCAATGGTTCCTACGATGACGCCGATAAAAAGTTTTGTTTCGCCCGTAAGATTCATATCATTAAGTATAAAGTATTTAGTAATAAGTATTAAGGGGTAGTATCGATTTACCTATTATTTTTATACGAATTGAGTGACAGGGCAAACATGGTCACCATATTTCCTGCTGAAACGACACACCAGGTGCAAAATCCCCCGATGACAAAGGCTTCCGTGTAGGTAAACCAGGAGACAAACAGGACTCCGCCGCCCGTAATACCGACGATCCAGGGGAGAAGTTTTTTGTGTAATGTATTTGACGTCGTGCGAAGAAACGTGAGGATGACGAGAATGGCGTATCCAACGAGTCCGAAGGCCGGGACGGGGATGCCTGCAATGTAGCTTGCCGGGTTTTTCCGTACGAGTTCACAGCCACTGTTGAGACACACGATCGGGGTTTTTCGAAGAAAACTCTGGGTGACATAGAGCGCGATGGCGACACCTACGAGAGCAAGAATAAAAAGAATGCGGTTGGTTGTTTTTTCGCTCAAGTATTTTTCTTTCATGAGGATACTGTATATCATGAAGCGAGGAGAATTCAAGGGTGGGATTGTAACATAGTAAACTTCCTGTGCTCATGATTCGTGTTGTGTAAAGTAGTGACGGAGGTTTGACCCGCCTGCAACGCGTAGAACGCTAGCTGCGCGGGCAGGAGCTAAAATCTACCCGTCGGGTTGGTGTTGTTGATGTGGCTGATTACAGTATTTTCAATCCTTTGATGCGCGAAAAGTACTTTTTATTTCCTGTGACGAGGGTGAGATGGTGCTCTATGGCGGTGGCCGCGATGAGGAGATCGAAATCCTGGAGTTTTTCTCCCTTCTTTTCAAGCGCGAGCTTGATAGAAACATATCGAGTAATAATGCATTCATCGATTGGCAATATGGCAATCGACATGTTTTCAATTAACTCTCTGAATTGATTTTTTCTCTCGTGATATGTTGATTTTTGTATACCATAGAGAGTCTCTGCATAACTAATAATGCTCATGTTGGGTGGAGTAGTGAATGAGAGAGAAAGAAGTGCTTTATTGTTGAGATGAGAGATGACCACGTCTGTATCCAGAAGGTAGGTCATATTTTTAGCTTGAAACGATGAGAGTTGAGTGTACGAAATTTTTTAACGTCCGGGATACCAGGAATAGATCCGGCGTACCGATTCCAAATTTCGTTGAGTGTTTCTTTTGGCTTGCTCTTTGTTTCCGGAATCATGCGGGCAATAACTTTGCCGTATCGTTCAATAAATGCGGTCTTTTTTTCATAATGCACGCGATTAATAATCTCTGAAGGATTGTTTTTCAGCTCAGTCGCAGTAACGGTAAATGTGTTCATTATGTACATAATATACAAAATGTACAAAATAGTCAATAGCGTACCGGGACATATAGCACACACTTATTTTAAAGTATTGACAAAACATTGATAAATCAATTAGTATATAGATATGATGAAACTTCAAATTACACTCACAGATCAGGAAGCAGAGCTTTTGGCCATGCGGGGGAGTACGCTTGGGTATGATGTGACGAAGTATGCAAAATTTCTTTTAGCTCAGGATGCAGCGTCGCATCTGACGTTCGCACCAGCGTTTAAAGGTACCGTGGACATGAAACACATGGTGAAAGACGCGATTTCTCAGTATCGTGCCGGCAAGACAAAAACCCTCAAACTTTGATCTTTTATGGAGATTCATTATACTCGTGAATTTCTTGCAACTTTGAAAAAGTTGGATAAGGGAAACGGGGGACGAACCACAAAACTCCTCAAGAAAAAACTATCCTTATTACTTCAGGATAAATATCATAACGGTTTGAGACTCCATAAGATTGAATTAGATGAACTTATCGCATGGAGCATAAGTCTCGACATGAAAATCCGCGTGCTCTTTGTATATGAAGGGAAAGATATAGTACTCGTCCAGATAGGAACCCACGATCAGGTGTATTAATTGGTGGAGGTTTTCAGTCTCTTGAGGAGGGAGTCGAGTTTAGAAAGGGCGTCGTCTTCACTCGTGAATTCAATTTCCTCTTTTATATTGGGACTCCCGAGGACCATGCGGGTGATCTGTTTGCCTTGTTCAAACAAAAGATAGACAGGGATGTTGTGTTCTTTGGCATACTCTATTTCCTGACCGGTGCCGGTGGTGGGTTCACCCAAGTAAACAATCATAAGGTCGCTTTTGGCAAGTTCTGCAAGATCCGTCTCGTAGACGACTTCGGAGGGGACCTCAGGATTTTTTATGGGATCAGTGCCATTGAGAAATGCCCAAAACCATTCAAAACCGTTCTTTTCCGCCACGTCCGCCATGCGACGATAAAATTCTTTCGTCTTTTCTTTTTCCTTGAGATCCGTGAGCGGGCCGCCAAAAAAGATGCGCATAGAGAATATAAGTATACAGTATTATTGTGAAAGACTTCCATGGGTGCGGGTCGGGGTATTGCACAAGTGATATACTGGGTGATAGAGTATTAATTCTATTATAAGAATGCCCTCCTGTTCTTACCATTCGCCTTACCTACTATTCGTAGCGCGGCTTATGGGGCGAACTTAGGAGGGTCTAAGACACGCTAATCCCGACGAGTGGGTCGGGAAAGCGTCTCTAAGAAAGGATCATATGGCAGAGATAACATTGACCGATGCGAATTTTGATGCGGAGGTATTGAAGAATACAAAGCCAGTACTCGTGGATTTTTGGGCGACGTGGTGCGGACCGTGTAGGGTGCTCGGGCCAATCGTCGAGGAAGTGGCAAAAGAGATGGCAGGGAAGGCGGTGGTCGGGAAGGTGAATGTAGATGAAAATCCGACGGTGTCGCAACAATACGGGATTATGAGTATCCCGACGGTGATGATATTTAAAGGCGGGACGGTTGTAAAACAGTTTATTGGGGTGCAATCGAAAGAAGTATTGGTAAGTGAGCTTAGGAAATTAATTGGCTAATTACTGTGTCATCGCGAGCAAAGCGTGGCGATCTCTTGTTTTATAGTCGATACTATAACAAATAGATTGCCGCGCCCCGCCTGCAATGCGTAGACTTTGCATCGCGGGCAGGCGTATGAACGGACTCGCAATGACAA
>JBBTTM010000008.1:0-3242 GCA_038064255.1 Patescibacteria group bacterium | reverse complement strand
GCTCGCAAACCTCGACGTCATGGCTGGCACATTCGTCGTGACTCCGGGCGGGGAGGTGGAGATACGCGGCAACGTATCGGTCTTTGGCAATATTGCGCTCTCAGGAATTTTAGGAGTATCGACGATTAAGCCATATACGAGTGATGTTACGATCGACCTCGCCCATACGGATGCGTCGGCGTCTGGGGCTTTTGGACGGCTCATCGTCCGGGGGATCAATGGGGAAGAGGTGGTGACGATAAACTCGTCTGGCGATGCCCGCTTCCAGGGAGACCTTTCAGCGAGGCAAGCAACATTTTCAGGAAAGCTTTCAGCTGATGCTGGGGAATTTAACGATCTCACAATTCAACAATTCAGCAATTTGGCAACTGCGTCTGTTTCAGGTGATCTTTCAGTCGAGGGTCGATTTATCTCCGGCAGTCGTTCTGTCGGCGTCAACGTGACTGTGGCATCCGGTTCAAGCGAGCTTGTGGTTTCCGGCCTCGGGCGGCCAACGGCTGAATATGTAGTCAACATTGCGCCAAGCTGGAATACGACGACCTGGGTTCACGACAAGACCCCGGATTCCTTCATCATGTCCTTTGGCACTCCGGCTCCCGCCTCCGCCCCGCAAGGCGGGGCTTCGGCGGGCAAGGCCGCTACGGCAGACTGGTTTTTGATAGAAAAAAAGTAGTAAATGAAAGAGTAAAAAATCTGAAAAAATGGAACAGTTCTATGTTAGAATAAATCTATGAAAACATCGGAGACTTTGACTGAATACGAGAAAGCAAAACAAGCGGCTTATACCTATTATTTACAAATTAAACCAGTTTTCTGTCCTCATTTAAAGCAGAATGTATCTTTTAATGGAAAAGGTTTTTGGCATATTGTGTTTCGTTCTCAGGACAAGAAGCGAGAAGAATCAGGGCAGATACTGAGGTTTAGACTTCTTTCAAAATCTGTTAAATTAGTATCTCATACTGCAACATTACAAGAATATGATTCATATACAGGTGAGCTACCCGTGAGAGATCATGGGAAAAAGATTATAAAAGTTATTACTCTAGATTTTTATGGATATATAGCTATTATCGATGGGTGGAAAATTAAAGTTATTGTGAGAAAAGATGGGAACGGAAAACCATATTTTTGGAGTGTCATTCCAAATTGGGTGACAAATAAAAAACGAGACGGAAAATATTTACACTTTACTGGAGATTTAAAGGAAGATTGAATTAAATATTTCAATTGCCTGTTGCCGGCTCAGCAAGAGCGGCCGGCTGAGGTCGAAACCTACAGGCATACATAGAATACATTAATACGTTTTATTCGTCAATAGTGCCATGAAATATATCCCGCTTATCGTTTGTCTCGTTGCGCTGTATATCTTTTTTCTCCCACTCGGGCGATCGGACGTAGTCATCGCAGGACACGATGCAGGGTATCATTTTACGCGCCTGCAATTATTTACTGCTGCGCTCAAAGAGGGGCTCGCCTCGCTGAGTCCTGGCGGTCGAAGCGGGCAGTTTCCGGTGCGGTGGATTGAGGGACCAGTGGAGGGGTTGAGTCACCCGCTGTTTCAATTTTATCCGCCATTTTTTTATTATCTGGCTTCCTTCATAGTGCTCGTCGGTATCCCGTATGTGAATGCGATATATATCGGTCTCGTGATTGCAGGAGCGATAGGGTGGGTGGGGATGTATTGGTTTGTCAAACGAGTTCTAGAGATTGCCCGCCTGCAAGCGCCTGAGCGCAGCGATAGCGGGCAGGCCGCGTTGTCGAAGACTCCTCCTCGCAATGACAGTATAAATATTTCCGCCATGGTCTCTGCCGCCATGTTCCTCTTTACCCCATACAGGATCTCCCAGATATATGTCCGCGCCGCATATGGCGAGTTTTTGGCGACATCTCTCCTCCCGTTTATATTTTTATGGATCCTTCAAATTTTTTCATATAGATCATATAAGACGAATACGTCATATATGTCTTATATGATGCTTCTAGCTTTTAGTCTTGCCGCCATCCTCACGAGTCATCAGCCCACACTTCTCATGGCGCTCCCGTTTATAGCAGGGTGGGTGGTTCTCCTCTGGGTGTATACTAAAAATCTCCGCGGGGTCGTCTTCGTTGGACTTTCATCGCTGTTCGCTCTTCTCCTGTCTTCCACATTCCTTTTCCCGCTTCTTCTGGAAGAGCAGTTTATCCGCGCATCTGCCTTGGCTTCAAATTACTTTGATTTTCGTATCCATTTTGCGACACTCTCGCAGTTCATCTACTCAGCGTGGGGATTCGGGGTATCGCAAAAAGGGCCACATGACGGTATGTCCTTTCAGGTTGGCATTCTCAATTGGCTTGGATTAGCTGGTCTTATCGCAGCAGTCGTATACGACCGGATCTTCGTAAAAAAAATTCTGTCACCGGGCTTCGTATTGGTGTCAGCCTTTTTTGTCTGTATGCTCACGGGAGCGCTCTTTCTGTCTCTTGATATCTCTCTTCCGATCTGGGAACGGTTTCGTGCCTTTTCGTTCATCCAGTACCCCTGGCGCTTTCTTTCGGTCGGAAGTATTGCGACGTCCGTGTTGTCCGGACTCGCCGTCTCCTATTGGCTTGGACAGGTCAGGAATCATCAGAGTCGATACGCAGTTGGCACTCTTGTACTCTTAGTGCTATTTAATATCAAATACATTGCTCCGGCGGCGTTTCTCCCGAGAAATACCTTTGACCTTGGAAACCCTGAGCTTTCACAATACAATACAGAAGAGAGTCCATTTTTTGGCATAGAGATGGGGTATATGCCGATCTTCACGAGAGAACTGTCGCTTCAGAATAATAAAGAAAAGGCCCTCGTGGTCGCAGGGAAAGCCGTCGTTACGCCCATATCAGTCGGTATCGTCAGGCAATCTTTTGATATAGAGGCAAAAGACGCCTCGACCATCAGGATTCTGACACACTACTTCCCGGGCTGGACCATAGTACTTGACGGAAAAGAAATCGTTCCGGCATACAATAATTCCGAAGGGTTTATGGAAGTGACTGTGCCACAAGGAAAACATCAGGTGACGGCGGTACTGAAAAAAACACAGGTCCGCATGGTTGCTGATTACTTGTCTTTGAGTACGCTACTTGTGCTCGCCGGTATCGCCATTTTCTCTCTCAAGCGGTTCTGGTCAAAGTACTCCGGTGCTACCTCTCCGGCTTTGTCGTAAAGGGTAAAAGCGTCTGCCTTGTCACCGGCTTCCAGTTTTCTGTCTCCCTCTTTTTCG
>JBBTTM010000007.1:0-13847 GCA_038064255.1 Patescibacteria group bacterium | reverse complement strand
GCAGCAAGCAGGGGAAGTAGTGGGAATGACAGGAGACGGCGTCAATGACGCGCTCGCATTAAAAATTGCAGATATAGGTATAGTGGTAGAAAACGCATCCGATGTAGCCCGGGAAACGGCTGACCTGGTACTCCTGGATTCAAACTTCCATACCATCGTCTCTGCTATAGAAGAAGGAAGAGTCATGTTTCATAATATACAAAAAGTTGTGTTGTATCTTCTCTCAGATGCGTTTACTGAAATTCTCCTCATTCTTGCCGCAATCGTGGCTTCTATTCCCCTTCCGCTTACTGCAATCCAAATACTCTGGATCAACATTATCTCAGACGGATTTCCAAATCTCGCTCTCGCATGTGAGCCAAAAGAATATGCCGTTATGAATCATCTGCCAAGAAATCGTACCGCCCCGATAGTAGATACAAAAATTAAGCGCATGGTTTTTGTCTTAAGTATTACTAAAGCAACCATAGCACTCATACTTTTTCTATCGTATCTGCACTTCACTGGGAACTACATATATGCTCAAACACTGACGTTTGCATTTGTCGCTACGGGATCTCTCGTGTATATTTTCTCTACGCGAAATTTATCCCGTGGAATTTTAAAGCATGCATTGACAAAAAATCCGCTCCTGCTTCTTTCTGTCATTGTTGGTTTCGTCCTTGAGCTTCTTATTATCTACCATCCGTTCTTTCAAAAAATCTTTCTCACTAGGGGGCTAACGGGAGTTGACTGGAGTATCATACTTGCTTCAGGATTACTACTTCTGTTTATCTCTGAACAGGCCAAAGGGAGGAATGCTAGCCTAAAATAGATCGTATATGGACTACGTCGAGCGTGATCTGATCGCGGAGTAGTTCAATAGTAGAAAAATTCATCACCGGACGGATTCTTCGGACTAGCTCCACCACTATGTTTTTTCCGACGACTTTAGAATTTGGAAAATTTTTTACATCTAAAAGATATACTTCTAAACTTTTTTTATTTTCTCCAAACACAGGAATTGGACCATAATGCAGTGCCCCATTGTATAATTCTGCTCCTAACCTAACCTTGACAGCATAAACTCCGTTTTCAACCGAAAACCCCTTGGGGATAGCAAGATTTATCGTTGGAAATCCCATCTTCTTCCCCCGTCCTTTTCCATTTATTTTTTTGCTTGTGAAGGTCACTCCCTTTTCACGAAGCTTTGTAAGTCGAAACGCTGCAAAAAGAAGAACAACCGCAGCAAGGTACTGTAAAGGTGAAAGTACCGATTTGTAAACGATAATATCTAGCAGTACCGCTGACACCGGAAAGACAAGTTCAAGAATAGTCGACACCTTTGCCTCTGTCACCGCCAAACCTTTATAGTAGAGTGACAATGCGACCATACCAGTAGACAATGCTATGAGGGTAAATGTACCAATCTGGGGAAGTGTGACTGTGGTCAGAATCTGACTCTGTCCAAAGAGAAAAACAGTTGCCCCCGCCATGACAGACGTCATCAAAAACCGTAATCCGGTCACAGCTATATCCGATTTTGTAGAAAGCGCGATTTTAGAAAACACCGTTGCAGTTCCCCAGGCAAACGCAGCGCCGAGTGCATACAAGGAAGCCTCCAGTGTGCCCGATCCGGTCGCAAATGAAACAATTCCACCCGGAAACGTCACAAAGTATGCTGATACCAAAGCAACACCAGCCCATAGAAGATATTGTTTTGTAATCCGTTCCTTTAGCACAATCCATGCAGTAAAAATCACAAACACCGGCTGAACTTTTTGTAAAAGAAATACAACGCTAAAAGGAATAAAATTGGTTTTGAGAAGTGCCGTGGTAAACCAGAGGGTGCCGAGAAGGCTACTCAGAAGAGAGATTCCACCGATCATAGCAAATTCTTTTTTAGTAAGAGTACTGATCTCTTTCCACCTTCGAAGAAGAAACGGGAGTATAATAAGCGCACCAATCAGATGTTCCAAAAATACTATAACGAGAGGCGTAAGGCTATACAAACTCCGGCGAAACACCCCGTCCAATGCCCAAAGCATTGCCGCTGCTACAATGAATACCGGACCGCGGAATTTTAACATGAATGCATTGTACAGTAGAAAGAACCTGTTTACCAGATTGACGACATAATAACCGACGGATACACTCAATACGTGCAATGAAAATACATATTTTTCTATTTCTGACTCTTTTATTTATCCCTGTACAAAATATTTTTGCAGCAGATGATGTCGCACTCCAAACTATCTCATTTCGAAGTCCACCTCCGATCATACATATTGGAAATACTCTCTATTCCACATTTATAAATAATAATAGTTCTGTTGACAGAACCAGGGTAATTCAATTTACTTATAAATTAGGAAACGGTCCGGTATCAAATTTTGCTCCTTCCAAGACGATTGATATCGTAGCCGGAGGCAGTACGCAAACCTATTTTGACGGTATTTTTACGGTCCGGGGCAATATTACCCTAACAGCCAATGTATACGGTGGAGAAACAAACATCTGTCCGCCGGATAATGCAGAAAATATTTTGGTTGCAAGTTATAATCAGACAGTTTTCGTAGACGGAGATAATGACGGAGACAGAATAGCTAATACCATAGATCCTGATGATGACAATGATGGTCTCACGGATTTACAGGAGCTTCAGATAGGGACAGATCCCCTCAATGTAGACTCAGACCGGGATGGACTGCAGGATGGGACAGATCCGTGTCCTCTCGATCCTGCGAATAGATGCGTACCTACTCCTACCCCAATACAATCAACCTCACAAACAGGGAATCAATCATCTGCCGGATCCTCCGGAGGAATGGCTAATTCGTTCATAAATTCTATAAATACCCTCATAAATGGGTCTTTAAATACTAACTCAAATGTAGAGGGTGTCCAAACGAGTAATGTATCGACAGAATCTATCGCAGGAACTTCAGTGAATTCTGATACGTTCGCAGAGTGTAATACATGTATCGTCATTCCAATTTTTTTTGGTGAAATTCTCCTTACGTCAATCTACATGTATCTTGCACTTCGGAAGAAAGAATTTGAAGTAAAAAAAATCATTTTCATAGCAGGATTGCTCATCCCGACACTCTGCTATAGTGTCTATATTTATATAAATCAACCCTGCATCAGTCCTCAGTTTATTTTTTCCTCAACTAACCCTCTCTGTAAATGGTTTACATTTATTTCCTTTTCTATCTATTCATTGCCCATGCTTATTCTGTACATACGGTCAAAAAATGAATAGAAAAATACCTCTTGCGGATCCTGATCTTATTGCACTATAGTGATGATTATGGATAAAACAAACGTCATAGAGTCGGAGATAGTAGAGGACAAAACGACTCAATCCGAAAATATTCCTGCGGCAAACGATGCGACGGTGCTTTTAAGCATCGAATCACTCATCAAAGAGCATGCGACAGCCATAGATAAAGGCCGGACGGAACTAAAAAAATACCGCGAGATGCTCGAGAGTGCGCTGTTAAATGATGAGACGTATAGACTTCACAGCGACAAAGTAAAGGAAGCGGTAAAGATAAAGAGTGCGACAAAATCCCAGATCAAGCAGATTCCTGGCAACCAGGAACTTGCAGAAAAAGTAAAAGAGCTTGCCTCCGGAGTAAAAGATGCACAAAACGAACTATCGGATTATCTCCGGGAGTTTCTGCGCATTTCAGGAACAAATGAAATAGAGGGTGAAGACGGCGAGATTCATGAAATAGTATCTACCGCAAAGCTTATAAAACGATCCCGGGGATTTAGTCAATAACGTATAGATCCTGTCCGAAATCGTTCACTCCAATATTAGTCGCTTTTCCTGCAATAACTGACTCGAGAGGCCTACATGATGCACATCCGTCTTTATACTGACAGACAAACCGCTCGAGTTTTCGCGCGAGACTTACTCTTTTTGCTGCTTCCATGACCCGCGCTATTGATTCATCCTCATGTGGCAACTCCATCGCGACAGGTTCATTGTCACGATCTATATACCAATAACTCACACCGGAAACGGGTTTTGTCTGGCACCGTTTGGCGAGAAGATAATATATAGGTAATTGCAATGAATCCGGATCTTCATCAAATTTTCCGGTCTTAAAATCTATGATTCTCACACTATCTGTCTTTTCATCATAGGAAAGCCAATCAATTTTTCCGCAAAGTATGATGCCATCTTCCTCCGACAACCAAAAATGAGGCAGCTCGTGGCGTATCTTTATGGCTTTTTCGAGAAGAGGACCAGGATGATCTGTCACGCGCTTGATCATATCTCTTCCCCGCATTTTAAATTTTTCTTCCATCTCTATGCTTGTAAAACCTCCATTTTTCCCGCTTACTCTCTTCCACGCCTGTTCAAATGTATCCATGAGAGGAGTAGCAAAGCGTGAGTCTACTGGCAAAGTTGAAAGAGATTCTATGACTTCGTGTACCACCTGCCCGAGCGCAAGCGAGGGTTGCATCAGCGATATTTTCCTATGAGTTTTTGGATCCCGGTATACGTTTTTGAGGTAATATGCACGGGGGCACTTGAGATAATCACTTATCGAAGAATGAGATACCCAGGTAGCTGTGTATTTATCTTTGAGCATTGTAGTTATCTTACCACTGAGAATAGGCGACCGCTATTAAAATTTCCTTATTCGATGATTTCATTCCTTCCTTTATCCAAAGAACCTGTGCGTCTTCTTTCGCAACAATTTTTTCTTCACGCGACAGGTCAAAGGAATGAACCATCCCCAAAAGTTCGCCTTTTTTTATATACCGAATCTTCGTAGCTTCTGGAAACCACATACCTTGAATTTTTGAAGTATATTGCCTGTACTTTTTATATAGTGACACTTTTATAAAAATTGTATTATCTGAAGATGTCATCCCAAGTGTAGCTATCGCATTCCTAACCCAGAGACAATGTTGTTCAATATCTATATCTAATCGTTCGCTTGACCCGCCTGATTCTGCATAGATATATCCGCACCCTCTTGTCGCCAAGTGCGCGGCTTTACCGTACATAAAATATGATTCAAAAATCGCAAATGAAGGGGAATAACTTTCACAAAAAGATTGTATAAATACATCTACGAGCTTCATTCGCGTTTGCCATGCCCAGAGAAATGGGGCTATCTTTTCAGTTACATTCCCACCATGCAGGTCTAGCCACATATCAGCATGAATAGCATAGGAATCTACGAGCCAATGGATAAGTCTCTCGGATGCAGAGCCATCTTTTTTTCCGATACCGACGAGTTTAGGATATTTTCCATCAAGCGGATTATAACTCACCTCTTTCTCAAATCCCGGAGTATTGACGATCGGAACAATTATAATCCGACCATAAAACGAAGCAGTTTGTAACTCCTCGATCATCCTGTATGCCGCGTCTATCGATGCATACTCATCTCCGTCCATACCGGCTGTCACAAGTAGTGTCTTTCCCTGAGAATCACCGGCCTTATCAAATACTGGTATTTTTACTTGAGATTCACCAAGATCAACGGATACCAATTGAACAGATGAATTTTTAGAAAACCGTTTGAACATAGTGCAATGGTATAATAGCAACAGACGTCATGCAACAAACACCAGCATCCCAAACCCTAGCGACAGATGGAGTTAAAGACCTCCATGAGGATCTCGGAGAAATCTCCCTTCTTCTATCCTCACTTGCATTGTCGCTGAAGCCAAAAAAACTTCCGTCTATTCATTCTCAATTGGAAATTCTTACAATATCCGAAGAAATCAGCGACTCCTCCTATCTTCGGAAATTAAAACGAGAATCAAAATTACTCTTTAGAAATCTTACATCTCTTGCCGGAAGTCTTCTGACCTCAGATTCTTTTCAATCACCCTCTTTCTTCCACTCTGTATTCTCTGAGGCTGGGAGTCAGGAAGGAAAAATCATCTACGCGATGAACGACTACAAACGCGATTACCATCTGGATGGCATACCGTATGAACAAAAATTTAAAAAGGAATACATCGATTGTCCGTTTAAATTCCCTATCCACATGTTTCTTGTCAACTCCGGCATGGCGGCGTTATCCACGATCCTGACATTTTTACACTGTGAAGAAAAACTCGATCGACCCGTTCTCGTGGGCGAAAACACCTACTTTCAAAGCAAAGAGCTCATAGTAAAAACATATGACAAAAACGCTATTCTAGTTAGAGAAGATCAAACCGCTGAAATTTGTTTGGCAATTGCAACGCTCAAGCCATCTGTTTTATTTCTTGATTCGCTGACTAATACAAATGCAACACTTGCCCCAAACCTGACAACTATCATTGATTTTGCCATCAAAACTGTTAAAGAAGACCTCGCGATCGTCATAGACAACACCTGTCTTTCGCTCTACTTTCAACCCATGAGGCAGGTATTTCTCAAAGCAAAACACGTACGCATCATTGTCTACGAAAGCCTCAATAAATATCACGAATTTGGTACGGACAGAGTCACTGCGGGCATCATATGGGCATACGGTAAAGACACGGAGAAACTTTTTGAATACAGAAAAAACTGCGGCACCAATATTTCAGATACCGCGGTCTACGCTCTTCCTGTGCCGAGTCGAAAATTACTGACCTCACGCCTGGCCCGATTTGAACGAAATGCAAAATTTTTAACAGATCGCATTTCACAGAGTATAAAAGTACATACATTGGAACATAAAATATCGATACAGTATCCCGGCCGTCCTACGCACCCTTCATATACACACATGAGGAATCTTTCATTTCATGGAAGTTTTTTTTGCATCGAGCTAAAAAATCCATACGATAAAATTTCGATATTTCATACTCTACTCAGGCGGGTATTAAGCGAAGCCAAAAAAATAAATCTTCCTCTCACAGCAGGAACAAGCTTTGGTTTTGACACGACACGCATATACGTCGTTGCTTCTAAAACACACTACGCCAAGCCGTTTATCCGGATCTCAGTCGGTACTGAGGACAGGGAAGAGATTGAGCGAATCGCGGTTGTCCTTGAAAAATCGCTCGCATCCTTATAGCATTATTGAATTGTCATCCCCGACCTGCCGCGCCACGCAAAGCCGATAGGCGACGTGTGGATCCGGGGATCCAGAACTGGATTCCCGTTTTCACGGGAATGACATAATGATTTATATATGATTGTCACTTCATACAAAACAAAAAAGATTCTTTCGGGGGATTCTCTGACAGATATTCTGGATACGTCGCTTCCTGTATTAAAAAATCGGGACATTGTTGTAGTAACTTCAAAAATCGTCAGCATCTGTGAAGGAAATGTGGATCCTGACACCACAGAAAAAAATAAGCATCGTCTTATTCACAAAGAATCTGAACAGTACATTGAGGATAAACGAAGTTTACGCTTCGGATTCACTATCTCGATCAAAGAATCTATACTTATCGCGAATGCAGGCATAGACGAATCCAATGGCAATGGAAATTTGATCCTTTGGCCCAAAGATCCTCACAAAAGTGCCAAATATATTTGGAAATATTTAAAGAAAAAATTTTCGCTCACGAATTTAGGCATCATCCTCACAGACAGTCATATAGTACCACTTCGGTGGGGGACACGTGGCATTGGACTGTCCTGGTGCGGTTTTTTGCCTCTCACAAACTATATCGGAACGCCCGATATTTTTGATAGAAATCTACGAGTTACCAAACGAAATACTCTTGATGGACTCTCCGCTGCTGCGGTCGTCGTCATGGGTGAGGGAAACGAACAGACTCCCCTTGCCCTCATCCGCGATGTTCCGTTCGTAGAATTTACCAAAAAACCGCCAACAGAAGAGGAAATACAGGCCTTGCTATTTTCTATAGAAGAAGACATCTACTCCCCGCTTCTCACACATGCTAAGTGGAAAAAGGGTGGGAGTAGAAAATGATTTCAATTTCTAAAAAAAACGCATTACTTTCAGTATATAACAAAACAGGAATAGTTCAATTCGCCCGAGCGCTCAAAAAGCTTGGATGGAACATATACTCTTCGGGCGGAACTGCAAAAACCCTTCGTGATGCAAAAATTCCAGTCATAGATGTGTCAACGCTCTCGGGTCTTCCTCCAATACTCGGCCACCGGGTAGTAACGCTCGTCCCTCAGGTTCACGGCGGGCTTCTGTCTACTGAAGAACAAATAGAGGAATTAAAAAAACTTGAATATCCATGGTTAGATCTAGTCTGTGTTGATCTGTATCCGCTCAAAAATGAAATAGTACGACAGGATGCTACGACAGAATCGGTCATAGAAAAAACAGACATCGGAGGTCCGACCATGATACGTTCGGGAGCTAAAGGCAGGCGAATCGTTGTAGTAGAGCATGCGGACAGAAAAAAAGTTATCGAGTGGCTTAAAAAAGGCGAACCGGACGGAAAAAATTTCAGAACTGATCTTGCCGCCAAAGCTGAAAAAATCGTCTCCGAATACTGTCTCTACTCCGCGCGCTTTCATTCAGAGGGGACTATAAATGGGATTATCGGTAAACAATTCGCTCTTTGTACGTACGGTGAGAACGCATGGCAATCCCCCGCCGGACTGTTTACCTCCGACACCACGGACCCACTATCTCTTCAGAATTTTTCGCTTGTTGAAGGAAGCACTCCAAGCTACAACAACTACTGTGACATGGATCGCATGCTTCAGACTATGACGCATATTGCAGGTGTGCTGGACATAAATCATAAAAAAATCCCCTGCATCGCCATTGGTGTAAAGCACGGAAACTCGTGCGGAGTTTCAGTTGCAGACAAACCTCAAGATGCACTTCAGGGTATGATTTCAGGCGATCCGTTAGCACTCTTTGGGGGCATAATCATGGCGAATTTTCCTATTCGAGGCGCAGAAGCAAAGATACTTAGAGATTGGAATATGCCGGATGGGAAAAAGCGAATACTCGACGGTGTTTTTGCTCCATCTTTTAATTCCTATGCCAAAAAAGAACTCAATAGAAAGGAAGGCAAGTGCAGGCTTCTTGAAAACAAAGCATTAGCAAAACTCGACGCCTCTTCTCTGGATAGCGCGATACGGTTTCGGTATGTGCGCGGAGGATTTCTAAAACAACCAAATTACACCTATATCCTCGATCTCAAAGATCCGGAGCTTGAAATCGTCGGAACAAAAATCTCATCTGCAAAAGAAACAGAGCTGCTCATCGCGTGGGCCATTGGGAGCACGAGTAACTCAAATACCATAACCCTCGTAAAAAACAAAACGCTCATCGGAAACGGAGTAGGACAGCAGGATAGAGTCGGGGCGGTGAACCTTGTCGTGTCGCGGGCAAGACGAAGCGGACACGATATACGCGGAGCCGTCGCCTATTCGGACAGCTTTTTCCCGTTTCCAGATGGCGTGCAGGTACTCATCGATGCCGGGGTAAAAGCTATCATTACGACAAAAGGGTCGGTGAACGACGAGGCTGTACGAGAGGTTTGCAGAAAAGCCAAGATCTCCTTATATTTCCTTCCGGATAAAAAATCCCGCGGCTTCTTTGGCCACTAATCATGTGAACCAAATATTTCAGAATTTGAACCAGACTCATGCCTCTTTAAAGCAGTGAAATGACCTTCTTAGTCAAAGTCTCTAACCAGCTTTAAACTTCAACTACCGATATGAAAAAAATCAGGTTATAATAAAGATTATGTTGCATGTGCTAATTGATATAGATGAGACCATTCTCTCCGTGCCTGAAGGAATAAATGCAAGAGCATCATCCTTGATGTTTAAGAAAGTATTTAACCTAGATGCTGACGAAAGTATGATTGATAATGTTGGGAAAACAGAAATGGGTATAATTCAGGAAGTTCTTGAAAAAGTTGGTACAGTAACATCATCATCGGAACATAAATCTCAAGTTCTTGAAATCCCAAAAGAAGCGTATAAAGTGTGGGGAAATACAACTTCGAAAGAACTAAAAGATCACCCTGCACGTATCTTACCTGGAATCCCCGAATTGTTAACTGCACTCTCAAAAAATCCATCTGTGAAATTGGGGTTGTTAACTGGTAATTCTTCTTATCGAGCTGAAGCAAAACTTAATTCTGCAAGACTTGATACGTTTTTTAGAGATCCAGAAACACAAATACTTATCGGGGTATTTGGCGAGATGGCGATGAAGAGAGAGCAATTATTTGATCTAGTTATACAACAAACTACATCTGAAGATCGTTTTGTAATATTAGACGATTCTCTGATAGGAGCAAAAATGGCACAAACACATAATATTCCAATTATTATGGTAGCAACTGGAAAGGCAACGGCGGAACAACTATTACAGCTTACTCCATTTGTGTTTTCTGACCTTGGGGAGTCCAGATGGAAACAAGCTGCATCATTAATTGTGGAAATGTAGCATCTCTTCTTAAATTTGTGAGTCGACTGGGATTCGAACCCAGAACCAATAGCTTAAAAGGCTACTGCTCTACCGTTGAGCTATCGACCCTAAATAAGTAGATAAATATTTTAAAAAATTGTCATCCTCGCGTACGCGGGGATCCAGCGTTCACTATCCTAGATTCCCGTTTCCGCGGGAATGACATAATGAAAACATGCCTTATTATATCAAGGCTGTATGCATCTCGCTACCCCGTCACGTTTTGGATGTGTTCAAAAGAGACGACTTTTTCATCTGCATCCAAGATAATTGCAATCACATCAACCCTCTGTGACCCTGGTAATTCCGGATGCAACAACGCGTAATACTGACCAGTTTGTATCACTTCGTGAAGTTTTCTTTTTGTCACCGCCTCTTCGGGTCTTCCAAAGCGCAATCCTATTCTCGTTTTTACCTCAACAAATACAAGCACTGCATCTTTGACTGCGATGATATCTATCTCCCCGTAGCGTTTTTTGAAATTTCTCTCGATCACACGATATCCGTGTTTTTTGAGGTATGTCGCGGCTAAATCTTCTCCGAGTTTACCGAGCAGCTGGAGCTTGAGACTCATGAAATTCTCCGACCTTCATCGCAGCTTTTCCTGTTTTGGTTCGAAGATAATACAATTTACTTCTGCGTGTCGTTCCTCGTTTCTTTACTTCCATTTTCTTTATCCAAGGAGAGACGAGTGGGAAAATACGTTCGACGCCTATATTCCCGACACCGATTTTTCTGACCATAAACATAGTGTTTTCTGCTGCCCCTTTTATCGCTATCACTATGCCTTCAAACACCTGAATACGTTCACGAAGCTCTTCTTTGACTTCTTTTTTTGCCTTGCCCGAGACTTTTTCCTTTTCGATAAGTTTGTAGTGTACGCGCACTACGTCTCCCACATGAAAAGTAACTTCTTTTTTGTTCTCGCCTTCGCCACTAGACCATATTGCAAAATTTGCCATAGAGTGATTCTACCAGTTATTTAGCCTCAGCACAAGCTCTAAGGAATGAAAGGAAGAGCGGGTGAGGTTCAAGAGGACGAGAGCGATACTCTGGATGATACTGAGTGCCAATAAAAAATGGATGAACGGATTTTGGAAGTTCCACTATTTCTACCAAGTTTTCTACGACAGACCGTCCGGCTATGACCATACCTGCTTTTTCTATTTTCTCTGCATATGCGTCATTAAATTCATACCGATGCCTATGCCGTTCTCCGACAATCTTCTTGTCACTATCAGTAAACCCGGCATACTGTACATAGCTTTCATCTGATATTGTACCGGCTTTGACCCGGCACTCCCATCTCCCAAGTCTCATGGTGCCACCGTATGCTCTCCGTTTTAAAATCTCATCCTGTCCCGAGATCATGTGTATCACAGGATGAGCCGTATCTGCATCACACTCTACTGTGTGAGCTCCAGCTAGTCCAAGAACATTTCGTGCATACTCCACCACCGCAAGTTGCATACCGTAACAAAGTCCAAAATAGGGAACTTTATTCGTACGGGCGTATTCTATGGCTTTTATCTTCCCCTCTACTCCCCGCGCACCCCAACCGATAGGAACGATGATTCCGTCTACTCCCTCCAAATCTTTCATGTCACCTTTTTCCAATTTCTCTGCTTGTATCCATGTCGTTTTCGTTTCTATACCGTTACTCCAACTCGCATGATCAATGGCATCCATGAGGGCGGCATAGCTGTCTTTTAGCTGATACTCTCCAGTTGCAAAATATTTTCCTACAATAGCTATGGTAATTTTTTTCTCTTTCTTGGCAGTTATAGTCGCGGCCATCTTTTCCCAGGATGATATATTTAATGAATTTAATGGTAGGCTGAGCATGTTTAAAATTTTTTCATCAAATTTTTGCTGTACAAAATGTGGAGGTATCAGGTACACGCTCTTAAGATCGACAGCATCTATGACATTCTCAGGGTCTACGCTGCAAAAAAGCGAAAATCTCGCTCTGCGTCTCTCGTCCATGGGTTTTTCGGCACGGGCAACGATAAAGTCCGGCTGTATGCCCATGGAGTTAAGATACCGGACAGAAAGCTGCGTCGGTTTTGTTTTGGGTTCTCCGAGATGGCTTGGAGTAGGCAGATAGCTGACGTGCACATGAAGAACCGTGTTTTTCTTATCACGGGACAAAAGACGCGACGCTTCGTAATACAAAATATTCTGGTACTCGCCTGCGGTACCGCCCAGTTCTACTACCACGATATCAGCTTTTTCGGCTGTACCGGCTTCTTTTATCCGTTTTAATATCTCGTCAGTCACGTGCGGTATAGCTTCAACATCTTCACCTTCATATCCGAAATTTCTCTCCCTATCTATGACTGCCTTATATATCTGTCCCATCGTGATAAAGTTATGCTTATGCATATTTTTCCCAAGGAATTTTTCGTATGTTCCCATGTCCATGTCCGCTTCAGTCCCGTCATCCATCAAAAACGGGTCGCCATGCTCGATTGGATTTATAAGTCCGGAATCTATATTGAGGTAGTTTTCGCACTTTACGACGGTGACTATATATCCCCTATTTTGAAGAAGAAGAGCGATAGAGGCAGAGGTGTTTCCTTTCCCAATTCCTGAGATCACACCCCCAGAGACAAAGATATACTTTGTGAGCATGATTAAAGATACCAAACAGATACCTAGGCGTCAAGGGAAAAACTGAACACTAAATCTTTTTCGACTCTAGATACTTCTTCCCATGTCCGACAGTCGTATTGATCGGTACGTTTTTTGCACACAGAGGACATACTGCTTCCTCAAATGCTTCTGCTGGAAGTATTCCTAGAGCTGAAAATGGTCCACCTACGACCTCACTGGTCACATTCACTGGGTCTCGATTGACCATGACACATACAGCTACTACGTTGCCGCCTGCAGCCTTCACACTATCTACAACTTTTCGAACTGAGCCACCCGTTGTTGTAAGGTCTTCGATGACGAGGACGTTTTTCCCTTTTACATGTTTATCATATCCTCTGGTAAAGATTTGTTCTTTTTCCGGAGTTTTTTCCGTATAAACTCCTAATATTTCTTTCCCTTTCAACTGTGAAAGGTGAAAAGCTGTCCACTGAGAAAGGATAATCCCACCCAACGCAGGAGCTGCCACAGTATCTATATCCATATCTTTATATTTTTCAGCAAACATTTTCCCTACCATCGATGTTTCTTTCGTATGAGGATACAGCGCATCTTTATTCACATACACGCTGCCATGCTTCCCAGAGGTGTACACAAAATGATCATCAGTCATTACTGCACCAACACTTTTTAAAATATCAATAACATTTATCATAATTACCTCCTTCAATTATTTATTTCGAAAACTATTGATAACATTCTTTAGCTTTGTAGCCTCCTCCCTAGCTTTTTCTACAAAATTGTCACCACTTGATGCAAAAATGATTCCGCGGGAAGAATTTATGATCATTCCTTGCTTTTTAGAATTTATCCCAGAGTTGACCGTCTTCTCGA
>JBBTTM010000006.1:0-7506 GCA_038064255.1 Patescibacteria group bacterium | reverse complement strand
TTATTTTTTATGATACGCGGCACCGATAAGCCCGCATTTTTTGTATTTATACGGCTGCTTAGTTTCCAGATTTATTGCTCCACACGGGCAGGGGTCATTTCTTCCGGGTTGTTTATTGGCTTTTACCGGTTGTGTGTTTTCTGCTCCGTCATTTTTCTTCATGTGCTTTAATGCCTTTGTCACAGCTGTTTCAGTTTCCGGAAGTGGTGTACTTTTATTCTGAGTATTTTCTGTATTCATATTCACCTGAACCTTAAAAATCCTATGAGAAATCTCGCTCTCTAGAGTCGTCATGAGACGCTCAAACATAATAAATGCTTCATTTTTGTACTCAACCAATGGATCCCTCTGTCCATATCCCCGTAGCCCGATTCCTTCACGCAAATCATCTATAGCATCCAGATGTTCCATCCAGAGAGAATCTACAACACTCAGACTCACCCACCGTTCGACCTGCCGCATGACTCCCGGCGTTACCTGAGTTTCCCGCGAGAGATACATATCCCGGACTAACGTTTTGAGAAAAGAACTCATCTCACTTCCGGTGTGAAGTTGCTCCAATTGTTTTAATAATTGTTCAGAAGATGCGCTGTCAAACGGAATGATGGAAAGAAACTCAGTCAATATTTTTTCCCGGTCTATCGTTCTTTCTTTTTCATCCGCGTACATGGTTACGACATTCTCTATTTCTGATTGAATATTGGCAATGATCGATTCCTTCTGATCCTCTCCTTCCAGTGTATCGCTTCTCCTTTTGTAGACAATCTCGCGCTGTTTGTTTAACACATCGTCATACTCGACTAAGTGTTTTCTCGAATCAAAATGAAATCCTTCCACTTTCACCTGGGCCTGCTCTATAGCACGGGATACCATGGGGTGTTCCAGTGGAACGTCTTCGGGAAGTTTAAAAATGGTCATGAGTTTTGCGACCTGCTCTCCGCCAAAAAGCCTCATGATGTCATCATCCAATGACACATAAAAACGGGTCAGTCCAGGGTCTCCCTGCCGGCCTGACCTACCCCGCAGCTGATTATCTATTCTCCGGCTTTCATGTCTCTCAGTTCCTATGACATGAAGTCCGCCGACTCTCAGTACCTCGTCGTGTTGTTTTTGCCACTCTTTCTCTCCTTTTTTCCATTTTTTTTCGTCCGGCTCTTCCCATGTTTCTTTTCGCGATCCACCGAGGATGATATCTACCCCTCTCCCTGCCATGTTGGTCGCGACAGTGACGGCTCCCTTTTTTCCGGCCTCGGAAATGATCATAGCCTCCTGCAGATGATTTTTTGCGTTGAGTACGTTGTGCGGCACACCTTTTCGACGCAGTAACTCGCTTATGATTTCATTTTTATCTATAGACGTCGTACCGACCAGCACAGGTTGTCCTTTTTTGTGGCTCTGTGCAATATCATCAGCAATAGCCGAATACTTTGCGCGCGTCGTTTTATACACACTGTCCGGAAGATCTTTTCGTATCATCGTTCTGTGCGTCGGGATGATGAGCACATCCAGATCATAAATTTTTTTAAATTCCTCTGCTTCCGTGACTGCAGTACCCGTCATACCCGCAAGTTTTTCGTACATTCTAAAATAATTCTGAAGTGATACTGTCGCTAAAGTCTTACTTTCCTGTTGAATCGAGACACCTTCTTTTGCCTCTATAGCCTGATGAATTCCTTCGCTAAACCGCCTTCCCGTGAGAAGCCTTCCGGTGAACTCATCCACGATGATGACCTGTCCATCTTTTACGATATATTCTTTTTCTTTATGAAACAGCGCTTTTGCTTTGAGGGCTGCTTCGATGTGATGCACAATCTGAAAATCATTTTCGTAAATATTTCCAAGTCCCAATATTTTTTCAACTTTTACTATGCCCTGATCTGAAAGATGCACCGTTCGAAGCTTCTCATCTATGACAAAATCAGTTTCGCGCGTAAGCGTTTCTACGAGTTTTGCATAATCGTAATACTTATGTGTCGCTTCGCTATCCGGGGCAGAGATGATATGAGGAGTTCTGGCTTCGTCTATGAGGACGGAATCTACTTCATCCACCACTGCATAGTGATATCCACGCTGGGTCCGCTGGGATAGATCCGAGACCATATTGTCACGGAGGTAATCGAATCCGAATTCACTGTTTACCCCGTAGGTAACATCGGCGGCGTATGCTTCTTTTCTTGATACAGGTCGAAGGTGCTTAAGCCGCCAATCCAGCGCATCACTACTGTCATACGTAGAATCGTAGAGAAACGACTGATCACTGATAATAGCGGAAACTGATAAACCCAAAAGTGAAAATACCGGCCCCATCCACCCGGCATCGCGACGCGCAAGATAATCATTTACCGTGACGAGATGCACACCGCGTCCGGTGAGGGCGTTGAGATACAACGCAGGAATCGCAGAAAGCGTTTTTCCTTCGCCTGTTTTTTGTTCTGCAACTTTTCCTTTATGAAGCGCTATGGAAGCAATAAGCTGTACGTCAAAATGCCGCTGGCCTATGGATCTCTGTGCCGCTTCCCGAACTAAAGCGTACGCACGAGGAAGTACTTCATCAAGAGTTTGTCCCCCCGATAAAAGCACTTTCAACTCCGCTGTATGACCGGCAAATTCTTTGTCTTTTAATTTGTGGGTAGTCGTTTCCAGTGCGGTGATGGTATCGACAATTTGTCGATACTTCTTTACCTCTTTTTCATTGCTGTCTAGTAATTTAGAAAGGAATCCAAACATGATCTTTATGATACCACACGAAATGGGAAAATGGCCTCGCTACGATTTAGGTGGTACGGGATATTATCTCTTTGCCAAGATAGGGCTGCAATACCTTTGGCACACGGACAGATCCATCTTCATTCTGATAGTTTTCAAGTATTGCGACAAGAATTCTGGGAGAAGCAATTGCAGTATTGTTGAGCGTATGACAAAAGAAGGTTTCACCGGATTTTGATTTATATCGGATTTTAAGTCTCCTTGCCTGAAAATCCCCCATGACTGAATTTGACATAGTTTCGCCGTAATTTCCTAATCCTGATCCTGCCGAAGGACGACCCGGCATCCACGTCTCGACATCATATTTTTTTATCTGCGGCTCGCCCATATCTCCTGTACACATGAGAAGCACTCTGTAAGGGAGCTCCAAATCCTGAAGAATTTCTTCAGAGTTTTTGAGAAGTTCCTCATGAAGGGTAAAAGATGTACTCAGATCATTGGTTGATATAATAACTTGTTCAACTTTATTGAATTGATGCACTCTGTAGACTCCTTTGGTATCTTTTCCGTAACTCCCGGCTTCGCGTCTATAGCAGGAAGAGTATGCGACAAACTTTTTCGGAAGATCTTTTTCACTCAATATTTCATCTGCAAAATACGCTGTGACAGGCACTTCAGCAGTTCCTGCAAGATACAGATCATCTTTTTCAATGCGATACACTTCTTCTCGTCCCCACGGGAATTGACCGTTGCCAAAAAATGTAAATTCTTTTACAAGACTCGGTGCAACTAGCGGAACGTATCCTTTTTTAGCAAGTTTCTGATATGTGTAAAAAAGTATGGCAAACTCAAGCATAGCTCCTTCATTTTTCAAAAAATACGCGCGAGATCCGCCTACTTTTGCCCCCCGTTCAAAATCGATGAGATCGAGCGAAGTCGCAAGGACCGTATGGTCTTTCGGAGTAAATGAAAATTTCGGAACTGTTCCCCATTTTTTTATCTCAACATTATCTTTTTCATCTTTCCCGACCGGGACACTTTTGTCTGGCACATTCGGCACCGTATACATGACCTGTTGAAATTTCTGTTCTACGTCCCGAAGTTCATCTTCCAGAAGTTTCAACTTTTCTTTCAGTTTTTTTCCTTCCTCCCGCGCCAATTCATCGCCTTTGGACGACGTATTCGCTTTGTTCCGTGCATTTCGAACAGCTTCTGACTGACTAATAAGTTCGCGCCTTTTCTCATCAAGAGTAAGTAACGCGTCCCAATCTACAACCCTATTTTTATTTATGGCTGCAGTCTTACAAAGCTCTAAATTTTCTCTGATAAATTTTATGTCTAGCATATATATTTTTTAAAGTAACCTTAGTATAAATCAAATACTGATAGATTGCGAAACTCCCTCGTCTGCTTTGTTTTGATCTTAAATATATTTTACCTCATGTCACTATCCCCGAAAACTCGACTGTTCCGCCGCAGTATTTTTGAATAAGTGCGATAGATTCCCTCAGTGTCTCCTTTACTGCAGCAGGAGAGATATCAAAAACGCCATCCACGTTTATCCATACATCTTTTGTCTCTTCTGTCACCATGGTTCGTTTTGCATCCCGAAAGTTAAAATCTATGTTATATCCGCCCTCTTTGTCATAATAGGCAAGTTCTTTCTCTGTATAAATCGTTTCTTTTTCGTCACCCAGAAGTAATATTCCATCTCCCGCACCCGCAAATCGAAGCACCGTTGGAAATTGTACTGAAGAAAAATCAAATGCGCCGACGGACACTTTATACCGCATCACGGCAAGATTGTACGCATCCACACAGGTGTTTACCGTATAAAGTCCCTTACCAAGGACCACACGACGAAGAAGAGCCTCGGGAGAAGGACGTCGCGAATGCCAGTCTATGCCCATCTGTTTATATAATTTCCTATAGCTCACTATCTCGCTCGATGCCGAAATATCATCTGTTGTCAACTTTGATAAATCGCTCAGAAGTGATGCTTTCTCTTTTTCAAGCGCTTCATCAGATTTTTTGATCGACACTCCGCGGATAAGCGCAATACCGATGGAAACACTTGGAAATATCTCTTTCACTTTCGGATCAATACTAAAAAACTCAGGCTTTTGTATACTCGAAACATGTTCGTCATTTTTCTTTGCTGATGAAGTGGTTTCACCTGAAGCCTCTTCCAGTCTTCTGACAACGTCATCTTTTGGATACTGCAGTAAAAACCATGCAGCTTTTGGTCCATACGTTTTCCCACTTATAGCGCCGTATAACGCACTAAATGCTTCTTTTGCTGAAATCCCTAGCTGTTTTGATTTTTCGTAGAGCACGAGCTGTAGCGTATCTGGATTAGTTTCTGTGAGACTAGGAATAATTTCTTTGATATATTCCTTTTGTTTTTCTGAAAAATCTTTTACACAATCCGGTAGATCTTTGGTCAGAACAAACTTCATATCATCCGGCGCGTACGTCTGAAGCCACACAGTAGCGTACTTTACCCGCTCGGTTAGAATTGCACGCTCGGGCTCTGTAAGTGGCGCGCCTTTCACTACAGTAAATTCTGTAAACACATCTTTTGTCGCCTCGACTATAATCCGTGCTACATCACGGAACCGCGGCAAAAAAACTTTTGATTTATCCGGTACATCCCCGACAACAGACAATTCAAAAGCACGGGCGAGCGACGTATCTCCATCTTCGGTATATGCGCTAAAACATCTGTCGTATTCATCGAACAAATCCGGAATTGCGGTCGTCCCCAGAGGGTCAAACTCTATGGCCTGTTTGTAGTCTGTTCTGGTAAATAAAAACCGTCCAACAGATGGTGGAAGAAGTACAGTAAGATCACGACCCTTTAACCCCAAGCCTTTAGACGAAGACATCTTTTTCCCGCCGATGAGGAAAAATTCATAGGGAAGATTAAATGGATCGTCGATATGAAACACATCTTTACACAGTTCCCGCGCGATATCCCGTGATCCTCCGGCAGATGAATGATCTTTCCCTGCCCCCTCTATCGTGACACCAAGCACTTTCCAGTGCGCAGGCCAGTCAACTTTCCATGGTAGCTTGCCATTGCCGCCAAACGGAGAAATCCGACCGGTATGCCCGCATCCCATGGCCCACGTCACCATGGCTGGCTCGCAGGTATACCCGACCGTCTTCCCGTCAAAATCATGTACCCGAGTCGTACCAAGTTTTCCGCATTTTTCACAGACTACCTGCAGAGGCAGCCATCCGCTTTCGCGTTTCTTGCTCCCGCTAACTTTCTGATAGATGTCTAAAATTTTCTCTGAATTTTCCAAAGCTTCTTTTATAACACCGTCAAACTTTCCCTCGTGATACATGTCATAGGATGAGAGAAACGTTCCGTCAAAACCAAGATCCAAGAGAACCTTCTGAAAATCTTTCGTAAAATACTCAGCAAAACTTTTGTACCCATCCACGGGAGACGGCGCAGTACGGAGCGGAAACCCAAGATATGCTTTGTTTTTCTCATATAACTCGGGAGGCAACCCATCTATGGGATCAAAATCATTAAAGACGTATGTAAATGTGGTCTTGCTCCCAGCATCCTTCAGTGCACGATAGACGATGTCGTGAACCAGCGGACCCCGGAGAGACCCTATATGGGCAAATCCTGAAGGAGTAAACATGTCATCCACCCAATACGGGATATGTTCGCCTGACTGTCGTATTTTTTCCGCTATCTTATCTGCCCAAAACATATTTTGAAATAAAAAATCCCTCACCTGAGGGATTTGCACTTTTTTACTTACAAAACTCAGAGGTATGAACTTATTCGATACCGATAATTTTATAGAAAAGCTTCCCTGCAGGCGCTTCTACCTCTATCTTTTCGCCAACTTTTTTCCCGAGGAGTGCTTTTCCAAGAGGAGACGAATGCGAAATCTTTTTGAGCGCAGGATCCGCTTCCCACTCACCTACGACAGTAAAAGCTTCTTTCCGTCCGTCTATATGAAGTGTTACCTTGCTTCCTACATCCACATGGGACTTCCCATGACTTGTGACAACTTTTGCCTGATGGATGATTTCCTCAAGCTCCAAAATCCGACCGTCTATAAAAGACAGATCCTGCTTTGCTGCAGCGTATTCACTGTTTTCAGACAGATCTCCGAGTTCACGGGCAGACGCAAGCCGTGTGACTGCTTCCGGGCGCTTAACTTTTGAAAGCTCCTCAAATTCGGCCTTGAGCTGTCCTAAGCCTTCTTTTGTGAGAACTACATGTAGATTTGTATCCATATCGTTAAAAAAATCTCCCAGTCTTTTCTGGGAGCGTCATTTTGCTCAAGGAATTATATCATTCCAAAGTTCCAAGGGCAAAAAAAGTCTACAGAACTTACCTTGCGATGTCAAGCACAGACTGATAAAATGAACAAACTCTATTGATCAACCAATCAAAACAAGCTTAGTGTATAAGAACGAGAAAAATATTTAAAAACGACTAAAGGGAAACGCACACTTAAAATAATGATGAAACATACCATGGCGCGTTCGTCCCATACACCAGAGCAGAGCACGGTGTATGGCCATGAACCGCGCAAGCATTGCTTGCCCTGGTTCATGGTAGCGGCCATACTATATACAATATGTTTTATGTATATATACTCCGAAGTCTTAGAGACGAAAAATTATATACAGGATATACGGGGAATCTAAAACGTCGAATTCAGGAACATTTTAGAGGTGATGTACATACAACTCATAGAATGGGAGAATTTGCAACTAATTTATTTCGAAGGATTCATAAATAAACTTGACGCGCAAGAACGC
>JBBTTM010000005.1:0-5218 GCA_038064255.1 Patescibacteria group bacterium | reverse complement strand
CTTTGGAAAGTCGACGTTTTAATCCGAACACAAGTGAAAAAATACCAAGAAGTGCAAGGGTGATATATGAAACCGGCAAAAATCCACCGACGATTCTCGTCCAAGCATCCGGCCAGAAAACACCAAGATACGTAAGCCATCGATTGGGCATGTAGATGGTGTACTGATCGTACTGAATATACCGAATCATGTTGCGAACATCGTAAAAACCGGACTTCAGTTCAAAAGGCACAAGGGAGAGAAATGGAATACCAAATCCCAAAAGTGCAATCGCACAGTGTTTCACTGATGGGCGGCGCAAAAAGAACGGCACAAAGAAAAGCCACACAAGTCCTACAGCCTGAAGGTGGGTGTTTATCGCAAGAGAGATAAAAAATGGAAATAAAAACATGCAAATATTCTCGCCCTTTCGGATATATCGAAGAGCAAAATAGAGTGCAAGCGCCGAAAAAATAGCGACGCCGGATGGATTTGTGAGATTAGTACTTTGAAGCACCTGAGTCGGAGAGAGCGCAGTGAGAATCCCTACGATAATCGGAAACGCCACATCAGTTTCTATCTCCCGCCCAATTGCTATCATAACCATGACAACAAGCACAAAAGTGAATGTCAGAATGATCCACGGCGTCATGATATGCCAGGGAAAAACCGCGGTTGCAAGTGCGACAAGCCAGTACCAGAGAGGCCCCATGACGACTGACCCTGCCTGGGTAAACGGTCCGACCTCTGGGATCATGTGTTCGGTAACGGCGAGTCTCCCCATGATGGCGTCTCGTGCCTGATCGTGGGCAAGTCCCCATCGATTTCCATAATTTACAAAACGAAGTATAAACGCCAGAAGAAGAATGCCGAGGATAATATACTGATATCTCTTTTGTAAAAATTGCTCCATCATACGCTCTCTATTTTTCGAGTGTCAGATACGTGTATTTCAACCCGTCGGATTCATGCGGCTCGGAAGAACTGACCTTGGTAAACGCTGAGTAATCTGGAAAAAATGCATCCCCATCTTCAATGGTTATGTGTACGTTTGTAAGATATAATCGATCAGCTTTTGTTATGGCCTGGGCATAAATCGATGCCCCACCTGCGACAAATACTTCATCAATTCCTTGCGTGCGGGCAAGTAAAATAGCATCATCAACTGATTGGGCTAAAAAACAATTCGGCTCACCGGAAACATACGATGAATTACTCGTGACTATGATCGTCGATCGCTTTGGCATCGATTTTCCTCGAGAATGATACGCATCTTTTAAAAGTTCAAATGTCGTTCGACCCACAATCATAGTTTTTTCTGCAGTGAGCGACCGAAAATGAACGAGGTCATCTTTTATATGCCATGGAATTGTGTTTTTCCTGCCAATGGCTCTATTGTCTGATACGGCAGCAATAAGAGATACGATCATAATATAATTATAAAATTTTTCTGAAAGATCCCTGCCTCGCCGGCGGGCGGGCCTCGACTCCGCTCGGAATGACGATTAAAACCCTCCGACGACGGTGATATCCCCTTTTATCGGCGGATGCGGATCGTATCCTTCGATCGAAAAGTCTTCGAATACGAAATCATCTATCTTCTTTTTGGCGGGATTGAGAGTCATCTTCGGAAACGCTTTGGGAATTCTCATCAACTGTTCTTTACACTGATCAAAATGATTTTCATAGATATGTACGTCCCCAAACACATGGACAAAATCTCCCGGTTCGTACCCCGTCACCTGAGCCAACATCATGGTGAGAAGCGCATAGGAGGCGATATTGAACGGTACGCCTAAAAACAGATCTGCGCTTCGTTGATAGAGAAGAAGCGACAATTTGTTTCCGGTAATATTTATATGAAACATCGTGTGACACGGGGCTATGACCATAGACGCATCATGACTCCCACTCATCTCGTAAATACACCCGGCGTTCCATGCGGAAATGATGTAATGTTTTTTCATCGGATATTTTTTTATTTTTTCTATCGCCCACCCGAGCTGATCCACAGTCTTTCCGTGTGCAGTGGGCCAGTTTCTCCACTGCACGCCGTAGACAGGGCCAAGCTCTCCCCATGTTTTTAGAAATTTTGGATCTGCCTTTGCTTTTTCCATAAATTGTTCGTATGTCAACTCGTCGGGCGCTTTTCCTTCTTTCATTGCCCATTCGTATTTTTTAAATGCCCACTCGTCCCAGATGTGTACGTTGTTATCGATAAGATATTTTATATTGCTCGTCCCGGACAAAAACCAGAGGAGTTCGTGGATGATACCGCGGCTAAATACTTTTTTGGTCGTGAGAAGCGGAAAACCTTTTGACAAATCGTAACGGCACATTCTGCCAAAAACACTTTTAAGCTTTACGCCGGTCGAGTGACTCTCTTTCCAGACGCCATGATCCATGATGTCTTTCATAAGATCGAGATACTGGTATTCCGGATGAGAGTGATCGACGAGTTGGTTTGACATATGAATCTCCTTTTGAATAAAAATTGAGAATTTAGTATGTAGAATGTAATGATCGAAACAATACCTATAGTAGCAGAGATGTTTAAGAAATATCAACCCTTTCGGTTTGCTCAGGGTGATACTGAGCCTGGTCGAATGTATCAATTACCTCTTTTTCTGTAATTATTGCACTCATACGAATATCGTGAGTATCGTGTGGGATCTCATCTGCTATTTGAAATGAATATGCGAGAGCAATCTTCGGAACGCTCACTCCTTGAAGTAACCGGTCATAATATCCTTTACCCCACCCAAGGCGATTACCGCTCCTATCAAATACAATACCCGGCACAATAAATAGATCTACTGATTTTTTATCTACTGCTTTACAATGACTCTTTGGTTCCAAAACGCCAAACTTACCAACCGATAGATCATCAGCTGATTTAATCTGAAATAATTCGAGAATGCGTTCTTTCAAAACCTTTGGAACAACAACGATTTTCTTTTCAAGAAAAAGCTCTGACATTATTTTTTTGGTATCTACCTCTTCTGGAAGTGAGACAGAAATACAGATAGTATTTGCCTTTTTCCATTCGTCTCTCTGAATAAGTGCACGATGAATCTTTTCATCTGAATGCTTTTTCTCCGGCAAAGACAATTCTTTTCGTCGAGCGATCATAATTTTTCGAACTGATACTTTATCCAAACATATATTTTTTATAAACGAAAATAGTCGAAAACAGTAAAACAAGAGTATCCCGCATCCTCCCAAAGTATGCTCAAATAGTGGAACTCTATCATTTCGAGCTCCCGCAATCGAAACTGTTAAAGAAGGAACCACTTCATCCCATATAGGACGTATTGTCATAATGCGTTTTCGATCATCTTTCCTTAGTGTTTTTTCAGATACATCCTCACACTGTTCTACAGAAGCTTGAAACGCAGGGCTCGATATACTAGCAAGCTGTAATGTAGGAAAAACCTTGATCCCTCGACAAAGTCTACCTGCTACATTTATAACTCCAACCACAGTTTCTTTTCGTTTGGAAAATACATTTAAAACGATGCTGCCGCCAGCACTCTGCCCAACGAGAAAAATGAGATTATTTTGTTTATGCAGTGAATCTATAAGAACCAAGAGACGTTTCTCTTTTACTACATACAACTCAGCGCTTCTCCATCGAGGTGAAAATATATGTGTTTTAACACCAAATTGTATCCAGATTTTTGGCAAAAGTGACACGAGAAATCGATTGAGTAAGCATTGATCATTGAGCCCCGGAGCATAAATACAGTGTAGATCGATCATAAAGATATACACAAAGTATACCACTGAGGCTGAGTATATTCATGACAATGAAAGCGTGAAAAGTACGAAAATGTCTATTTCACAGGGAAAACAGCTTTAGAGCGTATAAACGCCTTGTCAGAGAGGTCCTCTCTGACATCCTATTCTGACAGGCTAAATGCAAACACACACTCAAGTGATGGATTGCATCGCTCCTTAGATCGTGATACGGTAGAAATGAGCGAAACGAGTATGGCGTCAAAAAACTCGGTCAAAGTAAATCTACCCCAAGCCTACTATCACATTTATAATCGAGGGGTCGAAAAACGTTCAATTTTCCTCGACGATCAGGATTATTCTGTATTTCTTTCTTACTTAAAAACATACCTTTGTCCAAAGGACGAAAATTTTCTGCTCTCGATTCTCTCTTCACACGAAGCAACTCGGGAGGAAAAAATCGAGGCACAAAAACTTCTCAACCTCAAAAACTACTCCGACTCAATCGATCTACTCGCACATGCACTCATGCCAAACCATTTTCATCTCCTCATCTATCAATCAAAAAATGTTCTTGATGCGTTTATGAATTCTCTGGGGACACGATATGTTATGTATTTTAATAAAAAGTATGATCGAAAAGGCGTATTGTTCCAAGATGTTTATAAGGCTGTGCGAATACAATCCGATGATCAGCTACTCTCTGTTTCAAAATATATTCATCTCAATGGACCAACATCGTTAAATCTCCCACCTCATCGCTATAAAGAATCCAAATTTCCCTGCTCTCTCCATGAGTACATTGAAGGAAAACAAACATCGTGGATAAAAACAAATCATATTTTGAACTATTTCAACGCCAAAAACCCGTCGTCATCATATAGATCATTTATTTTAGATGAATCAAAGATCGACGATATACAGGATGAACTGATCGATTTTGAAGGGTAGAAACATTTGGAGCGTATAAACGCTCTGTCAGAGAGGTCCTCTCTGACATCCTATTCTGACAAGCTAAATCGAAATGAATTTATAGCCACTGGACGTAGGTGCAACCGGTCGCCATCTTTTTCTCGCGATCCCAGCCGGATGTGGAGCACTTTTTCATCTTCTTGCCCGATGCAGTAGTATAGAGTACGAGCTTTTCGCCGCATTCCGGACAGTCTTCTGCAAGAGGTTCGGTCGTGCCATTGATCCATTCGACATAGTCGCATCCAGTCGCTTTTTTGGCAGCACTATCCCACCCACCGGTGGTGCACTTTTTCATTTTCTTTCCAAAGCGTGTAACGGTGAGAACTAACTGAGCAGAGCACTTCGGACATTTTTCTTCCAACGTTTCAGGTTCTACAGGGAGCCACTTCACGTAGTCACACCCCTCATTTTTCTTCGTTTCTGCGTTCCAGGATCCTTTGGAACAGCGCTGAAGTTTTTTGCCTGTCGGAGTCGTCACCACGTCTGAAAGCGCACCACTGCATTTTGGACATACTGTGACTGCCTCTGC
>JBBTTM010000004.1:10427-14713 GCA_038064255.1 Patescibacteria group bacterium | reverse complement strand
ACACCTCAAGAAATGGCTCACGTAGGCCGCATGCACAAGGATTTGAGTGTCCAGCTATCCAGATTAGACCATACTATTGCCAAGAAAGAGTTGGAACGGTTTATCATTGAGTTGGCATGGAAATCATCGCGTATTGAAGGCAATACCTATTCCTTGCTCGAAACGGAAACCCTGATAAAAACCCGTAGAGAAGCCGCCGGTCACACGAAAGAGGAAGCAATCATGATTCTCAATCACAAGAGTGCATTTGATACTATCATGGCAAACAGGGATACATTTAAGATAGTAAATCTATCAGATATTACTCAACTTCATGCTATTCTCACGAAAGATATGGATGTTTCACCGGGAATCAGAAAACACCCCGTGGGAATTACCGGTTCACTATTTAGGCCACTGGATAATGAATGGCAAATATGTGAGGCATTAGAGAAGCTTATTGATATCGTCAATAGTACAACATATCCGCTTGAAAAGGCTCTTATTATCATAGCTGTAGTTGCCTACATTCAGGCTTTTACTGATGGCAATAAACGCACATCGAGGATGCTCGCCAATGCTGTGTTGATGGCATACGACTATTATCCAATTTCCTACCGTGTGGTCGATGAAAATGAATATAAACAAGCTATGATTCATTTCTACGAACAGAACTCTCTCTATGACATCAAAAAAATTTTGATTGCTCAATACGAGTTTGCCATTGATACGTATTTTCGATAATTGCCGAAAAATTCTTGCCGGCCGTGAGTATTGCGAGGGGAAGTGAACTCCGTCTCTGGCTCGCCTCAAATATCGTGATACTCAGCCTCTAGCGAAACGTGCCGCCGCGGTGCGAAGAGAATTGAGGCTCAATTTCTTGCCATGAAGGTGTAATCAATAAATTCTAGGCTGAAGAGGATATTTAAACTAAATAAACTCCTCAAAATTATCTGGATGTATTGTCTTGATGTCTATTTTATATATATCTTTAAATGCTTTTGGGGTTCTGGCTAGCTTGCGAGAACTCCATTTAAACTCAAAGGCAGAAAGACCTTCTGCACTCTTTTCTATAAGATCGACTTCATTTTGGGCATAATTGCGCCAAAAAAACATATCGGTAGACACTTTTTGATATTCATGTCTTTTGGCTCTTTCTAAAATCATAAAATTTTCCCATAATGCCCCGGAATCTGTTCGGCTTTCTAGTGTTCCAAATTGCTTGATTATTGCATTTCGAATTCCCAAATCGTAAAAATAATATTTTTTAGATCTAGATAATTCACTGCGTAAATTTGTAGAATATGTCCCAAGAGGAAAGATGACAAAAATTTTTTCCAGAAGTGTTAAATATCTGGCAACAGTTTTTACGCTGATGGCCAATTGTCTGGCCAACTCGCTTAGTGAAACTTGGTTACCAATTTGATAGGCCAAGAGCGACAAAAGTTTGCGAGGGATATCAGCATCTCCCACCTCTTTTAGATCAAATAAATCTTTGAGTAGATAATCATCTACCAAGTTTTCCAGATATTGTTGTTTCTCAGTGTTACTCGAAAGTGATTGAAGATACGGATACCCCCCATAAATTAATGAATCAGACAACATATACTTTGAAACCATCAGTTCTCTCATCGAAAGAGGAAACAGCTTGTATGTTATTGTTCTACCAGTTAATGTCTCACGTATGCCTTTGGACAGATCAAGCGTCGCTGACCCAGTTACAATAATTTTCAGATGAGGAAACTTGTCGACCAAGATTTTTAAAGATAAGCCAATATTTTTTATTCTTTGGGCCTCATCAATCATGAGAATCGTATAATCTTTTACGAGGCTTGTTAATTTGGTCTCCGAGGTTGTGCTTAAAATATCTCGGGTTTCTTGGGTATCTCCGTTGAATACCAAAACCTTAGAATTGGGTAATGCAGATTTGATTAGGTCCAATAGGATTGTCTTGCCAACCCGTCGGGGGCCATAAATTATACTCACAAATCCATCTTTGAACTCATTGACTACAATTTTTGTGATAATTCGAGTAAGCATATGCTTATATTTATACTAAATTTGTAGACATATGTCAAGATTTTTGGCTAGGAGCATTGTGAGTGGAAAGTGAACTCCGTCTCTGGCTCGCCTCAAATATCGTGATACTCAGCCTCTAGCGAAACGTGCCGCCGCGGTGCGAGGAGAAACAGTATATGTTAATATATTGACAAATCATATCATTTGTCATACAGTATGAATGTCATGAAGTTTGTAGCATGGGATACGATAAAAAATGAGAAGTTGAAAGCAGAACGGGGAATCACGTTTGAAGAGGTCATGGATGCTATCGTAGTCGGAAGGATCATGATGATATTAAGGCATAATAATCCGAAGCGATATCCCAATCAACGGATATTTGTGGTAGATATAGACGATTATGCCTATCTTATGCCGTTTGTCGAAGATGAAGAAAAAATATTCTTAAAAACTATTTATCCAAGTCGTAAACATACAAGGGATTACATGGAGAAAGGAGAATTATGAACAGAAAAAATCCTTTTAAGGATCTAAAATTGGACGCTGAAGAACGCGAGATTGAGCGTGCGATTAACGCCGGCGAATGGAAGCCTATACCGAATCTTAAAAAAGAGATTGAGCGGTACCGTTCGTATGCCAAATTTACGCTCGAAAAAACCCGTAATATCAATATCCGTCTTTCACAACAAACAGTGCATGCGTTGAAGATAAAGGCGATGTCAGAGGGGATGCCGTATCAGACTCTCGCCGCAAGCGTGCTTCATAAATATGCCATGGGAGCATAGGTTTCTCTTGGCCGCCGGTATGCGAGGCGAAACCCTGATGACTTCATAGGGTAGCCGATCTTCATATTAGTACTAAAATGCGTATTGACAAGCTACAAATTCGTGCTAATTTGCTTGTTTTTGGGTGCAAGGGAATTGATCATTGACAAGCACTGGAGGTAAGGTTTATTCTTACTAGTAGTTCATGAAAGTGGAAAATACCAGTCTTGTTGAGCTCTATAAGTCTACCCAGACTATCTTTACTATTCCTGATCTTGCTCTTATCTGGAAGCAAACAGATACAGACCTCATAAAATCTCGTATACATTACTATGTCAAAGCAAAAAAAATATCCTCGCCCAGGCGAGGGATATATGCAAAGCAAGACTACGACGTGATGGAGTTGGCCACAAAAATGTACTCTCCGTCATATATAAGTTTTGAGACGGTTCTCCGAAATTCAGGAGTTACATTTCAGTGGGACACTCGTACTACTGTGGCAAGCTATGTAAGTCGGAGCGTAGAAGTGGAAAAACAACAGATCGTGTATCATAAAATAAAATTGGAAATGCTCTTGGATCTTTCAGGAATAAAGAATATGGGACAGTATCATATGGCTTCAGCAGAGAGAGCTTTTTTGGATACTCTCTATGTGTACGGGCCTATCCACTTTGATAATCTTGGTCCATTGAACTGGAATCTCTGTCGATCAATAGCATCAATATATAAAAATAAATCACTCGTACGTGCTATGGAATCATATGCTCGACAAAATAAAACATAGAACTGTACTGATTCACATACTGCGCGAGATGTATGATCATGCAAGCTTAGCGCCGCTCTTGGGTTTCAAAGGGGGAACAGCGGCATTTTTGTTTTATCAGCTTCCCCGCATGTCTGTGGATCTGGACTTTGATTTACTTGATTCTGAAAAACAGGAAATTGTGTTTGAAGCGTTGACCAAGATTTTTCAGAAGTTTGGACGCGTGGAAGAAGCTGAAGAAAAAAAATATACATTATTTTGGCTAATTTCCTATGAAAAAGGCCAGCATCATGCGAAAATAGAAATTTCTAAAAGACCCATGAAGGCTCAGTATGAGATAAAAAACTTACTCGGTACCAATGTGCTTGTTATCAAACAAGAAGATATGTTCGCAAACAAACTTGCGGCAGTACTCGGAAGAAAAAAACCGGTCAATCGTGATCTGTATGATATCTGGTATTTCTTAGATCAACATTGGGACTTAAATACTAAGCTTGTAGAGGCACAGGCTGGTATGACGTTTTCCCGCTATCTTCAGAAGTGCATTCATCATATAGAGAAAATAGATAGTAGATACCTGTTGGCTGGCCTCGGAGAGCTGGTCGATAATAAAACAAAATATTGGGTAAAAGAAAAACTAAAAGATGAACTGCTGTTTTTGCTGCGCCTGAAGCTGTCAGAATTGTAGTCTACCCCTTGGGTAGGGGAGGTGGCGGTAATGGGTCGGCAGATTTCGTGACGGCGCGCTCTGCGATACGCGT
>JBBTTM010000004.1:0-10417 GCA_038064255.1 Patescibacteria group bacterium | reverse complement strand
GCGGAAGCGGACGTTGCGGTTGCCAAGAGTCGTGTGATCTCTTCTTTTTGCCCGGTAATAGTGGTTTCCAAAAGCCCAACTTTTTGCTCCAAAAGTCCCTGCGTCATTCTGGCTTCCTGTGTGAGAAGGGCCCGTTCATGGTCAAAAGTGATTTTCAAATCTTTAGTCGTTTGGGCCACAGCGTCGTTGACGGCTTTTTGGAGTCTGGGTTCAAACGTTTTTGCTTGGTTTTTGAGGTCCGCAAATTCTTCTTCTTGATCCTGTATCTGTTGGCGTTTTTGGGAAAGCTCTGCTTCGGTTTTGGCGCGAAGCTCAGAGAGCTCTTCCTCTGATCGTTTTTTCATTCGTGCGAATTCGTAGGAAAATTCTTCTTTTTGGCGTACTTGTTCTTTGAGTTCATCCTGCTTTGCTTCAGCAAGAGTCTTTTTTTGTGTTTCCTGAAGTGTACGAAGGTTTGAAAGAGCACTTTCAGCTGCCTCAAATTTTGAGCGAAGTTCATTTAGCGTGCTATCGACGAGAGATTGAAGTGTCGTGGCGGCCTCGGAGATATCAGTTATGAGTGTTTTATCGTATTTTTCTATCGTGTTGAGTGCGGATTGAGTGACGGGCTTGCCCTCCACATCAGTCAGGAGTTCTTGATACGCGGTCAGTATATCCTGTTTGGTATTTTTTTCTGTGACTGTTTTTACTTGGCGCGGCATAGTGTGGGGACTATACTATAGGAAGAGTGCAGATGTCAAATTTTTGTGCAATTTTATGCAATTTGCTTTAACAGACACGCACGTGCTTGCCTGCTAAAGCATTTTTTGAGTGAGACATTGGTGTCGCTCCCATGCTTTTTTTGACGGAAAGTCCTTGGGTTCAAGCGGAAATGGTAGTTGAGGATCGTTTTTCAAAATTGCCATAAAATCGAGACGGACACGTAACGGTGGTGCAGTGCTGTGAGACTGATAAGCAGAAAGAAAGTTTGTATATTGATCGGATAGATTATCGAGTCGGTAGACACGTCTGATAAGATCGGGGAGTGATTCGTCTCCGATTGCGCCGTCTTGTCCGAGCTTGGAAATGAGCATGGTTCCCGGGATCCCGCGAGTACTGGCAAATTTTTCAAGAAGGAGCGTAGGGTTATACGGATTTATCCAGAGACTTTCCTGCAAAAGCGCTCCGCCGGTGCGGCGGATATACTGACGGAGCGTATCACGGGCTCTGTTGTATCGACTTGGGATATCGTAGGAAATGAGATAGATATGTCCGTCCCATGGACGATTCACTGCATAGGTTGGAATAAACGCTTCTATTCGTTTGAGTCCGGCTTTGGTGATGGCAAACTCGAGAGTCGAGTGTTTTCCTGTTTGTTTGACCAGGCCTTTCTGAGAAAGCTGGGAGAACGCTTTTTTGATTGTTTGATAGTTTACTTCATCAAGCATACGATGCGCATCATCTATGGCTCTGTTGGCATCGTACATTGTTCGTACTGTTGATATAGCGACGAGATCGTAAAGGGTCAGCAGGAGAAAATCTGTGAGCGTACTGATGACTCCTTCCGTAGCGTCTCTGATATTTATCGAAAGCTGTGTGTTTCTCATAATTTTACTTTAACAGACAAGTACGTGCTTGACAATGAAAGCAAAAATGAGTGGAGACGTTGACTGAAATGATCGAGTGGAGATTGTGGAGATGAAAGGATAAAGACTGGAGGAATTAAGATTGGATGTTTTTTGGTTGATGGAACGAAATATGATTATATACTCGAGAAAACTCGGGATAGCGCCCTCGTGTGCGAGTACCTTCGGCCCATCTAACCCGCTTTTTCACTTAAAAAAGTTGTCATTCGATACACTCAGGATCCTGAGCCTGTCGAACGGACAAACCTGAGTAAGATGGGTATAGATATGAGGATACTCATACTTCCAATAAAGATGAGGAACAAAAGTTTTTTCAATAGCGACGGTTCGTACGAGAAGACAATGTCGTGCGTGCCGGGACTAACTTTAATCGCAGTATAGAAGGGGAAGACAAGTATGGTTTCAGCCCGTTTTCCGTCCACTGTAGCGACCCAGGAAGGGTGGTACGTCTGACGGAGGATCACAAGGCATGTCGTGCACTTTTCGGATACTTCAACATTTGCCTGAAAGATCATATCGGTATCAGAGGATTGAGATTTTATTTTTATTTCGCCGTATTTTTCGACAGAGACCTCTTTTTCTATTTCAGTTGGATTGATCGAATACACCGGCGGTTCCTGAAACAGGGAGTGGGATTTGCCATCGGGAGTCTGGTATGTAGCTTCGTCGAGCATGGAGAAAGAGGGGAGGCTTTGTGGAGGAGACTGGAGACTGGAGACTGGAGACTGGGAAATTTTCTTTTTTAAATTGAGTCTTGGATAGAGACCGAGTTTGGGATAATCCGACTCGCCTCGATTCGGCGAAGCGGGCTGGATCCAGAGACGGATGACGTTGACAAACGATAGTTTGTCACTTACAACACGCGCCACATCGTAGCCAGTAGTTATATACCCTATATCGTTCTGTGTTGTGAGTGATGCGTTATCCGTAAGACCTGATATTTCGTACAATTTCCATGTTTTGCCTTCTTTGAGGGGTTTCCAGAAGGAGAGGGGTTCTTTGTCCGGGGGCGTAAGGACGTAGCGGAGATTGTATAGTACATAATGATCCGGATTTTCTTCATTAAAAAATTGTTCGGTATCAGAGTTTGGCGACCACGTTTCCGGAAGCCAGAGGACGGTCGGGATACCGTACGTTGAGATATGCATAAACATCGGCGTTTCTGCAACGCGGAATTGTTTGCCCCAATTTCCTCCGCGGCCGGCGTAGATTCTGCTCGGTGGTAATGCTTTAAGCGTTTTTAATAATTGTTCGGTGTCTTCTGAGATTTTGGCGTAGTTATCGTTCGCCTGGAGGATGAGCCGGTCGTTGTGCCGGGCGTACTCTACTGTTTGAGGTGTAATAATCCAATAAATAAATAATCCAATAATCAAATAAACAAATAAACGGCAAATTGTTTCAATATTTGTTTCATTGCGATCCCGCCATGGCGGGAGTGGCAATCTTTTTAATACGTGTGACACATGACTCATGACCCATGACACAATCCAAGAGATTCCTATAGGTACGAGAAATATTCCTGCTATGTGGAGACCCACGATAAAGCGTGAGATGTGAAAATCGCTCATGCCGGGGATAAGGTCTATGAGCGGCCCCCACGTCGTCCTGCCAAAGTAGAGCGCGAGGTAGAAGAGGAAAAGGAATGGGAATGCGGATAGACTTTGGTGCTGTTCTTCGCAGAAAAATATTTTCGGATCGCGACACGCATTGTCTATTAATTCTCGTGAGTCATTTTTGCTTAGCTGGTTTTTTTGAAATTGTAGATTTTTTATTTCTAAGCGTGAGGTGCGCTCTTCAAATATTTTTCCGCTCAGCGCACCAAAGAAACCTATGAGTGCGAGAATCGATAGTATCGGAAATCGGCCGAAGTCGTAGAGATCGCCTGCGAGAAGCTTTGTGAGTACATCTTTTGCTCCATATGAATCAAATTTCCACACAGGATCCCAGACGGAGGTGTTGTGATAGAGGTCGTGAAGTAATACCGGAAGGATCCAGTAGCTCAAGATGAGCACGACAGAGCCAATAAGAAGTACAAGGAGTATTGAGCGAACAAGAAATTCCTGGGTGATCTGATCTTTTATTTTTTGGATACTTTTGTCCATGATGTTTTGGATAAGCGGAAGCATGAGAGAGCCGAAGGCAAGAGGAATGAGACCAAGTATTGCCATAATGCCGATGCCCAGGTGGCCGGCGGTGGTGAGGATGAGGAAAAGGATGGCCGGGAGCAGGAAGGTGCGAGACGAATTTTTTCGAGACGCTCGGATCATTGCTTCTTTATCCCGGCGTGCTTCCTCCCTCGCTAAGTGGCGTCCTTGTACCAGATTTTTACACCAACGTACTATGCCGGACGCCAGTTCTCTCAAAAATTGTCTCTCACCTTCCTCATTAAAATATCTATACGAATATGCTAATGCTAATGGGAGCCAGATCATGGCAAAGAGTTGACTGGAAAGGCCAAAACCCCGCCAGAGAAAGGACGAAGGGTCAAGTCCATAGAGTCCGTCTGTCGAGAGTTGACTCGCTGTAAATGCGCCAATACCTGAGATGATCCAGGGGAGACCGATTACTCTCAGAGCGAGAAACACCGAAAGAGGGAAGAAACAGAGCAATACATAAATAATCCAGTGATAGTATTGGAACAAGCTCATTTGAAAATTGAAATTTGAAATTTTCATTAAAAATTGAAAATTGGAAATTAAAAATTGAGAAAAAAATGATATCAATCGATAGGAGCCCACAATTATTATTTGCGGCAAGTGTGAATAGTAATAAGGGAGGTTATACCCCTGTGCCCAGTTTGGGACCCAGTGATCAAAAAGAAGTGCAAAGTTCATAGTGCATAGTGCAAAATTTTTGAGCGGATGTATAATCGGTAGCGTATTGTTTTGCGCTTTGAGTTTTGAGTTTTGACATTGCTGCCAAGCATAGTCAAAGATCGTATTTGTTCTATCTACCAGGGCAAATTGAAACGAGTTGTCATTTGGATCGACCCTCGCCGTAGGCTCGAGTCTGTATATCCAAAGGTTAAACCCGATAGTTAAAAAGAGAATTGTGAGGCCAATCAATTGATTTACGTTTTTCATATTTTAAGCATCGTCATTACGAGTCCGTTCTGACGGCGCGGCAATCTATTTTATTGTATGAGATTGCTTCGTCGAAGACTCCTCGCAATGACAGATTACGTCTATGGCCATAATTTAGGGTTCAGCCAATCTGCATGGTCGTCTGTAATCCCGTCGTCCGTGCTGTTTACTTTCAGTGTGAGCATCGATACTCCGCTAATCGGTACATCGATATGGCGCGGTAGGTCAAAGCGTTTTATGATTTCTGATTCAAAGAGTTTTTTGTCATCTCCCCAGACTTCAAATATTGCCGAACCCTGATTTCCACCTTCGGTATCTATGCCATAATCACTCGTAAATCGGGAAAACGTTCTGTTTATATGATACGTTATGGAACTATTTGCATGCGTCCCCAGGCCGGTTCTATAAAACGCATACTGTGTTGAAAGTCTCGTCCATTTGTTTATGCCAAACGTTGAGCCGACGGAAAGATTTGGCATGAGATTTCCAAAATCCTGGCTTTGCGCAATAGGCGAGAGTTTTGTCACAGGAATACTTTTTTTCTGGATGAGTGGAAGATTAAGATAAAGAAGAGATGATAGAAATAAGATGACAGATGTAAGCGTGATGATTTTTGATGTGTGCGTTACAAGGTACCAGATATAGACGCCAAACAGAGACATGAGAAGGATGGATGCAGGTATGGTAAACATCGGAGTCGTCATATTCGAAAGTATCGGCAGTCCGTTGTTGGGATAGTTTATGACGAGCGCCGTATGAAGATTATATGAATAGAGAAGTGAGAATAGTGAATAGAGAATGAAGAAAATGAGAGTCTGGATTCGAGAGTCGGGATTCGTTTTCTTGGAGTCTGTTATGTAGAATATTCCCCAGAGCAACAGGAATGCGGTGAGTGGCACTGCGTAGCGGTCATGTGATTCGGTCATGAGGAAGAAAAATGAGGCGTTGACGAGAACAAGATTTTCGAGGAAGTGGCGAAGATTGTGGCCTGTATCCTGGTCAGAAGTTCGATGAAATATTTGCCTGAGCATGACAAAAAGGTAACTGACCGAAAAGAGGAGAAGTCCGATGGTTTTGGCGTTTAAGAGCCCCAGGATAAGATTTTTGTCTGACATCGCCATGCCTTTCCCACCCGCGACAATCCACCAGATATTGTATGCATTGAGAGACATGTATGGGAAAATGTTTGCGTTATCGGTAAGCGATGCGATGATGCGTGATATGTCATGTGCCCGGAAGAATTCTATATGTAGTCCCACAAATCCAACGATGGCGCCGATGAGGGATTTTTTCATCCCCTCAAATCCAACATATTGATAGATAAAAAGAAAATAGAGTGGGGCATAGATCATGTTTTGGAGTTTTGTCATCATGGCAAGAATAAAGACAAATCCGGCGATGGTTGGTTTTTTCTGTAATACGAGGAGAAACGAAAGAAGGAAGATAAAAATACCGACGCTATCGACCTGCCCCCACCACGCGCCGTCCATGATGACGACGGGGTTGAGGAAGAAGAGTAAAGCTAAAAGCTGAAAGCTAAAAGCTGAAAGCGAGGGGAAGGAGAATTCTTTCGCTTTTTTGCCGATGTAGAGGATGATCGCTGCTATGCCGATGTCAGCCAAGATTGCTGGGGACTTACTGATGGTGAGAAACAACAGATTCGTATTCGACCAGAATGCATTGAAGTTGTGCGGATCGGCAAAGAGTTGGTAGACCCACGCCATGGCTCCGAGTGTGTAGGAAAAAGGAAGAGGATAGTTATTATTGGTCGCCCTGATGCCTTCGACAAATCCTTTATCGAGTACGCCAAGTCCCCAGGATTTCCAGAACGATATGTCCGCTTCAAAGCCGGGGTTTGGAATGAGGGCGATCCGGATGAGAAGACCCGCGAGAAAGAGGAGAGAAAGAAGCGTTTTTGTCTGTCTACTCATGGTGTTTATTGTACCAGAGAATATTATTCATTGAAGCTCGTATATTGCAAGCATATCTGTTTTATATAATTCTTTGAAGAATGGAGGGACAGAAGGGAATGTCCAAGGGTATGCGATGATGCGCGTGATGTGACTTTCTATCAGAAAGCTTTTCATTTCTTCTTCGCTCATTTTTCCTTCAAAGAATGCGCGTGCTCTTGGCTCTTTTTCTTGTATATGTATTGTTGCGAGGAAATTTGAATCATACTCCCTTCTACCTGAAAGGCCGGTAAATGGGGCTGAAAACGGCCATTGGACGAGAAAAACATCGTCCATGGTAGACACCTTTGGCGCGTAGACAAGCGCATCGTATGCTCCTTTTGCCAGAAAAAAGTAGGCGTTGTGTACGTCAAAGTCGAGGCGCTGTTTCATCTGGAAGTAGAGGGGAGGGGTGAGGAGTGCGATACTACCAATACTCAATATCCAATACACAATGACCAACAAGGAAAATCTCATGGGTCCTGTCATCGCGATCCGCCAGTTGGCGGAGTGGCGATCTTCATTATAAAAAGATTGCCGCGTCGAAGACTCCTCGCAATGACAAGCTGAAAGTAGTTTTGCAAGAGAGTGTCTTGCGAAGCTAAATAATTCGATGGCTGAGATGGAAAAGAGGAGCGTCGGGAGGGAGGAGAGAAAACGGATATTGAGGAGAGAAAAACGCTCCGGGAGAGGAGAGTAGAAAAGAAAAATTGAGATGAACGAATAGAAAAGAAGCAAAGTGAGGATGTTTGATTTTTTTTTAAATAGAAGCGGCAACCCTATGCATCCGAGGATTGCGACGATGCCGTTAAATTTAAAATAGTCGATGATAGAGTAGACTTGTTGTTGTGCGGCTTCCCAAGTCATTGTATTGATGTACGGTTGGGTTTGAAAGAGAGAACGAAGAAACAGAGCTGACGGAAGCCCTGCGAGAATCCAGAGAATTCCAGGGAGCAAAGATTTTAAAGATGGTTTTAAAAGAAATGAAATGATCCCGACACTCGCTCCCATGAGTATCCACTGAAGCGGTTGGAGGGTGCTTAAGAGAAAAGAGAGGAAGACAACAAAGATAAGATGATAGTTGTGGAAAGTACGTGGTATCCCCCGGATACAAATATTGTTCGAGCCTCTTGGCGAGAACTTCTCGCTTGTGCTCGAAGCATAGGTTTTGTGGAGATTTCTGGTAAACACCAGGAGGAGAGACGCGATGAGGAGAGTCTGCGTCAGAAGATGGTGCGGTACCATTTCAAGGCGGATAAAGGGTGTGCCGATATTGCTCCAGGTGTCAAAAAATGTGATGTGACCGTTTTGGACGGTGATGAGTGCATTACTAAAGAGAAAGAGAAAAAATGCACCCACGCGTTTTATCCACGAATCAGAAAAAATGTGCAAGAGAAACCGGTAGAGGACAAAGAGAAACAGAAGCATCATGAAAAATGAAGCGAGCTGGTATCCTAAAGTTTGAAAAATGCCAAAGAGAGAAAACAGTTTTCCAAAAAGGACGTAGACCCAGCCGATGTAGGTGTATAACTGCGGTTCGCTGGTATGAAGGTTTGTGGAAAATAAAAAGTGACCTCCTCCGGTCTGCGCCATGTGGGAGAGGTAATAAAAATAATCGTATGCATAGTGAGTGACTCCGAGCGATACAAAACCCGCCGGTGTGATAAAAAGAGAGTAGAAATAGGGGAGAAACTCGAGGGTGAGGAAGAGTGATGAGATGAGAGTGAGAAGTAGAAATTCCATGAGATTAAATATCCAAATTCATAAGGCCAGGCCTTCCCTACGGGTCAGGCTCCTTCGACTTCACTCAGGACAAGCTGTTTTAAGGCCTGGCCTTTAAGAAATAAAGTACTTTGTCATCCCGAGCCCTTCGACTTCGCTCAGAGTAAACTCGGACGAGGGATCTTCCACATGTTTAACTGGAAGATTGCCGCGCCGTACGAACGGACTCGCAATGACAAAATTTGAATCACGATTTATTTATTCCATCTTACCGAATCCACGATTTTGTCAAAGACAGTGGGGGAGAGGAGGCGGGTGGCCATCCAGATGATAAGTTCGGGTTTATCCGGAACTTCGAAAAATACATGATCGTATGGTACGTTGCCCGTACCGTCTTTGTATTTTGCCCTGTATCCCGTAAGCCCTTTTTTGTTCGTAAACTGCGTGATCGATTCCACGCTTTTCCATGTGTACTGTTTCCACCATGAAGAGACATACTCTATTTTTGGTTTCGCAATAAACGTTAATCCGCCTTTGATTTTATTGAGATTTTCGACCCTGAAAAAAACATTTTCCTGGGAATTTGTGTCTTTCCAGAATATGGTGACTGCGTCAAACGGGTCTCCCGGAAACACTCCGAGGTTTAAAGACTGGGGGTAAGAAAAGGTCCAGGGGAAAAGCGTACCGGAAAATATTTTCCAGTTTGTCGTATCGACGGGGATAGTGAGGGACGATGGAGTAGTTGTTTTTGTATCTTGCGAAACAAGATCCTGCTTCGCAGGTGCTGAAACAGCACCTGAGGGACCTAAGTAGGTGATGCCACCGGGAAGGACGGTCGTACCCGTTCGCGGCTTTGTCCATTCGTGAAACATAAAAATAAGAATTACGAGCGTACCACTCACCGCGATCGCGGTAATGAGGGTTTGTACGTAATTGTCACTGGGTTCTTTCATAGTATTAGTGATACTACAAATATATACAGATGCAAAGATGACAGTTTATTTTTAACGGCTGCAAAACTTTTATGAAATGGTTACTGTATATTTATGTTTATTTTGGAGCGTATTAAAGCTATGTCAGAGAGGTCCTCTCTGACATGGCGTCAGATGGCTCCGTTGTCAAGGCTTGTACGGCGGGTTGTACGACGTTTTTTACGACGCGTTGTACGGGTGTAGATACGCGGGTTTTTTTATGGTATGAATGATGGTATGAACTTTAAGAGAATTCTCCCTGTGGTGACTATCCTCTTTCTCCTCTTTTTCTCCATGATGCCGACGTTTTATGAACTATATAGAAGCTCGAGTATCCATGATGACCGGTATTTTGAGCTCGTGCATAATTTTTATACTGACTACAATTTTTATCTCTCCCGTATCCGGCAGGGGAAAGAAGGGAAGTGGCTAGCCACAGAAAAATATACGTCTGAACCGCACGCTCCAGGTCTTTCCCAGATCCTCTATGTCTTTATCGGCAGAGTGTCTGATTGGTCGCACATCCAGACGCCATACATCTTTATTTCGTACCACGCGATGCGCGTGTTTTTTGGATTTTTGTACCTCTATATACTCTGGAAAGTAAGCCAGTGGGTGTTTTCAGAAAAAGGTCAGGAAACGATAGCGTATCTTACCTTTTTACTCGCGGCGACTGCCTCGACCTGGCCGAAGTTTGAGTTCGTGGCGGGATGGCCGAGGTTTGGCGGGTATATGCCGTGGTGGTCGGTGGTAGACAGCAATCAGCGCATCACATTCATGCCGCACGTACTTTTGGGGCAGGGGTTGCTTTTATTTATTCTCTGGGTTTTAGCCTCCTCCTTCGCTCAGATTGGATCAGGAGCTACGGCGGATAAAGATGGATTTATAACAAAAAAACTTTCAGGAAATTATTTGTTTTTAGGCGTTGTTGGCATAGTACTTGGTGTAATTTTCCCTCCGGCTCTCGTATTTATCTATGCGATACTCGGATTTTTGTCTCTTGGTGAGATAGGCACTGTGATTTTGACGCAAAAAATGAATATACAAACAATGTATTCAAAAATAAA
>JBBTTM010000003.1:0-5190 GCA_038064255.1 Patescibacteria group bacterium | reverse complement strand
GTCCACCTCCAGGAGGACTATACAAACACGAAAAATAAAAACAAAACTGTTTACACGAAAGTTTTCGTGTCCACGCTCGTCCCCTGGAAATAGAATAAACACCTTCACAAGGACAGTCCTTGTTGAGTTGTCAAATAAAAATTGATGCTGTTTGATATAACCTTTAAAGGTTCAACCTTTAAAGGTATCGAGGTTTTTAATGTGCCAGTTTGGTCTAAAAATTGAGACTTCACCGACACTATAGCACAAATTTACCTGAAGAAATAATTTAGCCCTCTCCTTGCAATTCCACCCCTCAAAAGGGATGGAGGTGCAAACAGAGGACGCAAGAAATACTTTTATACACACTCTCTACATATTTGTCAAGAGGCGGAACTATATAGCAATAAAACAAACAGAATCATAATTATTATTTTCTTCCCAATGTAAGAAAATATCCTGTAACATCATAACCCGTCGATTTGACTTCTACGCACTAAATATATACACTCGCCCTACGTGAACGCCTCATACGCGAGGTTGTTTACCCTTCCCCTGCCCATAGTACGCACCTTACCATTGCGATTATTTATTATTTATTTCCTTTTTTCTGTTTTTGGCCGGATGCGAAAAGTCGAGCTAGTTCTCGATTTCTCGTATCCGACCATGGAGGTCAGATGAATCAACTCTATTTTCAAAGAAAAGGAAACAAAAAAATGAACCGAATAAGCATCATCATCACTCTCGTTGTCTTAGCGATCCTCGTCATCAGTTGTGCGCCTATCATCGCGAATTGCCCTCCGGGAAGCCCAATCTGCACCGTTGCACAGGCACAAGGCAAACAGGCGGCACGTGGCATAGATATAGTGACCCCGCTCTGTCAAAACTTCCGACAGTCCAGGCGACTGTCCAAGTCACACAGGCAGTGATCAGTCCTATCAATTCACCCATGCCGACCAAAAAGCCTGATCAAAAAGCGACGACGATTCCGACACTCGTGCCTCAACCCTCGCCGACCGCGGTCCTTGACAGCGCCAAAAAGAAGACTGATGGCGAAAAAAAACTTCAAGAGATTTTCAAAGAACTGAATCTCAGGGGGCGTGAGTACAGGGTCAAGACGCTGAAAAACGGCGTCATCGTGATTCCGAACGATGGATCGAATGACGCAGTGCTTATCAAGAGTATCCTGACGGCAGCCCAGAGAGACGGCCAGAGAACGCTGATCGATTTCCAGCCAGGTGTTTTGACGGATTTTCCGGTCAAACATATGCCAGAGGACTCCGACTGGCTCGTCATCGCGGTCAATGACGAACCTGCGTCAAACTTCGTCACAGGCAAGGAAAAAGTGCGAGATGGCTCAACGGTGATCTACGTTGAGATGTATGCGGCCAAGCTGCAGCAAAGTCATCTCGGCGTCGATCAGACGCTTCTCGTCACGCCGAATCCGCAATTTCCATGGGAAATATATGCGGAACTCGCTGCTTCGTCTCTCATATCCGGTGGCACGGGCAATATTCTTCTGCACCCGGACTTTGCTATCGGTCAGCGGGTGAACATGGGAACCGCTGTCGGATATTTGAGTGAAATCGTGAAGGATTATGGAGGCGCCGCAGTCAGCACATTCCATGTTTCACCAAGGGACTTAATGACGACCTACCGCAATCACTATGCGTCTCCTAGCCTCAACGCATATGACGAAACCGATGATCGCGACATCTTCCGCCTCATCTCATTTGTCAAAGCACCTCAATAAGAGGCACCAGAGTAATCGCAATTTCGTTCGCCGGCGCGATCAGAAAGGATGGTCTCCTAAGACTCTCTTTTTTGATCGCGCACGGTATTTTTCCTCCATCAAGAACACACGTAAAGCGATACGTATCACAACAGCGTATGAGCTGGTTTAAATGAAATTTCAACCCCGTCAATTTTTTTGATACTTTGTTCATTTTTTGTCACAACTACGGCTTTATTGAGACGCTCTTTTTTACAATAATACAAGAGGGTATCAAGATCGCTTGGACGTAAAACATTTTGATATTTCACTTCTATAGGGAGTTTTGATTCAGCATCAAGTTGGATAAAATCTACTTCCTTCACCTGGCGTTGTCGAAAAAAATGTATATCACCACTCTGTTGCCGTAATAAATAATTGTATACAAACGTTTCGATAATATATCCTATGTTCTGTTGCCACATATCCGACTCCAATCCCTGGATGCTCTGAAATACCACAGCATTTACCGAAGATGCATAGATTTTTCTTTGTCTGGTACTTCTCGTGCGAAAGCCTATTCCCAAATTAAACACCTGAGAAACAAGATACGTTTTTTCCAAAAGTCCCAGATACTCACGGACAGTGTTTTGGGCAATCCCTAAATCTTGGGATAGATTTTGAATTTCTACTATCTGTCCGGAGCGTGCGATGAGTATATTCAATAAAGAGGAAAGGTCACTCCCATAAATTTTTTTTAACTTTGGCAAATCATGTTCTACAACTTTTTTGATGATAAAATCATGTACATACTCTTTCTTTTCAGCCCAGTCGGGTAGTTTTTCTAGATACGGAAATTCTCCCCACGCTAAATATTGCAAAAAGTGTTCAGGAAGATGTGTCTTAGAATGTATCCGAAGATACTCACCGTATCCCATGGGCCGCAACACCAATTCCTGTATTCTTCCGGCGAGACTTTCAGTTGCCTTTGTCCGTATGAAAAGACTTGCAGATCCGCTGACCACAAATTTTAAATGCGGATAGGTATCGAAGTAAAATTTTAGGAGGCTGTTCCATCCATCCACGTATTGTATTTCATCAAAGAAAAAAAAGATTCGTTTATGAGGGTTGTTTTGAATCTGATAATCCAAAATCTGGCGTAAAGTATCCTGTGTGTTCTTTCCTAGAGACTCTTCGAATAAAAAATACAATATAGTTTTTGGATCCTGTCCTGATTGCAATAAATGATCGATGATTTGACGGATAAGCGTGGATTTTCCTACCCGTCGTAGTCCCACCAAGCTCGTGATTAGCTCTCTGTTTTTTACTCTGTCCAAAAATACGGGAAACATATCCCGTCGATGGTGGATCGGTTCACTTGCCTTGAATTGCGGACGTGACCACCATGGATTCTGCCTCATTAATTCAGTTAAGATAATATTGTTATTGAATTTAATCATAAATGTACATTTGTGATCAAAATTATAACAAAAATGAACATACATGTCAAATGCCAATGACAAAACCTTGACTCGACTTCCCGTGATATGCCATAATCCCTCTGAATCGCCCATGCCCCACACAAAAAGACAATGTCGCTACCCGAAAAAGTTGCATCTGTAGATCCTGCATATTTTCATCCCAATCTTCCGGAGACATTTACTCCCATAGAATCACTTGTTGATTATCGCTCTGCAGTTCAGGCATATCTGAGTTTTCCGGGAACACTCGGAGACTCACTCAATAGCAAGGTATTTCTCGCCCTCGACGTATTTCATGATCGTAGCAGGGAGGACAATGACGCACGGACAAGTATAATCATAGAAGAAATATTTACTCGAAAAATCCCGCTCCAACCCGAGACGACAGAGGCCAAACGCGCGCTTGAGCTCTTTCTCCCAGAGCTACTCTCAGACGATCCAGAGCATCAGATAGAAACACTCCTAAAAAATCCAAATACAGTCCAACTATGCTCTCTTGGCGCAATACTCACGGAATCCATCGCACTTCGCGATACGCCTATCGCACCACTCCTCCGGTACGAAGAACGGTTTCACTCACTTGCACTTCAGGCATCGGATCTTAGCTCAACCTCACGCCCTCTGTGGAAACGACTCGTAAAACACATAGTATTAGCCCTCCCGGAAGACGCTCTGGATACTGATCCGGTCCTTCTTGGTCTCTTTCATCCGGAACCAAAAGTCCAAAAACTCATGACCAAAACGCTCTCGGAAATCGTGTCAGAACGAGACACGACATGGGATCTCCTGCGAAGTATATGTAAAAAAATTCCCCTTCTTCGGCCTTCGGAAGACTCTGCTGCTGTAGCCCTTGATGCGCTCGCGCATGTCTATACCCGTGGTCAAGAAATTCAAAAGACTCCGGAGGCTCTCGATGCACTCCTTCAATTTATCAGTGCAACTGCGATCCGCCTCATCCCGGACGGCGCGACGCCTCTAGAATCCATCCATGTTTGGCGGATATTAAAAATAGCACGTACCGTCGGAAACTCAGAGCATATCTTCACCCCGTCGGATGCACTCAGAAGAAACCTCGCAGAGCTTTTGAAATATTCGACAAGAGAAACTCTCGCGTCAAATGTTGCCGATGCGGTAAAAACGCATGAATTCTCTGAAACACAGAACACCTTCATCTTTCTTCTTGAATACGCGCCATTCTCTCTCGGTCTTAAAGACGAAAAATCGTTTCACCATGCACCGCTCTGGATACCGTTTCTCATCAGATGTTACGAGGAGCACGCGCGTATCCGCTACGGGGATGCTCTGGCAAAACTTGCACATGCGCTCACTGGCGACCACCCGGCGTCTATAGCACGGACATTTCTCCTGCACGCACCAGACATACACAAATACCCTCGGCCGGAAGGATTTAATATGTACGATTATCAGAATGCGGCAGATTCATTGATTCAGATAGCTGAAACTAATATCCGCTCATTTCTGTCTGGCATAGAAGATGCATCGCAAAACCAGATCGAGATGTTTTTCGGTCAGAGTGAGATACGCGACTATCTGTCTCAATCCCTCATCAAAATCGGCACCGACCAGATGTTTCACGACGCTATTCGAAAGCGCTATACGGTCGCCCTCTGGCATGCAGGAATAAAAAATATCCATATCCTATCGGTACTCGACCGACTAGCTCTTGACACATCAGAACTCGGATATGAATCAACCCGGACCATCTTAAATTCCACAGCACAGAGACGTAAGACAAAACCTGGAATATATACAGAGAGTCTCCCGACGCTGGAATCCCACCTCGTCTCTCACATCCTCCGTCATCCGCCGGGCGATTCAAACAGGTACGAATATATCAAAAGACTCTACGAGGCACGAATTCTAAACGACCCGTCATCTGTCTGGCAGGTCCTCCACCATCTCTCGACCAACTACGGGTGGGACTCGGTCGTGACAATTAAAAAATCCAAGCCGGAACTTTTCTATTTTTACCTCTCGCTCTGGGCAGATGTCCTCCTC
>JBBTTM010000002.1:0-4037 GCA_038064255.1 Patescibacteria group bacterium | reverse complement strand
CGTTGGTCGTAATATAATTGCTTTTGAAACTCGTCAATCCCATGAGCGGTTTTTTACTGTCAGCTCGCTTGGCAATAATTTCCGCTGCCGTATGTCCGTGGACGGCATAGTGCATCTTATTTTGTACAGTAGCGAAAAATTTGTGTGTAGACTCATCATCAGCCTTATAATCAATGCTGGTCGTGTAAATGTCAGTTACTTTCTGGTAGAACATCCGTTCGCTACTACGAATATCTCGCACGCGCTGTAAAAGTTCTTGGAAATAACGCGCTCTTCCGCTTCCTTGCTTGAGTCGTTCATCGTCCATTGTAAAACCCTTGATAAGATATTCGCGCAGCCTTTCTGTCGCCCACGTACGAAATTGAGTTCCCTTGTCTGATCGCACACGATAACCAACCGCCAAAATAACTTCCAAGTTATAGTGTTTTGTATCATATTCCTTGCCGTCTGCGGCAGTTATTCGGAAATTCCTAATAACTGAAATTTCGTACAATTCATCGCTTTCGAATATATTTTTCAAATGTTCATTGACCGTAGGAACGCTCACATCAAAAAGCTCCGCGATCAACTTTTGCGTCAGCCACACATTCTCGTCCTCAATTCTTACACTGATCTTTTGCTCACCACCGAGAGTGTGATAAATGACAATCTGCGGTTTGTTCTTGTCTGGTATTTTTTTCATAATTTATTGTATTTTACAATAGATAAGGTGCAAAGCTACCTCACCCGACGGGTGAGTTTTTCTCTATCTTACAATTTTCAATAATTGTGTCACGCCTATAGTGACGACAGTTATTTGTTCCCATTACAACATTCCCAATAAGGATTTGTCTTAGTATTGCGTAATCACCTGATGCATCTGCAATAAAGTTGTGAGCAAAATCAGATGACACTTTTTTTGGCGTATTCCAATCTGTGCCTAAATTATCTGGCTCGACGTATAACGCTTCAGCTCTAGCCTTGTGCCTATCATTTGGTGTGCGCCTTCTGATGCTCTCCATAATAACAGCTATTTTTCTCTCAATTTTCTTAAATTCTTCAGATTGATGTTGAGCGGATTGTAAAAGTTTATTCCTAGTCATTATTAATTTACTCGCCTCAGAATTATTTTGAAATCTCAAAGTTGTGCTGAGTTGTCCCCATTTTTGTTTAACACCGTGTTCTTTGCATGCTTTGCTAATATCTTCAAGCGTAACAGTCTGACCCTTTTTAACTATCTCATCAAAGTAATTTATTAAAATCCTGCACCTGCCTAATTCTTCTCTTGCAAATGCAGCTAAAACCACAGCGCTGCTATATGATTTTTTATTTATCAATACAACAGCATCGGCAAGGAGTAAGCCACATTGCTCTAAAGCATATAACGCTCCTTTAACCAGATATTGAGCTGTAACTCTCATATTATAAATTTGTCGTCTGGTTATTAACCTAATCAACCGGTCGAGATAATTTCCTTTCTTTAATTAGAACACACTAATTTTGAAATACGTATAGCCGATATCGTTTGTTTTGCTAAGTACTCGATAACCAATCAAATATTTTTATAAAATTTTGTTTTGTTTCGTCGGAGAGTGTAACGGCATGTTTGGATATATAGGGTGCGCACCAAAAAACTCCTTTGCCGCATGCGGAAGATCAACGCCGCTTTTATCAATGGAGCGAATAATAGTTCCTATTTTAAAATTCAGCATGATGTATCCTCCAGTTGATCTTTTCACGGAAAGTATATACCCATCTTACGCCGGTTTGCAACCCGAAGGGTTGTCAAAAACGGCATAGAACCTGTTCGGAAAATTTGAATTGATCTGATAATCCGTGATACGCTGATGGTATGAGTAAAATTTACCCATTTTTTGCTACACTAGAATAGATATGAAGAAAATAAAAAAACTCAAACATATCAAGCATCATTCATACATAAATCTACTTTTAGTATTCTTGGGGCTCATTTTCACAGTAGTCCTCTATTTCTACCAGCCATTTCATGCCTACATTGCGCAACTTGGAAACTATGGCTATATAGGAGCATTTTTCTCAGGTATGCTTTTTGTATCCACGTTTACCGCCGCAACCGGAGCGCTTGTTCTACTCATCCTTGCAGAAAAACTTTCGCCGTTGGAACTGGGGTTAATCGCCGGACTTGGCGCAACGATTACAGATTTTATGATATTTCACTTCATAAAAGATGGACTCATGGGTGAAATCGAAGATCTGTATACATACTACGGGCATTCCAAGCTTCACCATCTTGTTCATACTCTCAAATCTATGCGATGGATGTTTCCGCTTCTTGGCGCCATCATTATCGCCTCTCCGCTCCCGGATGAACTTGGAATAGGACTCATGGGGATATCAAAAATCGGAAAGTATAAGTTTCTCTTTCTTTCTTTTGTCCTCAACTCAATAGGCATCATGGCAATACTTTTACTTTCTACAATTATTCAACCTTGATATGTCTCAATATACTCTCGCAAAAAATACTATCACCCAAACGAAGCCTCCGTCGCTCCTCTCCCTTGCGCTTTCTCAGTTAAAAAGTCCGCTTATATATGTCCTCATCATCGCCTCTCTGGCTACTTTTTTCCTCGGAGATTACATAGATACAGCCGTCATACTCACAGCAGTATTAATAAACACGATTCTCGGATTTTTGCAGGAGAGGAAGGCTCAAAATGAACTCGCACTCCTCAAAAACATGCTCACTCCTACGGCAAAAATATACCGAAACGGCAAACAGGAAACCATAGATGCCCGGATGATTCAGGTAGGCGATACGATTATCATCGGCTCCGGAGACCGTATCCCTGCGGACGGAACTCTTATAGAGTCTGCATCCTTGAGCGTCAATGAAGCCATACTCACCGGCGAAGCTGAGCCTGTGGAAAAATCGCAAGAATCAGATTCACTCGTTTCTATGGGTACGAGTGTCGCAAGCGGAAGAGGAAAATTTACCGTCACAGAGATCGGTATGCAGACGAAGCTCGGGAGCATCGCACAAACGCTTGAACAAACAAAAGAAGAGGAAACTCCGCTCCAAAAAGAATTATCCACGCTTGCCTCGTCGCTTTCCAAGCTCGTTCTGGTCGTATGCATAGGCATATTTTTTATTGGTATTCTGCGGGGTCAGCACATAGTTACCATGTTCTCTCTTGCGGTAGCTATTGCAGTTTCTGCAATACCTGAAGGCATGGCTGTATCTCTCACAGTCATATTATCTGTCGGCATGCAAAAAATTCTCAAACGACACGCCATAGTAAGGCGCCTCGTTTCCGCCGAGACACTCGGCTCTGTCAGTACACTTTGTATAGATAAAACAGGAACACTCACTGAGGGAATTATGAAAGTCACTGAATCAAAGCTTTCAGACAAAAATCTGGCGATTCTTACCTCTGTGTATGCCAATAATCTGGAAAATTCTGTTGATCGTGCACTCTGGGAATGGACACAAGCACAAGACTCCATAGATCCGCAGCAATTAAGCGATTCCTGCCCGAGGATAGACGAAATTCCCTTTGACGGAATCAAAAAATATATGGTTGTCCATAATGCTCAGGGTGTATGGGCCAAAGGCGCACCGGACGTACTCCTTCAGATGACTACGCTTAACAAAAACGAGAAAGATCACTGGACTAAATCTATCGATTCATTTGCAAGACAGGGTCTTCGTATCATCGCACTCGCGTATAAAAAACCATCAGAACAAAACAGAGTAGCCCGATCGCAGTACACTGAAAAACTTACCTTTCTTGGTATTCTTGGAATTTCAGACCCCATACGTACAGACGTAAAAGATGCACTGTCTCTATGTAAAAACGCGGGAGTAAACATCAAAATCATCACAGGCGACTACAGAGTGACATCCGAAGCGATTCTCTCAAAGCTTGGCATAGACATCCACGACGCATCTACTGAAATCCTGGAAGGAAAAGAACTCGCAGACCTCACACAGGATGAATTAACCCGAAGAGTGAAATCCGTAACACTCTTCTGTAGAATCACGCCGGATCAAAAACTGAAAATTGTACACGCACTGCAGC
>JBBTTM010000001.1:0-1420 GCA_038064255.1 Patescibacteria group bacterium | reverse complement strand
GTGTTCGATTCAATTACTCTTTAGCCCTTTTCTTATCGGCATGAGAAGGACTATCTCATTTATATCTTAGTCCTGCTTTTGAGTCAACAGTTCGCTCTTGACAAAAAATGTGGTTGTGATATTGTATAAGAACGACCAGGAAACTAAATTCACCCCCGAAGTGCAATTTCCCCAACAGGGATTTTTTTGTTTTTAAATAAGTTTTTCTCGATCATGATCTCTCTTGGCGTGGCATAGCCAAGCGACTTCCTCGGCTTATCGTTTAGAACATCAATAATATATTTTACATCATCGCTTGAACGCAAGGCCAGGTCAATGCCTTTGGGCAAAAATCGTCGAATCATCTTGATTCCGTTTTCCACGCCTCCCTTTTCCCAAGAATGATACGGATGACAGAAATACGCGGGTACCAGGAGCGTCTCATGATCGCGATTCTCGATACCATTGTCGAGTGAAACGGTTCTCGCCTGCTTTTCCATCATCATCTCGTTGACGCTCGCCGCAAATTGTTTCGGCGCGAGCGAGACAATCTTCCTCGCATCGAGATATTTAGCCTTGCGCTCATAGATGACAGCCAACGCTGTCTTACTGCCTGTCTTTCTTCCTGATACCATCGTATCGCCCTCATAGTGCCCATAGCGAGTGCGATTGGTCGCGCCAAGTGGTCTAGCTTCAATGCCGATTCGGTGAGGAATCATCTGCTTTTTTTGAGCTTTGCCCCGGTGTCTTCTTCGATAGTGCCTACCCGAATAGAGATATCGGCAGTAACGATCGCCGAACGAAGTTCTTAACCATTCGTAGATCGCCGTCTTAGAAGCGTAGAGTAGCTTACCATCGCGCTTCAGCTTGCCGGCGATTTCATCGGGATTCCAATACTTTTTCAATTTTTTGATGATATACTCCTTTAGCTCTTGGTTCTCATTAATCTTCTTTCCCTGATACTTAGCGTATTTTCTTCTGACATAGGCCTTATGGTTAGCCACACCCGCTTCATAGCGGGCTTTTTTGTTTTTGATCTTTTTTCTTTTCCGATATTTCCTCCGATTGCGAGCTATTTCTCGAGAGATCGTACTTGGATCGACCTTGAGAATCTTGGCGATCTCAGCCTGCTTAGTAGCGGTGTCTCGCAAGGCTTGTAACCTATCACGATCGGCTTGGGCAAGGTGCCGATAAGACCTCTTGGTGTGTTTCTTTGGCATAAGTTAATTCTCGCCGAAAGAAATTGCACTTCAAAACGGAAAAAAGGGAAAGAGGAGGAACAGCAGATGCCATGGCCTAGCGAGTTAGTTTTAGTCCGTCATGCCGAGTCGGAGGGAAATATTTTATCAGTTAATGAAAGAGCGTCTTTTAATTTAGCTACACATGCCTATCCCTTAACCAAGAAGGGTCGTCGACAGGCGATTATTACTGGCCAGTTTAT